>CAUULA010000006.1:0-41682 GCA_963545855.1 uncultured Prevotella sp.
ATATAATATAAGGTATAGGAACAACAGGAGCAGGCGCAAGAACAGAGACCACCGTCTTAGCTTCTTAACTCCCTAACTCCTTCAACTCCTCAATACTGCGGAGCAAGGAGGCGCGGAGCAGACTCATGTCTTATCTCCTTTACTTCCTTTACTCCTTAACTCCTAAGAAGAGAGTCCATGTCCGAATCCCTGAAAGAGAAAACGATAGGTGCTTTAATATGGAATTTCGCCGACCGCTTCGGTCAGCAAGCCTTGCAGTTCGCCGTCGCCGTCATCGTGGCCAACATCCTGTTTCCCGACGACTACGCCCTCGTGGCCATGCTCGCCATCTTCACCGCCATCGGCAACCTCATCGTAGAGAGCGGCTTCGGGGCGGCTTTGATTCAGAAAAGGCAGGCCGACAACCGCGACTTCAGCACCGTTTTCTGGTTCAACCTGGCCATGAGCCTCCTGATCTATGCCCTCCTGATGGCGGCCAGTCCGCTCATCGTGGCCTATTTCCACGAGCCCCTGCTCACGAGGCTTGCCGCCGTGGTGTTCCTCGCCCTGCCCCTCAATGCCACCATGCTGATACAGAACACCCTGCTCAACAAGCAGATTCGCTTCAGGCAACTGGCCAAAGTCGACCTCCTCTCGATGCTTTTTTCGTCGACATGCGCCATAGGCATGGCGGCCGGCGGCTGCGGCGTATGGACGCTGGCATGGCAACCCGTAACGCTCGCAGCCTCCAAGAGCGCCTTGCTCTGGTTCTGGAGCGACTGGCGTCCTAAGCGTTATTTCAGCTTCCGGCTGCTCCGCGAGCTTTTCGGATTCTCCTCCAGTCTGCTCGCCGCCGGTCTCGTCAACACCGTTTTCCTGAATATCTACTCCCTCGTGCTGCCTAAGCTCTATCCAAAACGCGAACTCGGCTACTTCACGCAGGGAAATAAGATCTGCGATCCCATCGTGAGCCTCATCTACGGAAGCATCCAGAACGCCACCTACCCGATATTCTCGGGCATCCAGGACGAGCACGACCGACTGATAAACGCCTATCGCAAGTCGATTCGTTTCACGGCCTTCCTCACCTTCCCGATGATGTGCGGAGCCATCGCCGTGGCCCCCGCCCTCTTCCGCCTGTTGTTTAAAGAGGCCTGGTGGGCGGCCATTCCGTTCTTTCAACTACTCTGCCTGGGCGGCTGTTTCACGATTCTCACGGCCATTAACAACAATTTTATCAAGGTGAGCGGACGCTCGTCGGGCATCCTGAAGATAGAAATCTTCAAGATCGCCCTCACCGCCGCGGCCATCGCCCTGTTCTTCCGTCAGGGCGTATTGACGATGGTGGGCGGACTCATCAGCGTCCGCCTCTTCGTCTATATCATCAGCATGGCCTATACCCAGCGGTATACGGGCTACCGGCTCACGCACCAGCTGCGCGACATCCTGCCCTATCTGGCCGTCTCGCTGTTCATGATGGCCGCGGTGTGGAGCGTGAGCCTCGTCGTCGCCCACCACCTCCTGCTGCTCGTCTGCCAGCTCATCACGGGCATGACGGTCTATTTCCTCATCGCCTACCTCAGCGGAAGCAAGATATTGCGGGAGTCAATCGAACTGCTGAAAAGAAAGAAATAAGATATGGAGAACCCGATCAAGGTGAGCGTGCTGATGCTCGCCTACAACCAGGAGAAATACATCGACGAGGCCATCCGCAGCGTGGTCTTGCAGCAGACCTCGTTCCCCATCCAACTGATTATCGGCGACGACCACAGCGGCGACGGCACCCTGGCCCGCTGCCGGGCCTGGCAGGAACTGTATCCGGAACAAATCATCGTCCACGAGAATGCCCGGAACCTCGGACTGGCCCGCAACTTCATCGAGACCTACAGCCTCGCGAGGGGGCAGTACATCGCCGTCTGCGAGGCCGACGACTATTGGACCGACAGCCGCAAGCTGCAGATACAGGCCGACTTCATGGATGCCCATCCGCAATACAGCATGTGCTTCCACCGTGTGGTGAACTTCTACGAGGCCGACGGAACCAAGAGCCTGAGCAACGGCGGCCAGAAAGAGACCGTCTCCCTGCACGACTTAGCCCTCTGCAACCCCATCACCAATGTCTCCGTATTCTATCGCCGGGGGTTCTTCGGGCCGCTTCCCGACTGGATGGACAGGGTTACGAGCTACGATCTCGCCATGCACATGCTCAACGCACGGTATGGAGATGCCTACTACATGAGACGGGTGATGGCCGTCTACCGCAAGCTCGAGACCAGCATCTGGACAGGGGGAGACCGCAAGAAGCGTGCCCTCATCTCCCTGAAAAACCGCGACCTGCTCATCGACTACTTCCAAGAACGCGACCGGGAGGTCTATGACCTTCTCCGCAAAGCCAACGCCCGCAACTGCCTGAACCTGTCCACTCAGTTGAAAAGCACGGACGGGAAAGCTGACGCCGAGGCTTTCGGGCAACTTGCACGGCAATACATGCCCGAATGGACAGAAGCCGACATCACGAGGGAAACAGGGCATTTGAAGGCCGCGGAACAAGGATTCTCGCCCCTGAAACGCATGATGACCCGGGGGCGGAGGCTCGTTTCAAGACTCCTCCCCCTGCCCCGGATCAAGGAGCCGGCCGCGGGAGCCATCGTCTTCGTGCCCGCCGGAGGCCTCGGCAACCGTATGAAAGCCATAGCCGCAGCCGTCCGGCTGGCCCGGGAGAGCCATTCCCGGCTCACTGTCCTGTGGTTTGAGGACTGGGGATTAGGCTGCCGCTTCGACCAGCTCTTCTGCTCCATAGACAGCATGGGGATATCGCTCCGGCAAGGTTCGCTCGCCGACAAGATGCTCCGCGACCGCCCCCGCAAGCGCAACTTCCGGCTCCCACGCCTCTTCCAGAAACTCTTCTTCAACGCAAGGATGGACGAAGGGGAAGCCACCCGACGGATGTATGAGGGCTTCGACTTCACCCCTTGGGCGAAAGGCAAGAGGGTATGGCTCGCCAGCCATGTGTATTTCATGGCGAAAGACATTCCCGACAATGCCTTCGACGGCTTCCACCCCATTGCCGAACTGCAGCGGCGAGTCGACGAGGCAACCGCCGACTTCCACGGAAAAGTGGTCGGCGTGCACATCCGTCGCACCGATCAGGAACGCTCCATACGGTATAGCCCCACCCCGATGTTCGTCGCCCGCATGCGGGAGGAGCCCGACGACACCCGCTTCTATCTGGCTTCCGACGACGAAGAGGTGAAGGCCGAGCTCCGCAGAGAGTTCCCCGGCCGCATCCTCACCCTGCCCCGGAAAGCCGACAGAAGCTCGCTCAGCGGTATGGAAGACGCCCTCGTGGAACTCTACACCCTGTCGCGCACCCGCAGAATCATCGGTTCCTTCGGCAGCACCTTCTCCCTGACGGCCGCCGCCATAGGACGAATCGAAGTGGAAATCATCAAAAAAGACCCATCATGAAGATACTCGCCATCATTGTATCCTATAACTTCACGAAGTGGATGGATAAGTGCCTGGGCTCGCTGAAGGCCTCCTCGGTGCCGGTAGACATCATCGTTCTGGACAACGGCTCCAAGGACGACACCGTGAAGACCCTGCGGGAACGCTACCCGGAGGTAACCCTCATTGAGAACAAGAGCAACCTAGGGTTCGGCAAGGCCAACAACATAGGTCTTCACAAGGCCGACCGTGAGGACTACGACGGCGTGCTCCTGCTGAACCAGGACGCATGGATAGACACCAATACCCTTGCCGCCCTCACGACCGCCAGCCGCAAACATCCCGAATACGGAATCCTCTCGCCCGTTCATCTCACGGGCAGCGGCGACAAGATAGAGCATGGCTTCAGCGCATACAGCGGTCTGAGCGACCTCCACCGGCTGCCCGAAGACGAGGTAACAGAGGTGCCCTTCATCAATGCGGCCATCTGGTATCTGCCGATGAGGGCGCTCCGCGAGGTGGGATTCTTTGCCCCCATCTTCTATCACTACGGCGAAGACAAGGACTTGGCGAACCGCATGCTCCACTATGGATGGAAGACAGGCTTCGTGCCTGCCGTCTTCGGCTACCACGACCGTGAGTTCCGCCAGCAGACGAGACGGTCGTTCTTCCGCACGGAGCGTGTCTATCACCTCTCGGAATACGCCAATATCAACCATTCCTTCGGCAAGGCCTTCGCCCCGGGCGTGCTGGCGGTGGGCAAAAAGGCGCTCCGGTCATTCGCCAAAGGCCGTTGGGGCTATGGGCTCACCTATCTCTCCATGGCTCTCGCACTGCTCTTCCGCACCGGCGAAGTCATCAAGGCGCGCGAACTTTCACTGCATGTCGACCTAAGAAACTATGTATAATGGAACCAGCACCGATCTTACTTTTCGTATACAACCGCCCGCAACATGTGGAGCGGGGACTGGCCTCACTCCTGCAAAACGCGGAGACCGGCAACTCTGAACTCTATGTTTTCTCAGACGCGGCACGGTCGGCGGCCGATGAGGACGCCGTCAGGCAGGTGAGGGAAATCGTGCGCGGCACCACCGGTTTCAAGCAAGTGCACATCATTGAGCGCGCCGAGAACTGGGGGTTGGCCCGCAATGTGATCGACGGAGTGTCGACAGTTGTCAACCGGCATGGGCGCGTCATCGTGCTCGAAGACGACCTCGTGGTGTCGCCATATTTCCTGCGGTTCATGAACGAGGCTCTCGAAACCTATGCCGACGAGCCTCGTGTGGGACACATCCAGGCGTGCGACTTCACACAAGACACGACCCTGCCCGACACCTTCCTCATCCAATGGACGGGAAGCTGGGGGTGGGCTACCTGGCAACGGGCATGGGCACACTTCAATCCCGACGGCAGGGAACTGCTGCGGCAGCTGGAGGAAAGGAGACTCACGAGACGCTTTGACTTCAACGGAACCTACGGCTTCACACGCATGCTGCGCCGCCAAATAGCCGGAAAGAACAACTCTTGGGCCATCCGCTGGAACGCCTCGCTTTTCCTGAAGGATATCCTGTCGCTGAATGTAGGGCGCTCCCTCGTCTCCAACGAGGGCCTCGACGGCTCAGGGACAAACTCCTTGTCGGGAGACCCCTATGTCTCCCGCCTGTGGATGAAGCCGCTTGAGGTGAAGAAGATATCGCCCGTCGAGGAAAACGAAGCCGCCCGCAGCGCCTACGAACGCTATTACGGCCGCACCAACAATCTCTGGGTGAAGATTCCGAGACGACTCCGCAGCATGATCAAAGGCTACTTCCGATTCTGAGGGCAGCGGCAGGTTCGTTTCCTTGTAACGGCTTTCAGCGTGACAATATCGGCGAAATCGTGCGACGAAATCGGCGATTTTGTCGTTCAATCTCGCCGATTTCGCCATTCTCCTGACGGCCGGCAGCCCTGATGCCGGTCGTGCAGGGTCAGCTCAAGTGTGTCAGGATCAGACTGCCGTTATAGACGAGGAGATACAGGGCGAGTGCTCCCGCCGCCGCCCGCAACGCCCCGCGGAGCCATCCTCGGGCATCACGGAAGAGATAGCCCATGGCTACCGGGATGATGAAAGCCCACTGCGAGGTCATGATGTAGACCTCGTTGATGCCGAAGCCCAGCACGATATAGATGGCCATGTCGAACGCAAACCACGAGAAGACGAGCCAGAAAAAGCGGCTGCGACGGGCGAGGAAGACGCCCGCGAGAAACAGTCCGGCCAGCAATCCCTCAATCCAATAGTGGTAATCCTTCTCATACGGCACGATCATCGGCCGCTTGTCTTTCATGATATCCTGAAGGAGGTTGGCCTTGTGAAGCTGTATCGACTCGCCGAAAAGATTCTCCACCACACTGCGCCAGCGGTCGGTTTCCTTGTCGGTCCATGCCATGAAGCCCTTTTTCGACATCGGGCGCCCTATCTTCGGGTGGGCATGATTCCGCACATACTGCTGATAGGCCAACCGCTTCAGCACCTTATTCGTGCCCGCACGAACCTCCGCGCTGTCCATTTCGGGATGCTGACGGCGGAACGCCTGATACACGCTGTCCTTGAAAAACCGGTCGCGAGCCTCCATCTTCCGGTGCGCCGCCGTCTCTAAAGGCTGTGCCCACACCTGAAACTCGAGCACGGCGATGCCCCACATCACGGCGGCGGGGAGGATGACGGCCGGCAGGAAGAACCGTGGACGGAAGAATCTGCGGCCGTTGGCGAAGAGTGCCGCGAGGAAAATCTTGACCCCGTTGTTGAGCGATACGCCGGCCGTGAAAAAGAACAGGAGCACGGTCTGCCATGCCGTCATCAGTCGTCGGCGCCCCATCTTCCTGCCCGCGATGTAGAGACAGATAAGCATCAGGCACATCGACAGATTGAAGTGGTCGGGCACCATGACGGTGAGGATGATGAAGGCAAAGGTGAAGAACAGGGCGGTGAGCAGCGTAGCGTCGAGGCGGCCGGTGCCTATCACCTCACGCAGGATGCGGTAGAGGAAGACGACGGAGTAGAATCCGGAGAACAGCTCAATCAGTGCCATGATGGGAACGGCACAGTTGATGCCCGTCAACGCCATCAGCCCCTGGTTCAGCAGGAAAGGAATGAAGCAGAAAACGGCCAGCAGCGGATGGCGGTAGATGTTGAACTCCCATCCGTGCCAGTCGCTCAAGATGGAATAGGTCCATGCGTCGAAGCCTGAGATATGAAAGGTGTCGCGGGCAAGGTTGTGATAATCAGCCGACGGCTGGGACAGCACGGGAAAGTATTCCGCTACCACCAAGGCGTTCAGCGTGCCCACGAAAAGCAGGGCGACGAGGGCCAGCCAGCGCTCCTCGGGCCTTATCTTGAATATCTTCAGCATATCATGTAGTCGATTATAAAATATCCGTTATAAACATATAGGTAGAGAGTGAGCAGCACGAGCAACGCCCTGAAGAGCCTCCGGGGCAAGGGAGCCAGGGCCTTCAGCAGATAGCCGACGGCAATGGGGATGACAAAGATCCAGTGCGCCGACATGATGTAGACCTCGTTGATGCCGAAGCCCAGGACGATGTGGAGCGTCAGGTCGAGCGCAAACCACGACAGGGCAAGCCACAGGAAACGACTGCGATGGCCGCATCCAATGCCCAGCAGGAAGAGCAGCACCAGCAGGCCCTCCGCCACATAGTTGAAAGCCCAGCGGTATTTCACGACCATCGGGCGTACCCGATACTCGTCCTGCAGCAAGTAATCGGGGTGAAGCTGGATGCTCTCACCGAAGAGATTCTCCACGATTGACTCCCATCGGGGCGTGGTCTTGTCAGTCCAACGCATGAACTGACCCTGCATGAACGGCACGCCTTGCCGCACGCGCTTCCTCGGTGCTGGCTTCGGAGCCTCCTTGCAGGTGGTATCACCCGTTTTCTGACATAACTTGGAGGCCTCTGCCAGACGGATGGAGTCGAGACGAGCCTTCTCTGCCTTGCGCATGGCCTGTTGTGCATGGCGGGCGTTCTCATGGGGAGCCACCAGATAGTGGTATTCATATCGTGCGCCCATCCATAGCAGCAAGGCCGGCAAGAAGACGGCAAAAAGCAGGTAGCGAACGCGGAAAAAGCGCCCTCGGTTTACGAAAAGACCTGCCAAGAAGACCTTCAGACCGTTGTTCAGGGAGATGCCCGCCGTAAAGAAAAACAGCAGCAGGGTCTGCCAGATGCCCATCGCCTTCCGCTCTTTGATCAGCATTCCCGAGACATAGAGCGTCAGCAAGAGCGCGAACATGGAAAGGATGAAGTGGTCGGGCACCATCGCCGAGAGCATCACGAAGGCGAAAGAATAGAGGAAGAAACTGAGCAAGGCAGAGTCGAAGCGGCCCAGCCCGATGATGTCCCGGCATATCCGGTGCAGGAAAATGAAGGCATAGAAGGCGGCGAAGACGAGCATCAGGGCGACGATGAACTGCACGCAGTTGATGCCGAAGAGTGCCATGCAGCCTTGATTGACGACATACGGCACCCACATGAGGAAGCTCAGGAGCGGATGGCGATAGACATTATAGCGCGCTTCCCAGTCTGAAACGACATAATAGGTTATCGGGTCGAAGCCCGAGACATGGAATCTGCCGATGAAAAGGTTCCAGTAATTGTCCTGAAGCGGCGTGAAAAGGTCGACATATTTGAGAATTACCAAGGCGTTCAAAGCCGTCAGCAGGAGCAGGGCCGACAGCGCGATCCAGCGTTCCTCGCGCCTTATTTGAAAGAGACTGCCTGTCTTCATCGCTTCAGAAAGTATCTAACCAATAGGAAATTCACGGGCACGCAGACGCAGAACATCGGTATCGGAGCCACCTGCTTGCCGACTCCCAGCCAGAGAAAGAACTGCAAGGTGAGCATCTGGAGCAGATAGTTTACCCCATGGGAGAGCAGGAACCCCACCCCGTGCCTGACATTCGCCGCCACGCGGAAGGTGAAATGCGTGGAGGCATAGAAGTTGTAGAGGAAGCTGACGATGTATCCCCCCGTGAGGGAGAGCCACGGACTGAGCCAATGCAAGCATATCCAGTATACCAGATACTGAATCAGCGTGGCGGTGATTCCTACGATTCCGAAACGCACCACCTCGCCTAACCACAGCCTCCTGGTTTCATCCAAACGGCCTAAAATATCCTTCATCCGCATATTCCAGCATCTCCTTGTCGCCCCGACTGTCGCCGAAAGCCACGATATAATACTCCTCACGAGGGGCGGCAAGCACCTCCCGGAGGCGGTTCACCTTCTCCTCGCCATAGCAATTGGGGGTCAGGAACCGACCCGTGAGCCGACCGCCGGCCGTCTCAATCCTCGTCCCCAGCACCGTAACGGACGGGAAGAAGGGCTGCACCCAGTTGTCGATGCTCGCACTCACGATCACCACCTGTGCTCCCTGCCGACGGCCCTCGGCCATCTTCCTGGCGGCTTCCGGCCGTATCAAGGACGATCTTTTCTCCGCGAAAGAACGGCATAGGGCGTCGAAATCCTCTGTTGTCCTGCCGCTGAAAAAATAAGAGAAGACCTTCTGCTTGACCTTCCAGTTGGGATACAGGCGCAACTTCATGAGTACGAGCAGCGGGCTATAGAGCAAAAATCCACATACAAACCGACCGCTTCCGCAGGCAAACCGGATGAACGCAAGCAGCGAGTCGCACCGGGTAATCGTACCGTCGAAGTCAAACACCCACAGCTGTCTCATGCCACATAGATGATGAAAAGGAAGGATGCGAGCCATGCCAAGACCACCAGCTGGGTAAAGCGGTCTTTCAGAATCACCTTCGTCGGGTCGCCGCTTCGCTTGTCCACCACCGCTATCTGGATATAGCGAAGCAGTCCCGCGAGCACGAACACGGAAGTCAGATACAAATGATTGGACCTGAAATGACCAACCACCTCAGGAGAAACGGTATACATGATGTAGCATACCAGCGTTACCGAGGCTGTGATGGTGATAGCCTGATTGATGAAGGTAAGATTATACCGGATGGTATTCTTTCGCGGCGCGACGCCCGTCTCGTCCATTTTCAGCACATCATCACGCCTCTTCGCGAAGCTAAGGAACAAGGTCAAGAGGAAGGTCATGAGGATAATCCACTTGCTGAGCACTATCTCCGCGGCAATGCCTCCTGCCAGAATGCGAAGCACGAAGCCGAAAGCCACGATGCAAACATCCACGATGGCATACTCCTTAAGCTTCAAACAATAGGCCACATTCAGGGCAAAATAGAGGACGATTACTCCTCCCACCTCCAGCTGATGGTTAGGAAGCAGGAACAAGACGGCCAGTGAAAGCGCGAACATCACTATCATGAAGGCGTAGGCCTGGGTGATGGTTACCGCACCCGAGGCTATCGGCCGCTTACATTTCACGGGATGCCTGCGGTCGGCCTCGACATCACGAATGTCGTTCAGACAGTATATCGACGAGGCGACAAAACAAAAAGAGACAAGCGTGATGACGCCCGCAAAGACAGCCTCGGCATTCAACAGGGCTCCTCCGAAGAACAGGGGTACGAGCACGAAAAGGTTTTTCACCCATTGGCGAAGCCGTATCAATTTCAAGATATTCTTCATTTCGCGATTCGTTTTAGGATTAGGGCAATGAGGTTATGCAGCAGCCAGGCCAGCGGAATGCTGATGGCGATGCAGGCTAAAGCCTTCGCCCAATAAGTCCAGCCCAACCTTTCAAGGTGTGGCAGCACGAATTGGGCATGGATAAGGTAAATCTCAAGACTCAAGGAACCTACGAATGCCAGTCCCCGATTGAGCCTTTCTCCGGCATAACTGAAGATTCCGTCAAGCAGGAGGATGCCCGACAGCGTCATCGGAATGTACAGCATGCGCTCCAAAAAGAGGGGGAAACGACCGTGAAGGTTCTGCTCCAGATAGACGCACGACGCAAAAGTCATCACGAACAAGAGAAGAATCAGCCACAGGGAGGAGGCTTCGAGCGTGCGCTTCTGCCGCACCCACTCGCCACAGTTGATGCCGATGAAGAAGATGGGAACACGGCTCCAGAAGATTTCAATATGCCCCAGGGCCTGGTGGACAGGCGTTATGTATTGCACGACGACACACCAGACGATCATGGCGACCACCAGCCATCGGTAAACGGGATGCTTGCGTATGAGCATCATATAGTAAGGAGCGAAAAGATAGAGCATCAGCGTCGCCGGGATATACCAGAAGGTGAGCTCGTCGTGAATCCAGAAATCCCAGTTAATGGTGATGTCGCCTATCAAATCCAACAGGCTTGAGGAGAATCTCCGGCTATCCAGATAGTCTGGGAGATAGAAGAGCGTGGCCATGACGAGCCATGCCGGATAGATGCGGAGGAGGCGTCGCTTGTAGAAATGGGCGACCGACGGCGTCTTCAACCACGAGAACCAAAGTCCGATTCCGCTAAGAAAGAAGAACATGTCTACACCCACATTGCCCATCCTTCGCAGCCCGAAGAAGGCATCGCTGCGGGACAAGCCCACATGAAAGAGGACGATGAAGAGGATGGCTGCCCCCATCAGCTCCCCGCGGTAACGGGATATATCGGCAAATGCAATCTCTTTAAGCTTCATCTTTCAGCTTCATTTTCGGATTGGGAATGCGCTTCATGAGCTCCTTGAAGAGCCATGCCACACAGATGCTGGCCACGATATAGAGAATCAGCCCTGTATAGATGTCGCCATGGCGGCTGATGGGGATGAGAATCTTACGGGTGATCGGGTGGCAGACGAACAGCGCCGCACTGATGCCGCCCATCCATTCCAGAGCGTTGAAGACCATTCCGGAGACATCGTCGGACAGCCTTGTGAGCCACTTGACGAGGCAGACGCTTGCCCCGCAAACGGCCAATGGCACTACTGCCCATGCCGCAAAGTCATAACTCAAAGCCACGACCAATGCCGAGAACAGCAAGAAGCCGGCGAAGGCGCGGCCACCTTTCAACCTCACCAACTTGGCCCACCGCCCGCCATATCGCGCATAGAGCAGTCCCGCACCGAAAGGAAGCATACCACCCATGAAGTTATATCGGTAGCGGTTGAGCTCCTCGCTCTCGGGCCCGAGGCAAAGTTGTATGCCAAGACAGACCGCCGTCAGTCCCACCGTCCACCCCCAATGCCGCTTATAGAGCACGAGGCGATAGACGATATAGAACTGCAACATGAGGCCAAAAAACCAATAGGGACCCGGCCAGATCATGTGGTCGGGATCGGGAAGGAGGTTGTTCAGCATCAACAGCTGCGACACCACCTTCACCACATCGTAATGCCAACTCTGCGGCGTGGCGGCATCTACGAGCACAAAAGCCACGAAACCCACGATCATCATCTTGAATAACTTGAGATAATGATACCTCACGAAGGGCACTACCGGTAACTGTCGCGTCTCCGACTGCTCGTATTTCCTCACCAGCCCGAAGGCACTCAGGAAGAGGAATATCGGCACCCCGTAGTGGCCGAAGAAAGAAAAGAGGTGAAGGGGAAGGCTCGCGTCAGGATGCGAAAGCACCTGACTGAACACATCCACATTATGTCGGGCGAAGGTATATTCGTTCTCCTTCACGATGGGCCTCAGCCAATGGCAGTAGTTATGGAGGAAAATGCCGATGATGGCAAGTCCCCGGAGAGCATTGCACTCTGCCCTTGTGAGCGGCTCCTTACTCATTTCCGGCCTCCTTTCTCAACTTGTCGTAATCGGCCGACGACTTCAATATCCGCGGTCGCAGCTCGTTGTAGTCCGGACTCAAGATGTTATATTCCTCATGATAAGCGGGCGCGGATATACCCGCCAGATACAGCAGCATGTGCGGCAGGGCGTCCGTCATCAGCCTTCTGTCCTTCGCCTGTATAATCTGATGATAGATTTCCGGGTGCCTCACGGCATAGGTATGCGAGCAATAAATCCAGAAGGGAATCTCAAACTCATATTTCGCAAGGTCATAGTCGACCCTCGCGGAGTGGTTGCGGCATACGATTCCGCGCGTTCCCTCATAGCATTCCTCGCCATGGTCGGGCATGTAGATGACGATGGCATCCTCCTTTTCAAAGCGCCGGCATATCTCGTCGACCACCGAGTCGTTGTAAAGACAGGCATTGTCATAATAGCTCAGCATCTTGCGCTGTCGCGCCGTGAGCTCAGGCCGGCGCTTCTCGTAGTCGGCGGCAGAGAACTTCGCCCGGTCTCGGGGGAACCGCAGCTTGTAGCCCACATGCTGTCCGATGAGGTGGAAGATGGTGAGGGTATGTGCTCCCAGCCGTCCCTTGAGGCGGTCGTAGTCGTCCAGAAGCCCCTCGTCGAAGCGATGAATCTTATCGTTTCGCGTATCAAACTGCGCCGCGCTCAACTTCGGATTATTCAGGAAGAAACCCCCGCTGAAATCATAGACGGCCTCCTTGGCCTTCGGCAGGAACTGATTGGTGAGGAAGGACACATGATAGCCCGCCTTGCGAAACAGCTCCGTGAAGAGCGGATAGTCGCACCACTCCCCCCGCTGTCCGATGACATGCATCGAGAATACATCCTTGAAGACGAAACTCGTCAGGTTATGAGGCGACACGACATCGCTGAACTTCACGAGCAAGCCCGTCTTCTCGCGCGCCATCTGCCGCGGCGTGGTGGGCATGAAGTAGCCGTACTGCTGCGAGTGGTGGCGTCCGTAGCTCTCGCCGATAATGAGCACGATGTGCGGCGAGCGATACGAGCAGCTGTCCACCTCGATGTTCTCGCTTGTCTTTATCAACTGCGTGATCTGCTTCGCCGCCAGCGAGTTGGCATAAATGCTGAATACCAGACGATAGAGAGGCGTATAGAACACCGCATGGCCGGGTTCCGTGAGCGTGTGCTCCACATCGCCGATCGTGCGGCTGGCATAGATCTTGGCCGTCGCCCTCTTGTTGTCGTAGCTCGAAAAACAGCTCCACACGAAAAGACCGATGACGAGGAGGCCGGGCCAGGGCGACAACCTGCCGAGGAAAGACTCTGCCTTCGCCCGAATCCACTTCTGTTTCCATGCCGCCGCGGCATGCAGGGCGGCCAGCAGGAGCACGCAGCCCACCGGCGAGAAAATCACATCCACCGACAGATATTGCCGCAGGAACTCACCTGCCTCACGGCTGTCGGTCTCACCCACGAGCAGCAGCATCGTGGGTGTGAGCGTGGAACCGAATTTCCAGAAACAGTAGACATCCACCACGGCCACGGCATAGAGCACCACATAGAACAGCCTCCTCACCCACCGGCGAACGCCTTCGGGCAGCAGGGCGAGCACGACGCACGCCAGATAGAGGTCGAGGAAAAGCTCGAGATAGAGGTTTCCGTAGAGGTGGATGCCCGGTGCCTTGACCAGCGTGAGCCACTCCACCACCACGCCAAGCACATACATGGCCACGAAGAAAGCGGCATTGGTCTTGACGGGGTGCAGTCCCAAGGCGAGTATTTTTCCTAATATATTTCGCAATTTCATGCTGTCTTTCTCTGTTCCGGATGCAAAGTTACACTAATTCCAGCGGATAAGCAAATAAAACAAAGTTTTATTCTCATGCCACGGTCTTCGCTCCTCGCCCCACGGCAATCAACCGTAGTACTTCTGCCCCGACCTCACCCTGCCGGTTGGAAGCCCCTTTCGAGACCGCTACGGAGTTGGAGGAGTAAACTTTACCATGCTACGCGTTCCACAAATCGGCTCAATATCGTCGTCCGCCAAATCGGGAAGCACCCGCACGGAATCCTTTCCGTGCACCACCAGCAGATAGCGCGTGTTGGAATTGCCGAAGCCTACATCCTTACCCACCATGCTGTCGTAGACCTGCTTGAGCGGGGTCTGGCGCATGAAGCCATCACTGCGGGAGGGAACGAAGACCACCTTGCCGTCTAACACAAAGTAGCGACTGGGATAGCATTCGCCCATGGACCACTCACCGCCGCTGAAGGCATAGCTGTCCGCAGGCTGGAAAAGGAATATGTCGTTATGGATATTGACGCCATTAGAGGTCATGCCCTCATATTTATAGAGATAGGTGCAGTTCAAGATGAAGACCTTGCGGGCGGGAAGCTGCCCCATGAGTTGTCGTATCGTGCGCAGCAGGCTGGGGCGCATCTGGGCGGTATCCATCAGCATAAGAGGCGACAGGTCTGGGCTTGGAGACGACTTCCCCGCCTTGCCGGAGCCGCAGCCCGCAAACAAGAGGGCCGTGAGGGCAAGGGATAAATACATGCGCATGTAACGCTTGACGATTGACTTTTCCATATCTTAGGTTTTAACGAGATTGTCTTTTCGCAAAGATAAGCATTTTTCCGAAAAGTCGGCTCGCCTGCCGAAAATATTTGAAAGTGAAGAAACAGACAGGAAACAATTTTGCGAAAAACGAAGACAAAAAGACAGAAAAACAGGGTTTTGCCTTACAAAGAGACATCCTGAAAAGTAACGCGAGAAACCGCATTCCGGAATGAGAACCACCCTAAAAGAGACTTCAGAACAGCCCCTGTCTTGCAAAAGACGGCCTTTTGATCGGCTTCTAACAGCTTCCGACATTCCTCCTGACGGCTTCCAGCAGTCCTCTTTGCCGTCTTTTACCGGGCTGTTTGCCGCTTTCTACAGGCAATTTCACGATAAGAAAACAAGGCTGTGGCGGCAGCATTTCTGCAAACCCGTGATTATCAAGAGTTTAAAAAATCACAAAATACGGCCTGTTTTGAGACCGGAAGTTTGGCTGGTGAATTTCGCGGGAGTTATGGGCGGGCAGGCACTATCAAAATGTCAGAAGCCTCCCATTGTCAACGATAATATTTCTTGACTAACTTGAGGATGTTCCCGGGCACTAACCGGGCAATGCCCCTCCCCTCTTTCACCCGCCTACGGATGTCCGTGGAACTCATCTTATAGAGTCGGGTGTCTATGAGTCGCACCCCTTTAGGCATCGCGTTTTCGTCCACGGGACAACCCTCACGGGGATAGACCACGACCTCATAGCTGCGGAGAATATCCCCGGCATGATACCATTGGTCCCATTTCAGCCAGTTGTCGGCACCAATAATCAGGACAAGCTGCTTCTCGGGATAGTCTTTGGAAAGGTGCTGCAGGGTGTCCCAGGTATACGACGGCTTGGGCAGGTGAAACTCATAGTCGCTGGCCACAAGGCCTTTCTCGCCGGAGAGAGCCACCCGTGCCATCTCAAGGCGCAGACCGTCGGCAAGCAGGTCGGCGTCGGCTCTCTTAAAAGGGTTCAGCGGCGTTACCAAGAACCACACCTCGTCGAGCCTCGCCTTGCGGAGTATCTGGCGGGCAAGGGCAATGTGCCCTTTATGAATCGGATTGAAAGAACCTCCGAAAATGCCGATGCGGGGCAGAGCGAACCTACTCTGAGGCTTCTCAAAGACTAACCCCGGCCCTCCCGAAAGGAGGGAGGAGGAAGGAGAATTGCCCTTAAGCATATCCTTTCCGACCCACTCCACACCGCCCGAGGGGAGGGAGGAGGTTGCATTGATATCGTCATCGAACTTCATGCTAATACTATTTCAGGATAGAGGAAGCTATGTTCTCCCTCCCTTGGGGAGGGTCGGGGGGGTATTCAGGAAATCCCTTACCACACGATAAGTCTCCTCCTTGGCCTTCTCAAGGTCGTCGTTGACGACCACATGGTCGAACTTCGGCGCGAAGGTCATCTCATAGGAAGCCTTTGCGAGACGGCTTTTGATGGCTTCATCCGTATCTGTGTTGCGGGCCCGCAGCCGCTTCTCCAGTTCCTCAATGGAAGGAGCCTGCACGAAGATGCTCAACGCCCGACGCCCATAATACCGCTTGAGGTTGCAGCCGCCCTTGACATCGACATCGAAGACCACATTCTCGCCACGCCGTGTCTGCTCTTCCACCTGCGACTTCAGCGTGCCGTAGAAGCGGTCTTCATACACCTCCTCATACTCCAGAAACTCATCATTCTGGATCTTCCGGCGGAATTCCCCGGGCGTGAGGAAGAAGTATTCCACGCCGTTACGCTCCGTTCCGCGCGGCGCACGGGAAGTGCAGGAGATGGAGAATGCCAACCTCAGCTCCGGGTGCTCCCGCATGAGCCACTGCACCAGCGTGCTCTTGCCCGAGCCGGAAGGGGCGGAGAAGATGATTAACCCACCTGAAACCTCTCCCGACCTCCCCAAAGGGGAGGAGCCGGTAATGGCTTCTTTCTGAATTTTATCTCCTTGTTTAGTCATTTCCTTTTTGATTTTCTCTACGACTGTTGTCGTGTTTCCAATTATTTCTTCATTCTTAAACCGCAAGACGCGATAGCCTTTTGACCCTAAAAGAACCGTTCTCCCAGCATCCCGAATCGGCTGACGGCCTTGCAGATGATAGTCGCCGTCGATCTCAACAATGAGCTTCAGGGGCAGACATATAAAGTCCGGGATATACCCAAGGACAGGATGCCGGCGGCGAAACCTATGCCCGAGCTGGTTGGCTCGCAGATAATTCCACAAGGCAGACTCTGCTTCCGTGAGTCTTCCGCGACTTTTTCCGGCATGTTCCAGCAACAAATGATCATTTATTGCGCCGCTCGTCTCATAGCCAAAATGCCTTTTCTTCATGTTTTCAAATAACCCCTCCTCTCCTTTGGGGAGGCCGGGAGTGGCTTTGGAAGAGCCGGGAGCGGTGTTTTACAGCGCATTCAGCACCTGCTCCTTGATCTGTTCCAGCTCATCCTTCATCTGCACCACGATGTTCTGCATCTGTGCATTGTTGCTCTTCGAGCCCGTCGTGTTGATCTCACGACCCATCTCCTGGGCAATGAAGCCGAGCTTCTTGCCGTTCGGATGACTCTCGGCCATGGTCTCGCGGAAGTATTTCAGATGGTTGGTCAGACGCTGCTTCTCTTCGCTGATGTCGAGTTTCTCGATGTAATAGATCAGTTCCTGCTCCAGCCGGTTTTGACTATAGTCGGCTTCCGGAATCTGTTCCAGGCCCTTCAGGATCTGCGCCCTGATCTTCGGAACCCGCTCCTGCTCATAAGGCTCGATGCTCGCAAGGAGCCTCTCGATATTGTCCACCTTCTCGTTGAACTTCTTTTCAAGGGCCGACCCCTCCTGCCTACGATAGGCAATGATATTCTCGAGAGCCTGGTTGATGGCCTGACCGGCAGCCTCCCACTCCTCGTCTTCAAGCTCCTCGGCCACCGTATTACTGGTTACATCCGGCAACCGCAACAGGGTATAGAACCAATCCTGAGGCTCGGGAATGCCCGCCTGACCGGCTATCGACTTGATCTGGTGGTAATAATTCTCAACAAGAGAGGCATTGATAGGGGTCGCCTCGCTGTCCGCATCCTGTTCCGTCCAGATGGCAAAGTCAACCTTCCCCCGTTCAAGAGCCTTGATGAGCATCTTGCGAATCTCCATTTCCTTCTCACGATAGAGGGGAGCTATGCGGGCAGAGAGGTCTATCGCCTTGCTGTTCAGCGACTTAATCTCAACATGAATCTTCTTGTGCTTGTAGGTTACGACCGCTTTTCCGTAACCCGTCATCGATTGTATCATAGGCTTTAATTTCTTATGTTTTTTGCAAAAATACAAAAAATACGGGACAAAGGGTCGCTTATTTGCGGAAAAAAGAGTAAATTTGCACTTCAATAGGGCTAAAATATAATTATGTCTTGCATATTGAATATAGAAACGAGCACGAATGTCTGCTCCGTGGCCGTCAGCGTCGATGCGGCCTGTGTCTTTGAGAAAGAAGACCGTGCCGCCATCAATCACAACGAGCAGCTCGGCAGTTTTGTAGACGAGGCACTGTCGTTCATCGACGACCATGCCGTCCCCGTAGACTATGTGGCCGTCAGCAGCGGGCCCGGAAGCTATACCGGACTGCGCATCGGAACCTCTATGGCCAAGGGCATCTGCTACGGGCGCGACCTGAAACTGGTGGGTGTGCCGACCTTGGAGCTACTCTGTGTCCCCGTCCTGCTGCGTGAAATGGTGAAGGAGGACGATGCCCTGCTCTGCCCGATGCTGGACGCCCGCAGGATGGAGGTGTATGCCCAGGTCTTCGACCGTGCCCTGAAGGAGGTGCGAGAGATTCGGGCGGACATCGTGGATGCCGACACCTACAAGGAATATCTCGACCGGCGGCCCGTCTATTTCTTCGGAAACGGAGCCGAGAAGTGCATGGAGGTCATCAACCATCCTAATGCCCGCCTGATAAAAGGCATCGAGCCGCTGGCAAAGAACATGTTTCCGCTGGCAGAAAAGAGGATTGCCGTGCAGAAGTTTGAGGATGTGGCCTATTTCGTGCCGATGTATCTAAAAGACTTCGTAGCAAAGAAACCCAAGAAATTACTGTAAGAATGAATATAGAAGGATTGGACTACAATACCCAGAGAGAGAAGCTCGTACTGCCCGAATACGGGCGCGAGCTGCAGAACATGGTAGATTACTGCACAGGCCTGGAGGACAGGGAGGAACGCCAGAGGTGTGCCGAAACCATCATCGCCATCATGAGCCGTATGTTTCCGCAGAACCGCGAGAACGGCGACCTGAAGCAGAAGCTTTGGGACAATCTCGCCATTATGAGCGGCTTTAAGCTTGATATCGACTGGCCCGTAGATATCTCCGGTGCCAAGATCATCAACAAGAAGCCCGCCCCGATGGAATATCCCATGGCTCAGATTCCCGTCAAACACTATGGGAAAATGATTTTCGAGCTTTTCGAGAAGCTCAAGACCATGGAGCCGGGAGAAGAGCGCGACGAGCTGATAGCCCTCACCGCCAACCAGATGAAGCGCAACCTCTACCAGTGGAGCCATGGCTCTGCCGACAACGAGAAGGTTGCCTCGGATCTTGCCAACTACACAGACGGCAAGGTGCAACTGGACTTAGACAACTTCACCTTCGAGAAAATCGTTCCCCGAGCGGACGACAATGGTAAGAAAAAGAAGAAAAAATAACATAGGCTTATGGAGTCATTCATCATAGAAGGCGGCCATCCCCTGAAGGGGGAGATCTCTCCGCAGGGTGCCAAGAACGAGGCTCTCGAGGTGATCTGTGCCTGTCTGCTGACAGCAGAACCGGTAAGAATCAAGAATATACCCGACATCCTGGATGTGAACAACCTCATCCAGCTGCTCAAGGACATCGGGGTGAGCGTCAAGAAGAATGCGCGCAACGACTTTACCTTTCAGGCAAAAGACCTGAATCTGGACTATCTGGGCAGCGACGAGTTTGTCAGAAAGTGCGCTTCGCTCCGTGGCTCCGTGCTCATGATAGGGCCTCTTCTGGGGCGATTCGGCAAGGCCACCGTCGCACAACCCGGCGGAGACAAGATCGGCAGACGGCGTCTCGACACCCATTTTCTGGGCTTCAGGTATCTGGGAGCTAAGTTTGTACACATCGAGGAGCGCAATGTGTTCGAAATCCAAGCCAGAAAGCTCAAGGGCTCTTACATGCTCCTCGACGAGGCTTCGATAACAGGAACGGCCAATATCGTCATGGCTGCCGTCATGGCCAACGGCACCACGACCGTCTATAACGCAGCCTGTGAACCCTATATACAGCAATTGTGCCATCTGCTGAACGCCATGGGGGCCGAGATCAGCGGCGTCGGAAGTAACCTGCTGACCATTATCGGCGTAAGAGAGCTGCATGGAGCAACGCATACGATACTGCCCGACATGATCGAAGTCGGCTCTTTCATCGGCATGGCGGCAATGGTGGGCGACGGAGTGCGCATCAAGAATGTCTCTCTCCATAACCTCGGGATTATCCCGGAGGCCTTCCACAGACTGGGAGTAAAGATGAAAGCAGAGGGCGACGACCTCTTTATTCCCGGACAACCACACTATGCAGTCGACTCGTTTATCGACGGTTCCATCATGACTCTTGCCGATGCGCCATGGCCGGGGCTGACTCCCGACCTGCTATCGGTGCTCATCGTGGTGGCTACCCAATGCCGCGGGAGCGTGCTCTTCCATCAGAAGATGTTCGAAAGCCGGCTCTTCTTCGTCGACAAACTCATCGACATGGGTGCACAGATTATCCTTTGCGATCCCCATAGGGCCGTCGTCATCGGACACGACCATAAGACCCGTCTCCGTGCAGGACGCATGACAAGTCCGGATATCCGCGCCGGAATCGCCCTCCTGATAGCTGCCATGAGTGCCAGCGGTATCAGCCGTATCGACAATATCGCGCAAATCGACCGCGGATACGAGAATATCGAGGGTCGGCTGAACAAGCTCGGGGCCAACATCAAACGCGTAGAAAACTAATGATCAAGCAGGAAGAAGTCTTCAGGATAGGCAAGCTGGGCAAGCCGCATGGCGTAAAGGGAGAGATTAGCTTCATGTTCGACGACGACATTTTCGACCGTGCGGACGCCGAATACCTTATCCTCGAAGTTGACGGCATCCTCGTTCCGTTCTACATCGAGGAATATCGCTTTCACGGAAACAATGCTGCCTTGATGAAGTTTTGCGGCATAGAGACACAGGAACAGGCACGAGAACTGACCGGCTGCAGCGTCTTTTTTCCCCGTAAATTGTCAAACAGCGCCGAGGGAGAGGTGTCTTGGAGTGAAATCGTAGGCTACCAGCTTATGGACACAAACACCGGAGAAGTCGTGGGAAAGATTACGAATGTGGACGACTCTACCCTCAACATTCTCTTCGAAGTGATGACCTCCGGGCAAAGAGAAATATTGATTCCGGCCAGCGAAGACCTCATCCAAGGCATCGATACAGAAAGAAAAGAAATCAAGATCAGTCTGCCCGAGGGTATTTTAGATCTGTAATATAGAAGAATGAAGAAGCAAATTTGCATACTCGGAAGCACTGGTTCGATAGGCACTCAGGCGCTCGATGTCATCCGGCAGCATCCAGACCTGTATGAGGTTTATGCCCTCACCGCCAACAACCGGGTCAAAGAGCTGGCCGAACAGGCACGCAGGTTTCATCCCGCGGCCGTGGTCATCGCCAATGAGGATTATTATAAGGAACTCTCCGAACTGCTTTCCGACCAACCAGACATAAAGGTCTATGCCGGAAAAGACGCCCTCTGCCAGATTGTAGAGGCCGATCCGGTCGACATGGTGCTTACCGCCATGGTCGGATTTGCGGGTCTCGCCCCCACCATCCACGCCATCAAGGCACGCAAGAAGATATGCCTGGCCAACAAGGAAACCCTCGTGGTGGCAGGAGAACTCATCTGCAATCTGGCAACAGAGTACCATGCGCCCATCCTACCCGTAGATTCCGAGCACAGCGCCATCTTCCAAAGCCTCGTTGGCGAGGACGACAATGAGATAGAGAAGATATTGCTCACCTGTTCCGGAGGTCCCTTCAGGCTGTTCAGCGACGAACAGCTGAAGAGCGTAACGGCAGCAGACGCCCTCAAGCATCCCACCTGGGATATGGGCGCAAAGATAACCATCGACTCCGCGTCGCTGATGAACAAGGGGTTTGAGGTGATTGAAGCCAAGTGGCTTTTCGGTGTCCCGCCCGACAGGATACAGGTGCTGGTGCATCCACAGAGCATCATCCACAGTGCCGTACAGTTCGCCGACGGCTCGGTAAAGGCACAGCTTGGGGTTCCGGACATGCGCCTGCCCATTCAATATGCCTTTTCCTTTCCCAAGAGACTGCCGCTCGACGGGGAACGCCTCAATCTCCTCAAGCATAAGCTCGAGTTCTTCGAGCCCGACCTTGAGAAGTTCCAGTGCCTCGCATTGGCCTTCGAGGCCATCAGGCGGGGCGGCAACATGCCATGCATCATAAATGCAGCCAATGAAGTCGTAAACGAAGGCTTCCGCCATGGCAGATGCTCCTTCCTCGGGATGGGACGGATTATTGAGCAGACCATGGCCAAAGCCACTTTCGACGCAAGCCCCGACTACGATGTCTATGTACAGACGGATGCCGAGGCGCGCCATATCGCGAGAGAATTAATGAATAACTATAAATAAAGTAAAAACCAACATAACAAATGGAAGTTTTTTTGATCAGACTGCTCCAGTTCTTACTGGCAATCTCCTTGCTGGTGCTCCTCCACGAGGGCGGGCACATGTTTTTCTCCAAGCTCTTTGGTGTAAGGGTCGAGAAATTCTTCATGTTCTTTGACATCGGAATCGGCAAATGGAACGGTAGCCTGTTCCATTTCAAGCCCAAAAACAGCGATACTGAGTACGGAATAGGCTGGCTCCCGCTGGGCGGTTACTGCAAGATAGCCGGCATGATAGACGAGAGCTTCGACACCGAACAAATGAAAAAGCCTGTCGAACCTTGGGAATTCCGGTCCAAACCCACATGGCAGCGACTGCTCATCATGATTGGCGGCGTGCTCGTCAACTTCCTCCTTGCCCTCTTCATCTATTCCATGGTGCTCTTCCACTGGGGTGAAAGCTATATCCAGGTCAAGGATATGAGCATGGGAATGAAGTTCAACAGCGAGGCAAAGGCCCTGGGCTTCAAGGACGGCGATATTCTCCTGGGTACGGATCAGCGTGAATTCAAGGACTTCAATGCCGACCTCTACCGTGATTTAGCTTCCGCAAAGCGTGCCGACATCATACGCGGCGGCAGGAAGATGAGCCTCAGCCTGCCCGGCAATCTGAATCTTCTCGGCATGCTGAAGGTTACCCCACAGTTCGTCCGCCCTTACCTTCCGGCCGACATAGACAGCGTGTTGCCCGGCTCTCCTGCCGCAAAGTTGGGTATGAGAAAGGGCGACAAGGTGCTTGCCATAGGGGGCAAGAGCATCTCTTCATGGAACGAATTCCAGGACGAGGTGGGACGGCTGAAGGACGCCATGACCGCCGCCGAGACCCATAAGGACAGCCTTGCCATCCGCACCACATCCGTTGTCTTCCTACACAAGGGCTCGGCCACGGCCGACTCCGCAAGCATCATTCTCACTCCCGACTTGACGATGGGCACGCAGATGACCACCCTCTACAGCTATTATAAGCCCATCCAGAAAGACTACGGATTCTTCGAGAGCTTCCCGGCCGGCATTAAATACGGAGTACATGTACTCGGCGGCTATGTCAGCGACCTGCAATATGTGTTCTCGGCCGACGGCGCCAAGTCGCTCGGAGGCTTCGGAGCCATCGGCAGTCTCTTTCCTCCCACATGGGACTGGCACATGTTCTGGCTCATGACAGCTTTCCTCAGCATCATCCTCGCGTTCATGAACATCCTCCCCATACCCGCTCTCGACGGCGGTCATGTGCTCTTTCTGCTCTACGAGATGATAACGGGGCGCAAGCCGTCGGAAACCTTCATGATCCGTGCCGAGTATGTCGGCATCAGCATCTTGATCCTGCTCATGGTGGTGGCAAACCTCAATGATATATTAAGGTGGATCGGTGTAATGTAAAGACAACAACAAGAACCATTGAAAACAAAAACAAGAAAAGACATAAAAAGGAAATGGGAAAAATCATTCTGACAGGTGATCGCCCTACCGGCAAGCTCCACCTGGGACACTATGTGGGCTCCCTGCGCCGCCGGGTGCAGCTTCAAGACGAGGGAGACTACGACCGCATGTTCGTATTCATGGCCGATGTGCAGGCTCTCACCGATAATGCCGACGACCCCGAGAAGATTCGCCAGAACATGGTCGAGGTAGCCCTTGACTATCTTTCAGCCGGTCTCGATCCGGACAAATGCACCCTCTATGTGCAGAGCCAGATACCGGAACTGGCCGAGCTCACCACTTATCTGATGAACCTCGTCAGCGTATCGCGCGTGCAGCGCAACCCTACGGTGAAGACCGAAATCAAGATGCGCAACTTCGAAGCCAACATCCCGCTGGGATTCTTCTGCTATCCCGTCTCCCAGGCGGCCGACATCGCGGCCTTCAAGGCTACCACCGTGCCTGCCGGGGAAGATCAGGAACCCATGCTGGAACTCACCCGCGAACTCGTGCGCCGCTTCAATCAGACATACGCGGAAGTGCTCGTGGAGCCCAACATCATGCTCCCCGAGAACGCCACGGCCCGTCGCCTGCCGGGCACCGACGGCAAGGAAAAAATGAGCAAGAGCCTCGGCAACTGCATCTATCTTAGTGATGACGCCGACACCGTGTGGCAGAAAGTGCGCTCCATGTATACCGACCCGACCCACATCAATGTCAGCGACCCCGGTCATCTGGAAGGAAATGCGGTGTTTACCTATCTCGACGCCTTCTCCACCGACCAGGATTTCGCCGACTTCTGGCCCGATTTCCGGAACCTCGGGGAACTGAAGGCTGCCTACACGGCCGGCGGCATCGGCGACATGAAATGCAAAAAGCTCCTGAACAATGTCATCAACCGCATGCTCGACCCCATCCGGGAGCGCCGCCGCCGGTATGAGCAGGATATCCCCGAGATATTCAATATCCTCAGGAAAGGCTCGGAGGCGGCCCGCGAAACGGCTGCCGGGACCATGGACGAGGTGCGTGCGGCCATGCGCATCAATTACTTCGACGATGAAGAACTCATACGCCAGCAGGCCGAGAAGTTCAAGAAAGACTGAGACAAACATGAATCCGCGGAGAGCAGGAGATGGTTTCCAAGACTATGGGAAATCGTCTCCTGCTCTCTTTTTTATCTCCTTTTGCTCCGCAATTACCGATATTTTCGTATCTTTGCAATGAAAATCCTCATCGCATGACAGCATTCATCCGATTTCTGAAAGACTGGACCCTCCCTGTCGCCATGCTCTCCGGGAGCCTCATCTACCTCCTCTTTGCCTTCACGCCGGCCCTCGACAGCGCCGCCACATTCCTCGCCCCCGTCTGCGACCAGATACTGCCGCTCTTCATGTTCCTCATCCTCTTCGTTACATTCTGTAAGGTCGACTTCAAGAAACTCGTCCCCGTGCGCTGGCATCTGTGGATAGGCATACAGCAAGTGGCCTTCGTGGCCCTGCTCGTGGCCCTCGTTTTGTGGTTCAAAGTGTCGGGCTACACCCTCATCCTGATGGAGGCCGTGCTCACCTGCATTATCGGCCCGTGCGCCGCGGCGGCACCCGTGGTAACCTCAAAGCTGGGTGGAAACCTCGAGGAAATGACCACCTACACCTTCCTCTCGAACTTCATCACGGCACTGCTCATTCCCGTCTGCTTCCCGATGATCGACAAGGCCGCCGACATCTCGTTCGCGGCGGCCTTCCTCAAGATACTCAACCAGGTCTGCGTCGTGCTCCTCCTGCCGATGCTCCTGGCCTTTATCGTGAAACACACGATGCACCGCTTCCACAAATGGGTAACCGGCGTGAAAGACCTGAGCTACTATCTCTGGGGATGCTCGCTGATGCTCGTAACGGGAACCACGGTGAAGAACATCGTGCATGCCGACTCGCCCGTCAGCTTCCTGCTCCTCATCGCCGGACTGGCCCTGATGCTCTGCATCGCCCAGTTTGCCACCGGGCGCTTCATCGGGCATTATTTCGACGCCACCATAGAGGCCGGACAGGCTCTCGGACAGAAGAACACGGCCTTCGCGATATGGATAGCCTACACCTATCTGAACCCTCTCTCCTCGGTAGGACCCGGCTGCTACATCCTCTGGCAGAACATTATCAACTCCGTGGAAATATGGCGGGAGCGGAAGAAGGGAAGCCTGCACGCTTCCTGAAGGCCGCCGGCAACTCGACAAAATCGGCGATTTCGTGCGACGATTTCGGCGATTTTGTCGTACAATCTCGCCGGTTTTGTCAGACGGGGAGCCGACGGCAGGTTTCTGAGAGGAAGCCCTAATTTTTCCAAAACGATATTTGGGGGATTCAAAAATAATGCGTACTTTTGCACCATAATTCTAAAACCATCAGATAATGAAGAAGAACACCTTATTCATCCTATTGCTCTGCCTGATGCAGATGACTGCTGCCAAGGCTATCAAAATCGTCCACGGCCCTTATCTCCAAGATGTGGGAGAGACCGAGGCCACCCTGGTGTGGCTCTCAGACTCCACCTCCATAGGCTGGGTGGAGCTGTTTCCCGACGACGGCTCGAATGCCTATCTCCGGACCCGGCCACGCTATTACGACACCACGATAGGCATCAAGCGCGAGGGCAGGATACACTCCGTAACGGTGAAAGGCCTCAAGCCCGGCACGAGCTATCGGTATCGCGTATTCGCCCAGCAGGTGCTCTCCCATAAGGGAATCCGCGTCCATTACGGCGATATAGTGGCAACCGAGGCCTACAATGTGGCTCTCCCGAAGTTCACCACCCTCGACACATCAAAGCCGGAAACCTCATTCCTCGTCGTGAACGACATCCACCAGCGCAACGAACTGCTCTCCAAGCTGCTCTCCATGGGGAAAGTCAAGTCGAGAGACATCGTGTTCTTCAATGGCGACATGCTCAATATCTTCGACAGCGAGGCAAAGTTCTTCAGAAGTTTCATGGATACCGCCGTCAAGGAATTTGCCACCGACATCCCGCTTTACTATGTGAGAGGCAACCACGAGACCCGTGGCCAGTGGGCCGATAGGTTCCACGACTATGTATGCCCGCGGAAGCCAAACATCTATTATGCCTTCCAGCAAGGACCCGTCTACTTCATCTGCCTGGACACGGGAGAAGACAAGCCCGACACGGACTGGGAGTATAGCGGCATTACCGACTACGACAATTACCGCACGGAACAGGCGGAATGGCTGAAAGGCATCGTCAGGAGCGATGAATTCAAGAAGGCCCGGTTCCGCGTCGTGTTAGGGCACATTCCGCCTTTCGATAACCAAGGGCCCGTCTGGCACGGGGCTCAGGAGGTCAGCGACAAGTTTATCCCCATCCTTAACAATAGCGGAATCGACCTCATGATTTGCGGACATAACCATCAATATGGATACCGCGACAAGATGAAAGGCTGCGATTTCCCCATCATCGTCAACTCAAACAACGGGGTGCTAACCGCAAATACGCACGGCGACAAGCTCCATGTGAAGGTGCAGGAGGCAGATGGAACGGTGAACCTGGAAAAGGACTATTAACTATAATCCCCTTGCCGGCAGGCCGGCAAGGGGATTATAGCATCCATGCGAGCCGCTACCGGATGAACAGGAGCTCGCGATACTTCGGCAGCGTCCAAAGCTCGTCGCTCACCAGCAGCTCCAACTTGTCTATCTGATAGCGAATCGGATGGAACTTGGATTCCACCGTGTCGTGGTAGGCTATCGCCTTCTCGCGCTCCGTCTCGATCCTGTTGGCCACCTTGCGGGCGCTCACCAGCTCCTCCACTCCCTTCTCTATGGCGGCGGTACGCTCGGCTATCTCCCTAACGATCTTGATGTTCCGCTCGCTCAGTCGCTTGCCTTCCTCCGTGCCGAAAATGGCTATCATGTTCTGGATATTCTTCGCCAACTGGCTCTGATAATGAGTAGCCACGGGGATGATGTGATTCATGCAGAGGTCGCCCAGCACCCGGGCTTCTATCTGGATCTTCTTGGTATAAGTCTCCCACTTTACCTCGTTGCGTGCCTCAAGCTCGTTGCGCCTCATCACACCGAGGCTCTGAAACATATTGACGCTGGCCTCGTCGAGGTAACGATCAAAGATCAGCGGGCACGATTGCTCGGTGTCAAGACCACGGCGGGCAGCCTCCTCCAACCATTCTTCCGAATACCCGTTTCCGTCGAAATGAATGGGAGCGCAGGTCTTGATGTCCTCCCTGACGACTTCCAGGATGGCCGAGTATTTGTCTTCGCCTTTCGCGATGAGGGCATCCACGCGCATCTTGAAGTCGGTCAGTGCCTCTGCGACCGCCGAATTCAAGGCTATCATGGCACTCGCACAGTTTGCCTCGGAGCCTACGGCACGGAATTCGAAGCGGTTACCGGTAAAAGCAAAGGGCGAAGTACGGTTTCTGTCGGTATTGTCCTGCATGATATCGGGAATCTCGGGAATATCAATCTCCACGCCCGTCTTGCCCTGAATGTTGAAGAGATCATTCTTATCGGCCTTCACGATGTGGTCGAGCAGCTCTGAAATCGTCTTCCCGAGGAAGGAGGAAATGATGGCCGGGGGAGCCTCGTTGGCACCCAGGCGGTGAGCATTCGTGGCACTCATGATGGAAGCTTTCAGCAGGCCATTATGCCTGTAGACGCCCATCAGGGTCTCTACGATGAACGCGACAAAGCGAAGATTATCCTCCGAGGTCTTGCCCGGACTGTGAAGCAGTATGCCCGTATCAGTAAACAGCGACCAGTTATTGTGCTTGCCCGAGCCATTGACACCGTCAAACGGCTTCTCGTGAAGAAGCACCTGGAAGCCGTGCCTGCGTGCCACGCGCTTCATAAGGCTCATCAAGAGCATGTTGTGGTCTACGGCAAGGTTCATTTCCTCAAAGATCGGGGCGCACTCAAACTGGTTAGGAGCCACCTCGTTGTGCCGTGTCTTGCAGGGAATGCCCAGTTCGAGAGCCCGTATCTCGAGGTCTTTCATGAAGGCCTGAACCCGCTCCGGGATGGTTCCGAAGTAGTGATCGTCCATCTGCTGGTCCTTGGCCGAGCTGTGTCCCATCAATGTGCGCCCCGTAAGGAGCAGGTCCGGACGGGCGGCATAGAGATTCTCGTCAACGAGAAAGTACTCCTGCTCCCAGCCAAGGTTTGTCTTCACCTTCCTTACATCCGGATAGAAATAATGGCAAACATCGGTGGCGGCCACATCCACGGCATGCAGCGCACGGAGCAGAGGTGCCTTATAGTCGAGCGCCTCGCCCGTGTAAGAAATAAAGATGGTAGGAATACAGAGAGTGTCGTCTATGATAAAGACGGGCGATGTGGGATCCCAAGCCGAGTAACCGCGGGCCTCGAAGGTATTGCGGATTCCCCCGGAGGGAAAGCTCGAGGCGTCCGGTTCCTGCTGGACAAGCAGCTTTCCGGAGAACTCTTCTATCATTCCGCCCTTGCCGTCGTGCTCGACGAAGGCATCGTGCTTCTCTGCCGTACCCTCCGTGAGGGGCTGGAACCAATGGGTGTAATGGGTTACCCCGTTCTCCTGTGCCCACTGCTTCATTCCCGCCGCTACCGCATCGGCGATTGAGCGATCGAGCGTTGCGCCATTGTCAATGACATCCACCAGCTTGGAATAGATGTCCGCCGGAAGATACTTGTACATCTTCGCACGGTTGAAAACGAACTTCCCAAAGTATTCCGACGGCCTCTCACTGGGAGCCACGACCTTAACCGGCCTTTGCTTGAAAGCCGCCGTTACTGCTTCAAATCTCAAATTTGCCATGGTTTAAATAACTTTATAGACTATATCACTAACGAATCAGACTTCTCGTCTTAATTATATGGGCGCAAAGATACTACATTTTTCTAATAAACCGAAGAATCTCCAGACCTTTATTTGCGCCGGTCTGCAATTCCCGGCATGGCTTTCTTGCAATCTTCACGGAAGCCGGAAGCCGTCGGGCGGAAACAACCATACAGACGCCCACAAGTCAACAGGCTGGCACCAGACAGCCAAAAGCAACGCAAAAGACGGCCCTCCACCATCCTGTCGGTCGTCGGCAGGAATATGGAAAGCCGTCTTCTGCTCAAGCGGATACCGCTTACTTCAATGGTATAATCCAGAAAGTGAAGACACGCTCCTTGAATTCCACCCGATAGGGAGGAAGAGCCTCTGCATCGGCACTCCAGCTGTCGATGCCGCCAACGCCCGCCTGAGCCTCGTCGATGCAAAGCTCCGTGTACTTGGACTTCGGCACCTGCTGCGAATGACGCTGGTGTTTCACATCGCCCTCGTCCAAGTCCTTGATGTCATAATGCAGCGCCGAGGCGGAGAAAGGCTTTGCCGCTACAACCTGGAAGCCGGCACCCGCCGCGTCGGTCTGTCTCCACCAGCGGATATCGGTCTTAGTTCCCGTCTCCTGCGGACGGATATACGGATGGAACATCTCATCTGCCGACTGCCTGTAAATGCCGATATTCTGGGAAGTGCAACGGTCGATATAGTTCTCTATCGGCCCGCGGCCATAAAACTCGCTCTTGTCCATGCCATAGGGAAGGTCGGCCACCATGCCGAAGCGAAGCATGTTCGTGCCCTTTGATCCGGCGTTCGGAACGAGACGCTCCACCACTTTCAGCTGACCGTTATTATCAAAACTATAGGTCAGACTCAGGCTCGCGCCGGCCTCGGGCATCTCGTATAGGGCATTCACCTCTGCCCCTGCCTTTCCTTTTTGCGTACAGGTAAAGCTCTTCAGGTGCATTACCGGATTTCTCCACACTTTGTAGCGATTCTGCAGACCGGCTCCCATATCATTGTCGGTAACGGCCCTCCAGAAGTTCGGACGCAGGCAGCCTCCCTCGCCGAGGAAGCTCTTCCCGTTCACGCTGTAGGCTGCGAGCAGCCCGCTCTGCCGGTCGAACGAGGCGGAGAAGTTCCCGCCCTTGACATCGAGGGTGGCGTTCGTCTTCTTATCTACTATCTTTATCTTCTTCGCCGAAGCCTGTTTCCCGAGGAATCCGTCGTCATTCAGAACCAGGGCACCGCTCTTATAGGGCTGGATGGCAAACTGCTGGTGGGCAACCTCATAGCCCGAAGGGAGGAAAGGCTCTGCTTCCTTCACCTGGAACTCTATATTCAAGAGCACCTCGGAGCCGGCACTAAGGCCGCTGAGCGTATAGGGAATCACGACTTCACGCGTCTGATGAGCCGCCACATTGATGTCTTCCACGATGCCGTTCTGCACGGTCTTACCATCCTCTACGATGCTCCATGCCAGCTTATAGTTGCTCAAGTCGCGGAAGAAGTTCTCGTTATACACCTTCACCTTGCCGCTCTTGAGGTCGACAGGGGTAACCCAGATGTTCTGATACTGGTGCTTTATTTCGTAGGCATGAGGGTGAAGTCCACGATCAGCCGTAATGAATCCGTTGCTGTTGAAGTTCTTGTCGTCATTATTGTCCCAGTTGTTATAGTCGCCGGCATAGGTCAGGATCTTCACTCCATTCTTGTCTACGCCGTGCAGAGCCTGGTCCACGAAGTCCCATATATAGCCTCCCTGGAACTTCGGATACTTCCGTACCAGATTCCAATACTCCTTGAACCCGCCTTGCGAGTTACCCATTGCATGAGCATACTCACACATGATGAGCGGCTTCTGATCGTCAGGCTTCGTGCTCTTGGCGTATCTCTCACAGCTTTCCGGTGCCTGATACATCTCTGCATAGATATCGGTGTTGGCACCTTTCAGGCCTCTTTCCCAGTGGATGGGACGAGAGGGATCGGTCTGGCGAATCCACTGATAGACAGCCGTAAAGTTCGGTCCGTCGGCCGTTTCGTTGCCCATCGACCAGATGATGATGCTCGGATGGTTGAAGAACGACTCCACATTATGCTGATTGCGCTCAAGAATCTGCTTGGCAAAGGACTTTCCGTAGCTGACGGCTTTCTCCCCATAGCCGAATCCGTGGCTCTCCTGATTGGCCTCGGCACATACATAGAGACCGTATTCATCGCACAGATCATACCAGCGGGGGTCATCGGCATAGTGGCAGGTGCGCACCGCGTTGACATTCAACTGCTTCATCAGCTTCACATCCTGAACCATGCGGTCATAGCTTACATTATACCCTTCGTCGGGATCCATTTCATGCCGGTTGGCTCCCTTGATATAAACGGGTTGTCCGTTCACGAGAAGCTGCGGGCCTTTAATCTCCACTTTGCGGAAGCCCACCTTCTGCGGAATCACCTCAACGACCTTGTTTCCCGACTTGACTGTCGCCAAGAGGGTAAAGAGATAAGGAGTCTCAGCTGTCCATTTTTTCACATTCCGGATGGTGAAATGTATGTTCCCATAGTTGTGTTTCTTAAAATCGGCCGTATTCCTTGCCACTACGACTCCGTTGGCATTCAGCAACTGGAACTCCACGACCGGCCGGCCACTCACCGCCACATTGACCTCGAGCGTGCCGTCGGCATAGCCGTTCGTCAGGTCAGGCGTTATCTTGATGTTATCCATATGGACTTTCGCGTCGCGCGCAAACAGGTAACTCTCCCTTGCCACGCCCGACATGCGCCAGAAATCCTGGTCCTCGTGGTAGGTTCCGTCGCTCCAACGGAAGGTCTGGAACGCCAGCAGGTTCTCACCTTTTTTAATATAAGGAGTGATATCGAACTCCGCCGCCACCTTGGAATCTTCCGCATAGCCCACATAGCGGCCGTTGACGAAGAGATAAATGTTGCTCGTTACCGACCCGAAATGCGCTATCACCTGCTTGCCGTCCCAGTCTGCGGGAATGGTAACGGTGCGCCGGTAAGAGCCCACATGATTGTGCTCGTTGGGCACATAGGGAGGATTGTTCTTGAAATGCCCCTTCCACGGGAAGCCTACATTTACATAGACAGGGTCTCCATAGCCGTTCAGCTCCCACATGCCCGGCACCTTGATGGTCTTCCACGACGATTCGTCGAGGTCGGTCTTGTAGAAGTCCGTGGGGCGCTGGTCGGCATTCTCCACGAAATGGAACTTCCACACGCCGTCGAGGGAAAGGAAATTAGAAGACTGCGTCTTCGCTCCCTTCAACGCTCCGGCTTCCGACTCATAGGCAAAGAAGTCGGTATGCAGCGGGAATCGGTTCACCTCGTTCACCTGTTGATCCTGCCACTCCGTCCATGCCGGACCGCCGCCGCTCTGCGCATGCGCATTCATCGCCAGGCACAAAGCCGTCAATAACATCATTTTTTTCATATTATCGGTATCGTTTTATGTTTTTAGCTTATCTGCGACAAAGATAAAAAAAAAATATTACTTTTGCAATATTAAACGAAAGAAGATATGGAAAATCAGTATATAAAACAGTTTCCCGACCTGATGAAGGGCAAGAGAATCATGTATATACACGGTTTCGGCTCTTCGGCGCAGTCGGGCACGGTGAAGCGGATAGCCCTGACTTTCCCCGGCGCGGAGGTCATCGCCTACGACCTCCCGCTGCATCCCGAGGAGGCCATGACGCTCCTCCGGGAAAAGACCCACGCCGACAATCCCGACCTCATCATAGGAACCTCCATGGGAGGCATGTATGCCGAGATGCTGCGAGGCTATGACCGCATCCTCGTGAACCCGGCTTTCGAGATGGGGGAGACCATGGCCAGCCACGGCATGACGGGCAGGCAGACCTTCCAGAATCCGCGGCAGGACGGCATTCAGGAGTTTATCGTAACCAAGGCCATGGTGAAGGAGTATAAGGAAATCACCGGCCGGTGCTTCCAGGGCATCACACCCGAGGACCGAAGACGCGTCTTCGGCCTCTTCGGCGACAGGGATTTGCTCGTGGACACTTTCGACCTGTTCCGGTCGCACTATGCTCAGGCGGCCCGTTTCCACGGCGAGCACCGCATGACCGACGAGTCGTTCCTGAACGGGGTGGTACCCGTCATCCGCTGGATAGACGACCGCCAGGAGCACCGCGAGCGACCTATTGTCTACATCGGCCTCGACACCCTGCGCGACGACTACGGCAAAGACCGGCCGAGCATGCGGAAAACCTACAGGACGCTGATAGAGAGATACGAGGTCTATATCGTCTCCCCCGCACCCACAAACGAGCCCGGACGGCTCACGGAGGCCAGCGCCTGGACAGAGGAATACCTCTCCACGCCGGCCTGGAACCATGTGGTCTACACCAATCAGCCCCGACTGCTCTATGGCGACTACATGATTTCAACTGCCCCCGACGACGGATTCATGGGAACAGGCATCGCTTTCGGCAGCGACGAGTTCAAGACCTGGGAGGAAATCCTCACCTATTTCGAACGCCTCGGGGGGCAGTAAGCGAGAAAGGCTTCCGCTTCCCGCAGGTGTCTGGCTGGCCAGTATGGACACGACAAAGGATGTCTGTGAACCCAGTTAATGAATAGAAAAAGAGCCCAAAGAGACCGGAAGGAGTCGAAGATGTTGCTTCCAAGGGGATTACACACAGCGTGTAACCGCATTACACGCCGCTTGTAATCGTGTTACACGCTGTGAGTAACCGGCCTGCTTGCCGTTAATACTCCGTCTTGTCGGCATCGGCTTCCCACATTCTGAAAGCCTCCCTGGCCTCTTCGGGCAGCAGCACTTCCATCTGCTTGTGGCGTTCCCGCGGCTTCAGGGCTATCTCCTTATAGATGAAATCATCGTCGAAACCGATGCGGGCAGCATCTTGACGGTCGTTGGCATAATAGATACGGTCGAGATGAGCCCAATAGATGGCTCCCAGACACATCGGGCACGGCTCGCAGGAAGTATAGATCTCGCAGCCCTCGAGGTCAAAGGTGCCGAGCCTCTTGGCGGCCTCTCGAATGGCGTTTACCTCCGCATGGGCAGTAGGATCGTGGTCGATGGTAACGCTGTTCGACGCCTCGGAGACGATTTCCCCATCCTTTACGATTACCGCGCCGAAAGGTCCGCCACCCGTCCTGACGCTCTCCTCCGACAGGGCTATTGCCCTGCGCATGAAGTCTTTTTTGTCCATAGTATTTTAATTTTCAACTGCAAAGATAAGCATTTTCCGCATATTTTCGGTACATTTGCAATTATAAAGAAGGTAAAATGGCATTCGAACCCGAGAAAAACATCACTTCCGAAGAACTTTTCCGCCGTGTCGAGACAATTCTCGATTTGCCGGAAGCAGAAGGGGCTGTCGCCAACAAGATGCTGCACGAGACCCTCGTGCTGGTCTGCCACGAAGGATTGAGCGACTCCAGCCACGCTTTCGGCAACCTGTTTTCGCAGGTCGACTTCCTCTGCAAGCGGCACCGGGTGGCCGTGAGCGATATCGTCGAGATTCAGCGCATGCGCCGCGACAGCAACAGGAAACAGCCGTTGCCGCCCGAAGAGCTGCTCTATGCCTGCCGGGCGCTGGCCGTCTTCATCTCCGCCGTCTATGGTTGCGACATCCCCGGCTATCTCGTCGGGCGCATTCCCGTATCGCGCAAGGCGCCCGCCGAACACCATCACATCGACTACCGCTATATCCGCTGCATCGTAAAGACCTTTACCGACGGCGAAATCGAAGTGCTTCCAGACCACGATTCTACAACAGGAACCCTGATGGTGGACTACTCCGCCGAACACCTGACCCATCTCCGAGGGCTTCTGAAGGAAGGCATGCAGTTGAATCTGATAGACTGCGAGATGGCTCCTTCAGCCGTCCACCCCTCTCTCATCATCCTCGAACCCGACTATCTGCTGGATATCTCCGCCATTGCACGCTGCTTTCAGGACTACGGCCACCACCCCTTATCCTACCTGCTGAATCAACTCTCGCCCAAAGCGAACTCCCAGGCCATCCTCGTGGGTAACTTTGCGGGCAGCGCACTGGACGACATCATCAACCAGCAGGCAGACTACCGCTGGGAAGAAACATTCCGCAACAATTTCAAGGAGCGTGCCTTAGACTACTGCACCTGCACGGACCTGAACCGGAAAGAAGACTTCAAGACGGCGGCACGGCGCCAATCGGTGAACATCCGGCATATCGTAGAATCGCTCTTCGACGACAAGGAGGGGAGTTACGACCGTTCGAAAGCCATTCTGGAACCGTCGTTCGTATGCGAGGAACTGGGCATCCAAGGGCGCGTGGATCTCATGACGACAGACATGCGGCTGCTCGTGGAACAGAAATCGGGCAAGAACTTCAACATCGAACACAAATTCCCGAACGAACACGGGAGCCTCCAAAAAGAGGAGCACTATGTCCAACTGCTGCTCTACTACGGCGTGCTGCTCCATAATTTCCGATTGCCGAACAAACAGGCCGACCTCCGCCTGCTCTATTCACGCTATCCGCTGCCGGGCGGACTGGTAGCGGTGAGCTTCTATCGAGAGCTTTTCCGTGAAGCCATGAAGTTTCGCAACCAAGTGGTATGGAATGAGTTTCACATCGCGCAGGACGGATTCGACAAGGTAATCGACCACCTCCAGCCCCGGATTTTCCTGCAAGATACCCGCAAGGCAGATTTCTTCAGCCGCTGGAAAGAGCCTGAAATCAAGCGTATTACCGACTGTATACACAACTTGAAGCCCATGGAGAGAGCCTATTTGTGCCGCATGATGACATTTGTCTACCGCGAACAGCTATCCTCACGACTGGGCGCACAGGAAGGGCAGGGCAACGCCTGTGCCGACCTCTGGAACATGCCGTTGGCCGAGAAGAAAGAGACCGGCAGCATCTATACCGACCTCGCCATTATGAAGAGGGAGAAAAGCACTCCCTACAAAGGCTTCGACACCATTACGCTGAGCGTGCCTGACCAAGGAAAAGACTTCCTCCCGAATTTCCGGGCGGGCGACTTTATCTACTTGTATGCCTACCGCAAAGGCAACACGCCCGATGTGCGGCACGCCCTCCTGTTCAAGGGATGCCTCGCGGAAATCCACCCCGACCGCCTCACCGTCCACCTCTCCGACGGGCAGCAGAATCCCGACATCATCCGTGGAGAGGCATTCGCCATAGAGCACAGCGACATGGGAAACGGCGCGCAGGTGCGCAGTCTGGCGCTATTCGCCTCCGCCCTGCCCGACCGCCGCGCCCTGCTGCTCTCCCAACGGGAGCCGAGAGCCGACAGGAGCCTCGCCCTCACACGCCACTATCATCCCGACTACGACGACCTCCTGCTGCGGGCCAAGCAGGCAGAAGACTACTTCCTGCTCGTGGGACCTCCCGGAACGGGCAAGACCTCGCTGGCTCTGCAATACCTCGTAAGGGAGGAACTCGCCACCGGAGGGCACTCCGTGCTGCTGCTCTCGTACACCAACCGTGCCGTGGACGAAATCTGCGGCATGCTCGAGGACAACCACCTCGACTATCTGCGCATAGGGCAGGAGTTCTCATGCGAGGAGCGTTATCGCCCCCACCTTATTAAATATGCCATCGAGGAGCTGCCGATGCTCTCGCAAATCAAGGAGAAAATCCGGGACGCCCGCATCTTCGTGGCCACCACGACGGCGATGCAGTCGAACGCAAACCTGTTCAACCTGAAGCATTTCGACCTCGCCGTAATCGACGAGGCAAGCCAGATACTGGAGCCGAACATCGTCGGGCTGCTTTGCGGGCACGACCATGAGCCCTACATCAGGCGGTTTATTCTCGTGGGAGACCATAAGCAACTGCCCGCCGTGGTGCAGCAGAACCCACAGGAGTCGGAGGTGGAAGAGCCGAAGCTGAGAGCCGTCTGCCTCGACAACTGCCGCAAGTCGCTCTTCGAGCGGCTCCTGCAATGGGAGCGGAAACAGGGGCGCACCGACTTCATCGGCATCCTGCGCAAACAGGGGCGCATGCACCCCGAGATAGCGGAATTTCCCTGCAGGATGTTCTACCGCCACGAGCAGCTGGAGCCCGTGCCGCTGGAGCATCAGCTGGAGGGCAGCCTAAGCTACGCCCCCGACGCCGAAGACTGTCTTGACGAGCTGTTGAAGGCGCACCGCGTGATCTTCCTGCCCTCAAGGTTCTGCCGCCAGCCGCACTTGTCCGACAAGGTGAACACCGAGGAGGCAGCCATCGTGAGCGACCTGCTGCGCCGCATCCGGCGCTTCTACGGCCGGCGGTTCGACCCCCGGAAGACGGTGGGCGTCATCGTGCCCTACCGCAACCAGATAGCCATGATACGGCAGGAGATAGCTCGGCGCGGCATTCCCGGGCTCGAGCAGGTGGCCATTGACACCGTGGAACGCTATCAAGGCAGCCAGCGAGATGTCATCATCTATTCGTTCACCGTCCAAAGCCGGTATCAGCTCGACTTCCTGACGAGCAACACATTCGTGGAAGACGGCCGCCTCATCGACCGCAAACTGAATGTAGCCATGACGCGGGCGCGCAAGCAACTCATACTGACGGGTAACCCCGAGACGCTCTCCCTGAACTCCGTTTTCAAGGAACTGATGGATGATATAGCTCAAAAAACAAAGCCGCAAAAGAAGAAAAACAATATTTTTTGAAAGAAAAATTTGGCGGAATGGATATTATTTGTTTAATTTGCACCCCGTTAGTAAACATTTAATTACTTGAGTTATTATGAGAAAAATTATTTTAATGGCAGCCATGATGCTGTCTTCAGTCGCAACATTCGCACAGAACGCAGTAGGTTCTATCTCCATTCTTCCCAAGGCCGGACTCAGTATTGCCAATCTTACGGATGCTAATGCTGACGCAAAATTAGGACTTGTATTCGGAGCAGAGGCAGAATATCAGGTAACAGATATCTTCAGCCTATCAGGAGGTCTTCTCTATTCCATGCAAGGAGCAAAGTGGAAAGGGACAAACATAACCCTGCCTATCTTCGGAAATATCAGTACCGGTGACGCGAAACTTAACCTCGGATATATCAATGTGCCCATCATAGCCAATGTATATGTCGTGAAGGGACTCGCTGTAAAGTTGGGCGTACAACCAGGCTTCTGCGTTTCCAAAGACAACACAAAACCCAACGCGGTAGATGTTTCTGTCCCCGTAGGACTGTCTTACGAATATCAGAACTTCGTGCTTGACACTCGCTACAACTGGGGAGTATCCAAAGTGTTTAAGAATTCAGACAGCAAGAACAGCGTATTCCAGATCACCGTAGGATACAAGTTTGGCATTTAATCAAGGAAAACAGACGATTCCAAAGGGGTGCTTCCTATGAGGCGCCCCTTTTTCTTTTATCCCTACGGATGCAAAGAGACAACTCTCTCAAGGAAAGAGATTATTCCGATACATGATATACGCCTGCAGGAAAATTGCTCAGAATAAAACCTAAGAACATAAAAAATGGGACTCCGCTGAGTCCCCACCTTGTTAACCTTAAATCTAATACTATGAAAAACACATTGCAAAATTACGATTGTTTGCGCAAACAACCAAAACTTTGCCTTGCTTTTTATACCATCGCACAACATTTCTTGACATAAATCAACCTCCGGAAGAAGATTTTCGCGTTTTCGCTTGGCGCTTTCATTTTAATTTCCTATCTTTGCAAAACAATACTGAAACAACAAGACATTAGGAGATAATGAATTCCGACGACGACAAAGGTTGTTGGAATTCTTTTATTTTAATCTTCCAACTGTCTGATGACAATAAAAAATAAAATAGAAAGATTATGGCTTACATGTCACAGGAAGGCTACGACAAGCTCGTAGCAGAGCTTCATGAGCTCGAAGCAGTAGAGCGCCCGAAGGCATCGGCTGCAATCGCCGAAGCCCGCGACAAGGGCGACTTGAGTGAAAATTCAGAGTATGACGCGGCCAAGGAGGCCCAGGCCCGGCTCGAGGGAAAAATCAACCAGCTGAAAGTAACCGTAGCGGAAGCGAAGATAGTGGACACCACCCGCCTGAGCACGGACTCCGTACAGATTCTCACCAAAGTGGAGATGACCAACATGGCAACCAAGGCGAAGATGACCTACACCATCGTCAGCGAGAGCGAGGCCAACCTCAAAGAGGGCAAGATATCCATCAAGACCCCCATCGCCCAAGGCCTGCTGAACAAGAAAGTGGGAGACATCGCGGAGATCAAGATCCCCCGCGGCACCATCAAGCTGCGCATCGACAACATCTCCTTAGAGGCTTGACGACAAAAACAAGAACCCTAAAACTACGAAGCAACATGGCAACAATATTCACGAAGATCGCAGCCGGCGAGATTCCCAGCTACAAATGCGCCGAGAGCGAGAAGTTCTATGCCTTCCTCGACATCAGTCCGGTGGCGAAAGGGCACACATTGGTGATTCCCCGCAAGGAGACGGACTATATCTTCGACATGGAAGACGATGAGCTGGCAGAATTCGAACTGTTCGCGAAGAAGGTGGCGAAGGCTCTCAAGGCAGCCATCCCGTGCAGGAAAGTGGCACAGATCGTGCTGGGGCTGGAGGTGCCGCACGCCCATATCCACCTGATTCCGATAAACTCGGAGGCCGACATCAACTTCGGTAAACCCCATCTGAAGCTGGAAGACGAGGAGATGAAAGCCATCGCCGACAAAATCTTCGAAGAGTTCGGGAGACTGTAGGAATCCACGCTTTGGCAGCCCTTACTCGAGAAAGGAGGGCAGTCGGGAAAACAAAAAGGCTCATCCGGGAAGATTGCCGGATGAGCCTTTCTGCCATCTAACAGGAGCTCTCCTCGCAGTAGCAAGACGCTCACCTGAAAGCTTCAGACATACTCGTCGCCCTTCTGAATCTGCACTTCGTTTACATACTTACGCACCAACGACGAGGAGTCCTCTTTCTTGCAGATTAGCAACACATTGTCGCCCTCGGCTACAATGTAGCCGTCGAGACCATTGATAACGGCAAGCTTGCCCTTCGGCAGCTTGATGACATTGTTGTGGGCATTGTCGAGCATCACCTCAGAATCGATGACCACATTGTCGGTCTCGCTCTTCCTCATCGCCTCGTAGATGCTGTGCCAAGTGCCCAGGTCTGCCCATCCGAAGTCGCCCTTCAGCACGAAGACGCGCTCCGACTTCTCCAGAATGCCGTAGTCGATGGAGATATTGGGATAAGAAGGAAAATTCGCGCGGATAAACTCATTCTCCTCCGCAATGGTCCAGTCGGCATGGTCGCGGTCGAAAGCCCGCAGAATGGACGGCAGGAAATTATAGAAACACTCCCGGAGATAGGATGTCCGGGCAAGGAACATGCCTGTATTCCAATAGAACTCCCCGCTGTCGAGAAACATCTTGGCAAACTCCCGCTCGGGTTTTTCCGTAAAGGATTTCACCTTGCAGATGTCATGGGTGGCCTCGTCGCCCAGCTGAATATAACCATATCCCGGCTCAGGGCGCGTAGGCCTCACGCCTAAGGTAAGCAGCCCGTCGTTGTCCTGCACAAACTCGAAGCCCTCCTCGATGTTCTGGAAAAAAGCCCTCTCGTTGTTCACGGCCTGATCGGAAGGAGCTACCAGCAGATTGGCATCCGGACAGATATGGGCGATACGATGGCATGCCCATGCCACGCTCGGCGCCGTATTCCGGTGAATCGGCTCCGCCATGATGCTGTCGTCGGAAATATCGGGCAGCTGCTCCTTCACCAAATCTACATACAACTCATTGGTGTTGATGAAAATATGATCCTTGGAGAGAATCTGAGCAATCCGGTCAAAGGTTTGCTGTAGTTGCGTACGGCCGAATCCGAAGAAGTCAATGAATTGCTTCGGCCTCTCAGCACGGCTGCAAGGCCAGAGCCGCCGTCCTTTCCCCCCTGCCAGAATAACGCAATAGTCATTATTGAGTCTGCTTGCCATAATAATTATCTGTCTCTTATACACATCTCCGAGCCCACGAGACTCGA
>CAUULA010000007.1:0-40243 GCA_963545855.1 uncultured Prevotella sp.
CCCCCCACCCACCCCCCCCCCCCCCCCCCCCCCCTTTTTTCAAGCAGATGTCGTCATACGAGATGACGTCGAGTCTCGTGGGATAGGAGATGTGTATAAGAGACAGATCACCAATATCACTAGGCAATTGAAACTTTTCACCTTTAAAAGTAATAATTGCCCATTTTTTTGTCTTTGTATTATACCAATGTTTCAGAAGTTTTCCACTTGGAGTGCATAAATATCCAGAAGTATAATTAGGATGCGTTTTTTGATTTTCGATATCTCCATCCAAGTCCATTCTAGAAAAACTATCATTACCTTTGCCATAATCTGGATGATATCCTCCATGTGTATGTCCTGCACCTACAACTTTAAAAGTTTCCCATCTGTTGTTAGGAACTTGACTTTTGTCATCTTTTGAGTGGTTCGCATTTGCGTACCCTTGTGGGCCTGATGCATAATAAGAATAACGCAATTCACCATCATTATTAACAAAACTATAAAAAGTGCATGAGTATTCTACTCCGTATGGATATTTAGGAGAAGTGGAGACAGACCAATAATTGTAAATTCTCCCAAAATCAACAGCCGCATCATCCATTGTCTTAAATGCGTCACCAGGGGCTCTCCCATCAATGTCAATTAACTTTATTGGATTACTTAAACAATACGCATACGGACTAATCTCATGGTATTTCTCCGCCAGCGGATCCACACACATCCAACGGCCAATAGAAGCGTCGTAGTGGCGGGCGCCGTAGTCATACCAGTCCAGCCCGTGCATGCGGTCGAGCTCCTTGCCGTTGTACTTATAGCGTTGGGCGGAGGTGATGTTCCGGCTTTCGCCCATCAGCCCGCCGAAAGGATAGTAGTGGTTCACCTGCTCGATCGTTCCGGTCTCGTTCACCACCAGCCGGTTGTTGCCCAAATGGTCTTGCACATAGAAGTGGTAAGTCGGCGTGAGCTGGAAGATGTCCGTCGCTTGGTTTGTCGGATTTGTGCCTTGCGGATACGCATACGAGATATATCCTCCCTCTATGAGCGTCTGTTTCAGGGAGTCATTCTCATAGATGAAGTTGCCGCAGTAGTCCGTCCAGGTATGCCGCAGGTTGGCATCTCCGGCCGTGCCCGTGCCGCCCCCGACTTGCGGGACGGCATCCGGCAACGGGTTGATGTAATAGTCAGTCCTCAACTTCCTTCCTCCTTATGATTTAATATTAACTTCTATTTTCTGGCAAATATAAGAAAAAATAACAGAAAAAAAGCGATTTCGGCTTGCTGTATTAATAATTTATTGTATATTTGCCAGATAAGAGTTAGTGTCAAATGATACCACATACGCAAGTTGATTTGCCGCTGTCGGCAATGGATTTCGGGCGTAAATCATTAATATAAGACCATCAGCGGGCGCAGGGCGACGCTCTTACTCTCGTCCCCCCTTAAACATTCAAGAAGCCATGAAACCATTTTTTGCGACTTTGGTTGTTGTCATATTGTTGCCATTCGGTTTTGCGGAAGCCCAGACAACACATCCCGCATGCAAGATTACAGGAACCGTGGTGAGCGGGGAAAACGGTGAGGGGGAAGAGTTCGTAACCGTCAGCATCGTGAACAACTCGGATGCCAGCAAGGCGATAGCCAAGTGCATAACCGGCAAGGACGGGAGTTTCTCCGTGAGCATCCCTGCCGCGAAGGGCAGCTATATGCTCATGGCGTCGTACCTGGGGAAGAAGGCCGACCCGCTGACATTCAGCCTTGAGGGCGGCGAGAGCGAGAAAAAGGTGAGAGCCATAGATCTCTTCGACGATGTGAAGATGCTGAGCGGCGTCGGCATCGTGGCCCAGAAGCCCCTCGTAAAGATGGATGTGGACAAGCTCTCGTATGATGTTACCGCCGACCCGGACGCCAGGATGTCCAACATTTCTGAGATTCTGCGCAAAGTACCGCTCGTGGATGTCGACGCTGACGGCAACATCAAGATGAACGGAACCACGAAGTTCCTCATCCTGCAGAACGGCCGGAGGTCGTCCATCACCCGCAATCCGAGAGAGGTGCTGCGCAGCCTGCCGGCCCTTCTCGTAAAGAACATTGAAGTAATAACCACTCCCGGGGCGAAATACGACGCCGAGGGCATCGGCGGAATCATCAACATCGTGATGCAGTCAAAGTATGAAGGCCATCTCACCGCTATCGGCGCGCAGCTCAACACACTGGGATACAACGCCCACGCATATTCATCCACCAAGATGGGAAAGTTCGCCCTCGACGGCTCGCTGTCGTATAACCGCATCACAAACCCCACCGGAGAAGACAACACCCTGCGTGAGAACTACGCATCGGAGCAGCAGAAATGGCTCAACAGCACCAACGCCCAGAAACCGAAAGACCGCACGGAGTTCGCCAACATCAACGCCAGTTACGAGATCGACACGCTCCGTCTCCTCACTCTTTCCCTGTCCGGAATGGCCGCACAGCGGTATCTGCCCTCATGGGGAACGACCGAGATGCTCAATGCCGACCGCTCGGCGACGGCCTATTCATACACAAGGAACTCCACGCCCAAGAACTCTGTTGTCAACGGAACCTTCGGTCTTGACTACCAGCGCACGAGCCGCAGGAACAGGCAGCGCGTACACACGCTGTCGTATCAGCTATATACCTCGCCGTCGCACGACAAGGCCACCACGCTCTACAGCAACCTCGTGAACAACACCCCGCAGGACATCATCGAGGAAATGCGGCTCTACGACAACCGCACCGACAGCCGCAACCGCAGCACAGAGCACACCCTCCAATACGACTTCACCACGCCCATCGGCAGCCGGCAGACCCTCGAGGTCGGCATGAAGTATATCCTGCGCAACAACGAGAGCACCAACGATGTGTTTGATGACAAGGCTATGACCAGCAACTATGTGCTCAACGCCTCACGCAGTAACCACTATAAGAACCGCAACGACATCTTCGGCACCTACCTGAGCTATGTCTTCCGGGGCAAGGTGCTCTCCGTCATGCCCGGCCTGCGCTACGAATACACCTACCAGAAGATAGAATACCTCGCGGGGGCCATAGGCTCCGAGGCCGACTACGACGGCCACTACGCCAACCTCGTGCCCTCGCTGAAGCTCAATTTCACGCTCGGAAAGACCGAGTCGTTAAGGCTGGAGTACGGCATGCGCCTCTCCCGGCCGAGCATCTATTACCTCAACCCCTACTTCAACGACGCCAACCCGCAGAACATCAGCCAGGGAAACAGCAACCTGGAGGCCGAGCGGAGCCAGTCGCTGACCGCCACTTTCGGCCAGTTCACCCGCAAGCTGAACCTCAACCTGTCGCTGTCATACACCTTCCTCAACGACGGCATCGAGCGCGTGAGCCACATCGTGGGCAGCGACGGAGAGTATTTCGACAACCGGAAGCACTTCGCCTCGCCCGGAGCCATGTATTCCACCTTCGAGAACATAGGGCACACGCAGCGCACGGCATTCGACTATTACCTGCGCTGGAACATCCTGCCGAAGATGAGCTGCACGATAAACGGCAGCGTGGCCTACCTTGACATCGAAGACCCCGCACGCCGGCTGCGCAACAACAGGTGGACCACAAGAGCGTATCTCAACCTCTCCGGGCGACTGCCGGGCGACATCTCGTTTCGGGCGTCAGTAGGAGGTGAGACGCGCAACATCACGCTCCAGGGCAACTCCAGCAGCTTCTGGAGCCACAGCCTCTCGCTTTCCCGGGGATTCCTGAAAGAGAAAAGGCTGACCGTAAGCATCAGCACAACCGACCCCTTCCGCAAGTGGGTCAGGCGAGACCTCGTTACCGAGGGGGCGAACTTCCGCAATGTGAACCACCAGCGATACACCCGGCAAATCTTCGGCATCAGCATGAGCTATCGCTTCGGCAATCTCGGGCAGTCGAAGACGCGTAAGGTAACTCGCGGAATCTCTAACGATGACCTGAAGCGAGAGGAACAGTAGCAGTCTCGCGAATCGGGATGGGCGCGGCAAGCCATTGCCGTGCAGTATAGCGGTAATGAACCCCGGTCTCGTTCTCCCATATATTTACAGAAGGAATTTATTTTACAAAGTACTCTAAAATAAGGCCTGTTTTGCGTCCGGACACGACTTCGGGTTGAAAAACAGGCTTATTTTTAAAAGATTCACAATTATCTGATTTACAGCCTCTTATCGCACAAAACCCATTTCGCGAGCACTTTTCGAAAAGCTTTTAGCCGTCTTTTACTTTGCTTTTAACCGCTTTTTACTCCGCTTCCAACAGCTTCCGACACTCCTTTCAGCCGTCCTCAGGCGTGCAGAAAGCCGTCTTTTACCCTGCCGAAGGTTGCTGTTTGCCCTGAAAAAGGTATTCATAAGTATCTTTCAGGGCTATTTCCCAATCTGATTCGGGCTTTTTCCAAGAGTGTGATTCTTGGATTTTATTTTTACAAAAAGAAGTGTTCGCCGAGGATGCCTGTCCTCTCAAAGTGCTTTGGTGGCTCCTGCCAGCCATGCCTTTTCCTCCTCGTCAAGATACGGGGAGAGGCGGTCGAAGACTAGTCTGTGATACTCGTTCAGCCATTCTCTTTCCTCTTCGGTGAGCATCGAGAGGTCGACGGGTGCCAGGTCGATGGGACAAAGCGTCAGCGGTTCAAACTCAAGGAAGGTGCCGAACTCGCCCTTCACGGCCTCCCTCGTCAGTAGGGTGTTCTCGATGCGCACCCCGAAACGGTCGGCCAGATAGATGCCCGGCTCGTCGGTAACGGTCATGCCTGCCCGCAGGGGTGCCGCCACATACTCCATGCGTATCTGGTGAGGCCCCTCGTGGACACTCAGATAGGAGCCCACGCCGTGCCCCGTGCCGTGCAGGAAATTATAGCCCTCCCTCCACATCGGCGCCCGCGCCACGGCGTCGAGCTGCGTGCCGCAAGCCCCGTCGGGAAAGTGGAGAGCCTGTAAACGGAGGAATCCTTTCAGCACGAGCGTGTAGACATGCCGCTGTTCATCGCTCACGGGACCGAGGGCAATGGTACGGGTGATATCGGTGGTGCCGTCCTGATACTGCGCGCCGCTGTCCAAGAGGAGCAGTCCCTCGGCCTTCAGCGGCTTGTCGGATGTCGCCGTGGCCTCGTAGTGCACGATGGCGCCGTGCTCCTGATAGGCGGCGATCGTATCAAAACTGATGTCACGGAAGAGGGGTTGCTGCCGACGCAGTTCCATGAGCTTATGGCCGACGCTCATCTCGGTCTCTCCGCCGGCCGACACGGCGGGTCCGAGCCAGCGCAGAAACTTCACCAGGGCCACCCCGTCGCGGGTCATGGCCCGGCGGAAGCCCGCTATTTCGGCGGCGTTCTTCACCGCCTTCAGGCGCGGAACGGGCGACTCGGCGAACACGATTCTCGTGCGCGAGGGTACGAACTGCGGCAGCAGGGCACTCGTCTCGTCGGGATCCATCAGGATGTTGTACTCGAAATAGTCTTCCAGTCCGCGCCCTATATTCCGATATTCGTCAATGCCGATGCCCTCCGCGGCAAGACAGGCCTCGACGGCGGGCGTCAGCTTCTCCTTATTAATATACAGCGTGGTCTTGTCGGAGGCTATGAGCAGATAGGCCACGAACACCGGCACGCAATGCACATCCTTGCCCCGGAGGTTCAGCGTCCAGGCTATGTCGTCGAGAGCCGACAGCAACATGCCGTCGCAATGCGCCTTGCGAAGTTCGCCACGGATACGCCCGAGCTTGCCGGCAGTCGTCTCGCCGGCATATTCCAGCGGCTGCAACTCCACCTTGTCGCGGGGAATCGGCGGCCGGTCGGTCCATATCCGTGCCAGCGGATCGAAGTTCGTGCGCAGGTTGATGCCGCCCCGGGCACGCAGTTCCGTGGTCAGCCGCTGCACCGCCGCATAGGAGTTCACGCTGCCGTCCAGCCCCACGATGGCTCCGTTGATGTCGGCAAGCTCCTCGCCCAGCCATTCCGCTATCGAGGGCGTGCCCTCCATCTTCTGCCGCATCAGCAGAAACCCGGTGCCCGCCAGCTGCTCTTCGGCAGCGAGGAAATAGCGGGAGTCGGTCCACAGGGCGGCACGCTTCATCGTAACCACCGCCGTCCCGGCACTGCCGTCGAAGCCTGAAATCCACTCGCGACCCTTCCAATGGTCGGCCACATATTCACTCTGGTGGGCATCGGTGCCGGGAAAGACAAAGGCATCCAGCCTCTCCACCTTCATCAGCTCCCGCAAGGCCTCGATCCGACGAGAAATCTCTTCTTTCATGATAGTTTTGCTAAATGGACTTTACAAAGATAAGGATTTTAAGAATTTATCACAAATTTAATGCCGGATAAATGCTTGACATCAAACTTTTTTTGTTAATTTTGTGGGTGAAAGACTTGCATGCCTCCCGACAACGACATGATGCGGCATGATTTTCGAGGGGAGACAGGATTGCGGAGAATTAAATCTTTAAATATCAACAATCATGAATTATCTAACAAACGACAAACTCCTTATCGTCGGAGCCGGCGGTATGATCGGTTCCAACATGGTCCAGAGCGCCCTAATGCTCGGCCTGACTCCCAATGTATGCTTGTATGACATCTATGAGCCGGGCGTTCACGGGGTGTTCGACGAAATCCAGCAGTGCGCCTTCAAGGGTGCCAATGTTACCTACACGGTTGATCCCGAGGTTGCCTTCAAGGGTGCAAAGTACATCATTTCGTCAGGTGGAGCTCCTCGAAAGGAAGGCATGACGCGCGAAGATCTCCTCAAGGGCAACTGCAAGATCGCGGCTGAGTTCGGCGAGAACATCAAGAAATACTGCCCCGAAGTCAACCATGTGGTGGTCATCTTCAATCCGGCTGATGTTACGGCGCTCACCGCCCTCATCCATTCCGGCCTGAAACCCAACCAGCTGACATCGCTCGCAGCCCTCGACTCCACCCGCCTGCAGCAGGCTCTCGCCCTCGAATTCGGCGTTCAACAGGATAAGGTTACAGGCGCGCACACCTTCGGCGGGCACGGCGAACAGATGGCCGTGTTCGCCTCACAGGTGAAGATAGACGGCAAGCCATTGGCCCAGATGGGTCTCTCCGACGAGCGCTGGGAGGAAATCAAGCACCACACCGTACAGGGAGGATCCAACATCATCAAGCTTCGCGGCCGCAGTTCGTTCCAGAGCCCGGCCTACAATGCCGTTAAGATGATTGAGGCTGCCATGGGCGGAGAGAAGTTCACCTTGCCGGCCGGCTGCTATGTAAACGACGAGAAGCTCGGTTTCAAGAATGTGATGATGGCCATGCCCACCACCATCGACGCCACCGGCGTTCATTTCTCGGAGCCGCAAGGCACGCCCGAAGAGCTCGCGGAGCTCCGGAAGTCATACGCGCATCTCTGCAAGATGCGCGACGAGATCATCAACCTGGGCATCGTTCCTGCTGTAAAGGAGTGGAAGAACGATAATCCGAACCTCTAACCGGACAGACCAACCGATATCTCAAGAGGGCGGAATCCCATGGATTCCGCCCTCTTCGTATGGACATGGCTCATGCCGACACGGACAGGAAGCCTCGGAAAACCCTAAAACTTGAAGGTGATCGTGCCATAGGGCACGCAATGGTTCTTAAACTGCACGGAGAAAAATAACGCCATGTCTTCCTCCGAGGGATTTCCCACAATATTATAAAAACCGAATCGCAACAGCAACTTCGAACGCCGAAACTCTTTACGGAAAGAATAACTGGCATCCACGCGGTAACGAGACGGCTCACGGGCTGTACGGAATGTCTCCAGAGAGGGGTTGTCGCCGTCGGAAGAATCATGGAGAATCAACCCAGAGCGGAGGTTGCCGCCCAAGGTAACGAGCGAGGATTTTCCTATACTGTAAGACAGCGCCCCGTTCAGAATATGAGGGATATCATAGGCTGACGGCATCTTCCCGCGCCCCCTCAAATCATCAAACCACTCACGACTCTTGGACAGCGTGTAGGAGAGCTGCCAGCTGAACCGCTGCCAGCCATCGTAATAATACAGGCTTAAGCCACGGCTATCGCCCGAGCCCGTCATGATATATTTCGACCAGTCGCTGTCCTCTATGTAGGCGGAAGGCCGCAAGGCCAGCACATTGAGGCGGCGCTTATAGTATGCGGAGAGCTCGAGAATGCCTTTCGGCGTATAGTGCTTCCAGCCCATTTCGAAATGAGTAGCCGTACTGGGCCTGAACCCCTCTATGCTCGGCATGATGAAATCAAAGGGCGTAGCCACCTCGCTTACTCGGATATGATGGAAGAATTGCTCCATGCGCGACATGTTCGCGTACAGCAGGTCGTTGTTTCCCAAGGCCCACTTCAACGATATTCGTGGCTGGATACTATTTACAAGCCGGTAGTTCCGGGGCATATAGCGCACATAGTTGACACCGACGAATGCCAGAAAATGCGGCGTGATGCGGATGTGGTTGTCATAGAAAAGAGAAAATTGCTTCGTGGGCTGCCACCTGTTGGCAAGCCCCAGGCCGAAGGCGGTGAGCTCATACTTCTCCAAGACACCCTTCATTCCCCAATGCATCGTATACAAGTTTCCCGGCCGATAGCTAAACAGCGTATTGACATAGAGGCTCTTGATGCCATTCCGGATATTCCCCACGCTATCGGCAAGATACTCGTTCGCATAGGCCTGGATGGTATGAAGCGAATAAGCCAGTGAGGTGGAGTTGGCAATCTTAGGACTGATCTGTGTATTGAAGTGCAAGGCATAGAGATGATTTCCCCAATGGAGGATGGACTGTTTGCGGCCGTTTTCGGGCACATGATAATCGTCCGAGGAGTTATAGACCGACATCCGGAGCGAGGTTACGGAGTCTAAATCACAGGAAAGCTTAAGGTTGAAGTCGTGGAAAGAATGGTTCATGCGATCATCCTCGGAAACAAGACCGTCGAAAAAGTCAAGCCAACTATGCCTTCCGCTTACCAAATAGGAGAGCCGGTTCTTGATGACAGGTCCTTCGAACACCGCTGACGCCGAGGGCATATCCAACGAAAGCGTATTGACAAAGTCCTGTTTGTTGCCGTCGCGCAACTGTACATCCGTTACGGAAGAAAGCCTTCCGTCATACTGCGTAGGGATGAAACCGTTATAAAACGACACGCTCTTCAGCGCATCTCCATTAAAAAGGGTGAGCATAGAGTTGATATGCCCGGGATCATAGATCGGGAATCCTTCGAGCAGGAACAGATTTTCATCGGTAGCCCCGCCAGAGACAGAAAGATCCATATTGGCAGAAGTTGCCGACACGCCCGGCAAGATGCGTATCTGGGAGAAAAGGTCGGCATTGCTGAACGACACCATATTAGACGGCGCTCCTTCTTCCATTTCCTCCACACTCTTACGGCGATTCACCTGAACGGTCTTTATTTCAAACGGGATAGGCATCAGCGGTATATTCACCAAACGGCCGTTGTCTTCCACATCCGTAATGACTTCATAAGGGGCATAGCCCACATAGCTCACAGCCACCTTGCAACTACCCCGCCTGACACTCACATTAAACATCCCGTTTGGATCTGTTACGGCAAAGGTCTTCTTGCCTCCATGGTCAGTAACAATGACCGTTGCGCCGAAGAGTCTTTCTCCACTGCCTTTCTCGCGCACGATACCCATCAGGTCAAGAGGCTTGTTTCCGAGTATCTGAATCAGGATTTTCCGCCCCGGCATCGGCATCAGACGATACTCATAGTCTCTCAAGACCATATTGAGCAGCTGGCTTATCCTGACAGATCCCGACAACCTACAGGCCACGCGTCTGTCCATCTCGATCATCGAAGCATTGTAAGAGAGTACGACCCTTCCCTCGCGCTCTATCCTGTCGAACCATATACGCACGGTGGCAGGGGAGGCATCCACCCGTATAGCCTCCTCTGCCACCGAACTCTGGGCACTTGCGCCCAAGGCGGAAAGTGCCAGCAGGATTGTCAACAGTATCTTATACAAACTCTCGTGATCCTTAAACCATACTTACTTGTGTATTCTATATTGAAGCGGGGAGATGGAATCGTAGCGGCAGTTGCAGAGCAGGGCAAACTCCCTGACGGCATCCATGGGCACCCGTATATTCATTTTCGTCGTTATCGCATTGTCGCCGATAAGAGCGGAGTCCACATCAATACGGACATCCATCTCTCTTTCTATCCGATAGACAGCCTCCCGGACGGGCGTATTCTCAAAGACAAAGGTGTGAATGGCTCTCTCCGGGTCCAGCCGAACCTTATGTCCCAGGCCGTCGTCTTTCGCGAAAACCTGCTCTCCTTCTGTGAGTATCACGACCTGACGGCCAAGCGAGACCTGCACGCGACCCGTGCTTACCGTTACCTGCTCTTTGCCCGAGGCCTTCGCGTCAATGGTAAAAGAGGTACCCAGGACATCAACCCGCAGACGGCCCGCATGCACGGAGAACGGCCGCCCGTTATGGCTCACATCGAAGAAGGCCTTCCCCTTCAGCGTTACATGCCGCTCCGCCTTCTCCCCCTTCTCGGTATATTCCACCGAGGCGGCAGGTGAGAGCATCACCGTAGACCCATCGGGCAAGGTCAGTTCCTGCTTCACGGAAGTATCATTGGCATAGAGCTGCCCGTGGCCGGAGAAGAGATCGCGATAGGTGAAGACACCTAACAGCAACAGCAGCGATGCCGCTATGGCAAGCACAGGATACAGACTGCGCACGAGGGGCTTGCGCCGGGTATCTCCCAAGCGGGCCTCCACCTTGCGCCATGCTGCCGCAATGTCTACCTTCAGCTCCCTGCCGTCGGAAGACAACTTGCCCACCAGCTGGTTCAAACGCTGATACTCCTCACCATTATCTGCCCTATAGGCATCGAGTTCCTTCTGTTCTTCGAGCGTCAAAGGCTCGTCCGAGAAGTGGCGTGCCAGTATTTCATCTATGTTTATTGCAGTATCCATAAGCCGGTTTTAATTAATTGTGGCAACAATATGATGGTGAACGGATGCTTGGCAGAATAGTTCCGGATAATCTTGAAAGCCTTGCCGATATGATTCTCCACCGTTTTCTCCGAAATGCCGAGCGTCTCGGCAATCTCCTTATATCTCATTTTCTGCAGCTTGCTCATCATGAAAACATCACGGCATTTCGGCGGCATGGCCGCAAGCACATGTTCGAGCAGCGACTCATAGTCGGTTACGGGCTCCTCATCCAATGACTTTCCGGACACGGCGATGCACTTATCGTCGATGGAAACAACCCCCATCCGCTGGCGCTGACGCAGGAAACTGATGCAGTTGTTCCTGACCGCAGTCTTCAGATAAGCACCCAGTTCCTCGTCGGGAAGTTCGTCTTTTGCATGATTCCACACGCTTACGAACAGGTCCTGCACGATGTCCTCACAGTCATCAGGGTCGGAAACATATCCGTGTGCTATACGACATAGCACCGGATAATATTTCTCGAATTGCGCTTTAAAATGTTCTTTTCTGTCTGTCTCCATGAGAGTTTTGCATATTCCTTCCTGCCTTAGAACTTCAGGCTTACGCCTGCCGTCAGGAATCCCTTATAGCCTAAGCCTGCCTCTACGAAGCCGCCGACACGGCTGTTGCCGACCCGAAGGGCGATAGGATTTACCTGGAAGGCAAAGTCGGTAGATGTCTGTGCCTTGGCTTGAGCCTTGGCCTTGCCAACCTCCGTCAGTCCCTTCTCCTTGGTACGAGTGAAGTCTACGCCGGCGGCCACCGAGCCATAGAGCTCTATGAAACCTCTTTTGAAGTACACCATTTCGGCTACGGGCATCACGAGGAAATTCTGCTGTGTCTCCCTCACATCCTTCGTAGCCGCCGCCCCCTTGCCGCTCGCATAGCTCAACTTGCTGGATACGGAAGCGAGACCCAAGTCCAGACCCACGCGGAAGCGGTTAATGTGATATCTATAACCCAATCCGAACACGCCGCTTGACTGCTCGTCCGTACGCTGTGTTCCCGTCAAGGCGTCGCCCAGGCCCATGCCCCAGAAACTTGCGGTACCGAGCGTGAGTCCGTCGCTATATCCGAGCCTGAACTCATTGCGGTTCGCCGAAGCATACTTGCTGTCTGACTGAGCAGACGCCTGACCTAAACTTGCCAACAAGCACAAAGATAGTGCAAAAATCTTAATTTCCATTGCTTTTTATTTTAAATTTGAGTTATTCCTTCAGAAACTCCTTTTTCCCGGAAGGTTTCATCCTGATAACTCTCGCCAGGGCAAAAACCCCTATACCAAAAACAGATCTTTCCCGAAAACGGAAAAGACAGGAAATCTCTCATCCGCTTACACCCTATTGAGCGGGCAACGGATTCCCGGAAAGGGAAAGACGGCCTCCTGCCCGACAAAATCGGCGAATTCGTCGGACAATTTCGGCGAATTCGTCCCACTATCTCGCCGATTCTGTCAGCCGGCAGGCATCCATTGGCATGACAAGGCTGCGCCGCCCGTCAGCCAGCCCATAGCCTCCTTCAAGAGCGTCAGCCAGAGCGAATCTTTCTTTTTTCACCTTTTTTAAAAGCGTTTCTCCGTAATATTCCGTTGTTTATGCGTACCTTTGCACAACAAATGGAAAGGAAACGGCAAAAAGAAAATGGAAGTTATCAAAGATAAAAGCTATGGGGGAGAACGCCCCTTGTTCGGTATTCAAGACACAAGATTAGAAAACATCATCATCACCGACGGCGAGTCGGGCGTCAAATGCTGCCGGAACCTGGAGTGCGACAACTCTAAGTTCTACGGGAAATACCCCTGGTGGCATGTAGACGGGTCGCTCATCACCAACTGCTATTTCGCCCCCGAGAGCCGCAGTGCCATCTGGTATTCCGACAATATGCGGATGAAGGACTGCGTGATAGACGCTCCGAAGTTCTTCCGCGAGATGCGCAACCTCGAGCTGGAGCATGTAAAGATCAACGACGCAGATGAGACTTTCTGGAAAATAGACGGCCTGAAGCTGAAGAATGTGGAGCTTCACGAGGGCACATACCCCTTCATGTTCTCAAACGACATCTATGTCGACGGGCTCAAAAGCGATGCGAAATATGTATTCCAGTATTGCAGGAATGTGGAAATCCACCATGCCGACATCCTCACGAAGGACTCTTTCTGGGAGTGCGAGAATGTTGTCGTCTACGACTCCAGCCTGGACGGCGAATACCTGGCATGGCACTCCAGGAATGTAAAGCTCGTGCGCTGCCACATCGGCGGCGAACAGCCTTTGTGCTATATGGACGGCATCACGCTCGAAGACTGCACCTTCGATGTCGCCTGCGACCGCGCCTTCGAGGACAGCCGCAACATCCAAGCGAAAATCAAGGGCGCCATCACCGAGATCAAGAACCCCATCGACGGCCGCATTGTGGCAGACGAAGTGGGCAAAGTTACCTATATCCGGTTCGCAAAGGGACATGACTGCATTATTGAAACACGATAGATGAAACACAACTTCGACAAAGAAACCATCCGCCGAGGCACCCAATGCGTGAAATGGGACGAAGCTGCCAACGCCGGCGTACTGCCCATGTGGGTGGCCGACATGGACTTCGAGGTGGCGCCCTGCATCACAGAGGCTCTCCGGAAACGCGTCGCACATGGCATCTTCGGCTACACCCTGGTGCCGGAAAGCTACTACGAGGCCGTCATCCGCTGGTTCTCCCGCCGACACGGATGGGACATCCGGCGCGACTGGATACTGTACACCTCGGGGGTCGTACCCGCCATGAGCTGCGTCATCAAGGCGCTCTGCATGCCCGGCGAGAAAGTACTCGTGCAGACACCGGTGTACAACTGCTTCTTCTCGAGCGTCCACAACAACGGCTGCCAGGTGGCGGAGAGCGAACTCCTGCGCACCGGCGACACTTACGAGATCGATTTCGAGGACTTCGAGCGGAAGTGCGCCGACGAGAAAACCACGCTCTTCCTGCTCTGCAACCCCCACAACCCGGCCGGACGGGTGTGGTCGAAAGCCGAGCTGCAACGCATGAACGATATCTGCAAGAGGCATGGCGTACGCGTCGTCAGCGATGAAATCCACTGCGAGCTGGTCATGCCGGGCTATCGATACACGCCTTTTGCCGCCGTCTCCGACGGCTGTCTGGACAACTCCGTCACGCTCTCCTCTCCCTCAAAGAGTTTCAATACGGCCGGACTTCAGATGGCCAACATCGTCTGCAAGGATGCGGAGGTCCGACGGAGAATCGACCGCGCCATCAACATCAACGAGGTCTGCGATGTCAATCCCTTCGGACCCATCGCGCTCGAGGCTGCCTATAACGGGGGCGAGGAGTGGCTCGAGGAGCTCAACCGGTATCTTTCTCAGAACTATCTCACCCTCAGGGAGTTCTTCAAAGACCGGCTGCCGCAGATCAAGGTCATGCGTCTTGAAGGCACTTATCTGGTCTGGGCAGACATCAAGAGCACCGGCTTGTCGTCCGACGAGCTGTCGGAACGCCTGCTCAAGGAGGGCAAGGTGCTCGTCAACAGCGGCACGATGTATGGCAGGAAGGCAGGAGAAGGCTATATCAGAATAAACATCGCATGCCCCAGGAGCCGCATGCTGGAGGGACTGGAGCGCATCGCCGCCGTGCTCGGGAAGTAAGATTTGGAGTAAGGAACAAAGAGGAAAGAGTATGCTCAACCGTAAAGACTTTCGTTTCGAGATATGCGCCAATGGCGTGGAGAGCTGCATCGCCGCACAGGAAGGCGGCGCCGACCGGGTGGAACTGTGTGCCGACATCCCTGAGGGAGGCACCACCCCGTCGTACGGCGAGATCAAGATTGCCCGTAAGATGCTGAGAGGCACGCTCCTGCATGTCATCATCCGTCCGCGCGGCGGCGACTTCCTCTATTCCAATCTGGAGCTTCAGCGTATGGAGGAAGACATCGACATCGCCCGCGAATGCGGTGCCGACGGCATCGTCTTCGGGTGTCTGACGGCAGACGGAAGCATCGACATGGAGGCCAACCGCCGCCTGATGAAGCACGCCAAGGGGCTGAACACCACCTTTCACCGCGCCTTCGACCGTTGCAACGACCCCGAAAAGGCTCTGGAACAGCTCATAGAGCTCGGCTTCCAGCGTGTGCTCACCTCCGGGCAAAGGCCTACCGCCGCCGAGGGAGCCGCCCTCCTGCGACGCCTCAACCAACTTTCCGCCGGAAGAATCACCATCCTCGCAGGCTGCGGAGTGAACGAGGAGAACATCAAAGAGCTGCAGGCGCAGACCGGCCTACACGAGTTCCACTTCTCCGCCCGTGAACGACGGAAGAGCGGGATGCAGTATTCCAACCCTGAAGTGTATATGGGCGCAAAGGGCACCGACGAGGAATCGCTCGACTACACCACCTCCGCACGGGTAAGAAAGACGATAGCCGCATTGCTCGATTGAGCCTGCGGCTATTGCTATAAGCTATTTTTTCATGAAGTAGCGAACCTTCACCTCTTTTCCATCCTTATCCAGCACCCTCAGGCATAACTGTCCGCCGTTATGGTCGAAATAGCGCACATAGAGCGGATGCAGCCCTTGCCTCATGGCATGCTGCCCTGTCATCTCGCGCGCGGAATGCTCCCCGTCGTTGTCTACGACCATCTTGCCGTCGACCTTCAGGTAGCTCCCGTCGTCCGAAAGCAGGGCAAAAGTATAGATGCCGTCGGCCGGAATCTCGACATAACCTGTTATAATCAGCCCTATATTGCCGCTCGCCTCCTTGGGAATGGCCACTTCCGCTATCTCATAATGCCCGTTGAGCTTCGCCTTGTCTATGCCTGCGCAGTCTGCGCCGGCATAGTCATACCATGCGGCTCTTAGCCCCGGCTTCACGGAGGCCATGCTCACGGCCGGCGCGAAGTCCTCGCTAACCCAGCTGGCCTTTACCAAATCGCCCTTACGCCCTTCCTTCGTGAAGGTGCGGAAGGTAAAGTCGGTGGTCTCGCTAACCGTGAACGGTCCGGCATAGACCTTGGAATCGGCTTGCGGAATACTGCCGTCGGTGGTATAGCGGATGACGGCCGACGGGTCCTGACACTGCAGACTCACCTGACCCTTGCCGATAAACACATTGGTATGATAGAACCCCGTGAGGTCGGGAATACGATATTTCACCCCTAAAAGCTGCAATCGGGCATAATGTGCGACAAGTCGGCGCTGGAAGTCTTGCAGGTCCATGACCTCCGGACGGCTCCATCCCAGCTCAGCGACGGCTATCATCCGCGGGAAAGCTTGATACCACATGCGGTCGAAGGAGGGCACCCACTCCGTCCAGAGATTGCCCTGCACACCAAGGACAAGGGCTTTCTCCGCATCGGTAAGTCCCCCGCCCAAGGGGTCGAAGGCGTAAATCTTCGGAATGGAGTACTGGTCTTCCTGATAGTCTATATAGAATTCACGGTTTGGCGTGCAGATGAAGTGATTACCATGCGAGGTTGCCTGCTTGGGAGCCTGCGGCTTCCAGCTGCGCCACCACATGATGGCGGTATTGGGCGTAAGGCCTCCCTCGATAACTTCATCCCATGCCAGCATCTCCTTTCCGTTGGCATTGAAGAACTGTTCCATATAGTGATTGAACCACGCCTGCAACTGCGGCTCGGTAGAGAGGCCGTTTTCCTTCATGCGTTTCTGGCAGTCCGGACACGCTTTCCAGTTCTTCATGTCCACCTCGTCGCCGCCGATATGCACATATTTCGACGGGAACAGCGCGAAGACCTCCCGCCATACATCCTTGCAGAAGTCGAGCATCGTGTCCTTGCCCGGGCACATCGGCGTGGTGAAGAGTCTGCCCCAGCCCGTCTGTTTGAAACAGGAGAGGCCGTCATAGTTGGCTATGGCCGCCAGACTATGCCCCGGCATGTCGATCTCGGGAATGACCTCTATGCCCCGTACGGCGGCATAGGCCACCACCTCGCGTATGTCCTGTTGGGTGTAATAGCCGCCATACTGCTCCTGCCCGGCGGCGTTCCTCCGGATTTTCGACGGCTGGATTTCCAGTTCCGGATTGTCCTCGGCCTTGGCGCGAGCCATACAGACGGAGTCTTGATTATTGAAGGTGCGCCACGCCCCGTTGTCCGTGAGCAGCGGATACTTCCTTATCTCGATGCGCCAACCTTGGTCGTCGGTGAGATGCCAGTGGAATCTATCAATCTTGTAGAGTGCCAGCACATCGAGCAGAGCCTTCACCTCCTCCTTGGTGAAGAAGTGGCGGGAGCAGTCGAGCTCCATGCCCCGCCAGTCGAAACGCGGCTCGTCGGCAATGGATACATAGGGTAAAGTCCACCGCTTGTCCGCAACGACCGCCGAAGACTCTATCTCCCGGGTGAACAACTGGCGCAGGGTGGCGATGCCGTTAATGACTCCCCGGTAGGTATTGCCCTCTATCCGCACACCGTCTTTATGCACCCGCAGGGTGTAAGAGCCCTCCTTGCCCATGGCGGAGAGTGCCAGCTGGATGGTTCCCTTCGATTTTCTCTGGCTCACCTTATATCCCGTAGCCTTGGCGAGCATCTCGCCAAGATAGGTTGCCGCCGGCCTCAACTGCGCGTTCTCACAGCTGACGGTGGCGCCTTTCGGCAATACGAACTCACCTGTTCCCCATTCCACCCTGGCGGGCTGGGGAATCAGCGCAGGTCTCTGGGCTGTTGCCGTCAGGACGAGGAGCAAGAGACCCAGCGAAACAATAAGCTTAGTATACTTCATAATCTCGGTTTTTTGATTTGTACAAAGTTAGGAAAAAAACTCCGGATTCATGCAAGTCAGGGAAAGAAAGTTCATTCTCTTTCTTGTCCTCCGTCGAAAGGAGGGGGAGGATAAGCAGCGGCTCATGCACCCTTTAGCCATGGGAAGAAAGGTATGCGGGTACCGGTAAAATGACTGTCAGCCATCAAGAGAAATACAAAATCGGCGATTTCGTCGTTCAATCTCGGCGATTTCGTCGCACAAAATCGCCGAGATTGCCAGGCAGATAACGGCCTTTTACCCGGCAGCAGTCCATCCGCCTGAATTCACGAAGCCACAGGAATAGAAAAAGGGAGCCGTCTCCGGCTCCCGAATAGCTTGTCTACAGGACTAAAGCGGCACTTCCGAGAGTATCTTGCGGGTGGCTCCCGTCATACGCTCCACGAACTTTCCGGCCGCCTCGCCGCTCTCGCTCAGGAAACCGGCATCCGTCGTCAGGCGGCCCATCAGTTCCCCGAAGCTCGCGGAATCCTGAATCTCGAAGCCGCCACCGGCCGCAAGCAGACCTTGTGCCTCCTGAAACTTCTTGTTGTTGGGACCGAAGATGACGGGCATGTCCCATACCGCCGCCTCGAGCACATTGTGTATGCCGGCGCCGAATCCGCCTCCCACATACGCCACGCTGCCGTAGTGATAGATGCTGGAGAGCAGTCCGAAGCAGTCGATGACGAGGCAGTCGGCCTCCCTCGCGCTCTCCTCCGTGGCCTGCGTATAGCGCACGGTCTTGCGGTCGAGGCGGTCGAGAATCTGCTTCAGGTGGTCTTCTCCGATCACATGGGGCGCTATGATGAGCTTCCAGTCCTTGTGGGCGTTCAGGTAGTCGATGAAAATCTCCTCGTCGGGAGGCCATGACGAGCCGGCCACGAAGACGCGGACGGGAGTCTCCACAGCCCCCTCCTCCGTCGGGAGAGACGAGGTGGGGCCCCCGACGAAGGCCTCTACGAGAGGCAACTGCCTGGCCGCCGACTTTATCTGGAGCACCCGGTCGAAACGGGTGTCGCCGACCACGGAGACGCAGTCGATGCCGATGGTGTGGAGCAGAGACCTGCTGATGCGGTTCTGCACATAGAAATGCGAGAAGCAACGAAGCACGCGCCCGTAGGCCGCGCCATACCACTTGAAGAAAATCTGGTCGCGGCGGAAGATGCTGCTCACGCTGTAAGTGGGTATGCCGCGATACTTCATGATGTGCAGATAGTTGTACCAGAACTCGTATTTGATGAAGAATGCCATCACGGGGCGCACCGTGCGCAGGAACCCGCGGGCATTGCCAATGGTGTCGACGGGCAGATAGCAGATGATGTCCGCTCCCTGATAGTCCCTGCGTACCTCGTAGCCCGAGGGCGAGAAAAAGGTGAGGAGAATCTTATACTGCGGATGTTCCTTACGAATCTGCTCCATCAAAGGACGGCCTTGCTCGAACTCCCCGAGCGATGCGGCATGAAACCAGATGTACTTGGCATCGGGATCCACCTTCTCGCGGAGCACTCCCACGGCCTCGCGCTGGCCTCGCCACATCTTCCTCACCTTCTCTGAGAAAAGGCTCGCCACGGCAAAACCGAACTGCATCAAATACATTAATATATTATACATATCTACAACCTGACGCTATCTTCCGATGAGGAAGGATGGTTAATGGGGTTATTTCAATACTTCGATGGCCTTCCTCAGGCGACGGAGGGTTTCCTGCTTGCCGAGGAAAGCAGATATGTCGAACATGCCGGGACCCTTGCCCTCACCCACGAGGGCAAGCCGAAAGGCGTTCATCACATCTCCCAGCTTGTAGCCCTTGTCCTCCACCCACTTCAGGACAACGGGTTCCTGACCCTCTATGCTGAAGTCGCCGATGCCCTCAAGGACGGCCATGAGCTCGGTCATCTGCCGGGCGGAATACTCCTTCCAGCGTTTCCTGACGGTCTTTTCGTCATACTCCGTCGGGGCGATGAAGAAGAAAGAGCACAACGGCCAGAGCTCCCTGACGAAGCTCACACGGTCTTTCATCAGGTGCACCACTGCCGTAATGCGCTCCATGCTCTCGTCAATCCCGTTGTTGGCCACGATGGGGGCAAAGAGGCCGGCTATCTCGTCGTCCGTCTTGCGGAGGATATACTCATGGTTGAACCATATTCCTTTCTGATAGTCGAACTTCGCGCCGCTCTTGGAACACTTGGTGATGTCGAAGGCCCCGACCAGCTCGTCGAGGGAGAACAGCTCCTGCTCGGTGCCCGGGTTCCAGCCCAGAAGGGCAAGAAAATTGACCACGGCCTCGGGGAAATATCCGCTCTCCCGATACCCGGAGGAGACTTCTCCGCTCTTGGGGTCGTGCCATTCCAAGGGGAATACGGGGAATCCGAGACGGTCGCCGTCGCGCTTGGAGAGCTTGCCCTTGCCCTCCGGCTTGAGCAGCAGGGGCAGATGGGCAAACCGGGGCATGGTATCCTCCCATCCAAAGGCCCTGTAGAGCAACACATGCAGGGGCGCGGAAGGCAGCCACTCCTCGCCGCGAATCACATGGGTGATTTCCATGAGGTGGTCGTCCACTATGTTCGCAAGGTGATAAGTGGGCAGTTCGTCGGCACTCTTGTAGAGCACCTTGTCGTCCAGGATGTCGCTTTTCACATGCACTTCGCCGCGAATCAGGTCGTCCACGACAATCTCCTGTCCGGGTTCCACCTTGAAACGGACGGTATATTGCTGGCCGTCGGCAATCAGGCTCTCCCACTCCGCAGGTTGCAGCGTCAGCGAATTGCGCATCTGCATGCGGGTGCGGGCATCATACTGAAAGTTCTGAACCTCGCCGCGCTTGGCCTCCAGCTCCTCCGGAGTGTCGAAGGCATAGTAGGCCTTGCCCTCGTCAAGAAGCCGGCTGACATATTCCTTGTAGATTTCCCGCCGCTCGCTCTGGCGGTAAGGGCCGTGATGGCCTCCGAAACTGACACCCTCGTCGAATTTGATTCCCAGCCAGCGGAAGGCTTCGATGATATATTCCTCGGCTCCCGGAACGAAGCGATGGGAGTCGGTATCTTCTATTCTGAACACAAAATCGCCCCCGTGCTGCTTGGCAAAGAGGTAATTAAAAAGGGCAGTACGCACGCCTCCGATGTGCAGAGGCCCTGTGGGACTTGGCGCAAAACGCACCCGAACTTTTCTTTCTGACATTCTGAAATATGAAGGTAAGTTGTATTTTTTGTGCAAAATTACTATTTTTTTTCGAGTATTGCGTATTTTTTTCGTATTTTCGCAGTGTCAACCATATATTGCGAATATGAGATTCAAGGCATCCGATAATCATTACTGGCGCAATCTGCTCTCGCGAACGGCGCTGATCATACTGACCATCCTGCTCATTGTGTGGTTCCTTCCACGCAACGAGGGGCCGCGTTTCCGCTACGATATCAATAAGCCCTGGATGTACGGCTCATTCATTGCGAAGTTCGATTTCCCCATCTATAAGACCGATGAAACCATCAAGGCTCAGCAAGACTCCATGCTGAAGGCCTTCCAACCGTATTATAACTATGACCTTAAGGTGGAAACCGAGCAGCTGAACAAGCTCCGACAGGACTTCAAGGAGGGCTTCCCGGGACTCCCCCGGGAATATGTCTCGCTGGTCATAGCCCGTCTGCATCGCCTCTATCAGGCCGGAATCATGAGCGCTCCGGAATATGGAGCACTCGCGAAAGACTCTTCCAACACGATTAGAGTGGTCAATGGAAAGGAGGCGCAGAGCCTCCAGATCAAGTTTGCCTATTCCACACTGACCGCCTACAACATGCTTTTCGACGATGACCGGCTGTCTCCCCTGAAGGCGGCACTACAGAAATTCAACCTCAACGAATACATCGAGCCCAACCTGCTGTATGACAAAGAACGCAGCGAGACGGAGCTTAACGACTTGCTCAGCGGCATCTCGCCCGCAAGCGGAATGGTGCTCAGCGGACAGAAAATCATCGACCGTGGAGAAATCGTCGACGAACACACCTATCGGGTGCTCTCCTCCTTCGAAAGGGAGCTGCAAAGACGGAACGCGACAACCACCGAAATCACCTCCACCGTCATCGGACAGCTCCTCTATGTGGCCATCATGGTGGTGCTCTTCTCGTTCTACCTCTGGCTTTTCCGCAGAGATTACTTCAACAAACCCCGCAGCATCACCATGCTCTATGCGATGATAACGATATTCCCCATCATCGTTTCCATCATGATGTCGCACAATTTCTTCAGTGTCTATATCCTGCCGTTCGCGATGGTGCCCATCTTCGCCCGGGTCTTCATGGACTCCCGGACGGCATTCATCACGCATGTTACGACGATACTCATCTGCGCGGCCGCCGTCAAATACCAATACGAGTTCATCATCGTGCAGATCGTAGCGGGCCTCGTGGCCATCTATTCCCTTCGCGAACTTTCCCAAAGGGCTCAGGTTATCAAGACGGCGCTCTTCGTAACGCTGGCAAGCTGCTCCATCTACTTCGCCCTGCAGCTGATGCAGAGCAATGATATAGCCAAGCTCGACCATAGCATATACTTTCATTTCGCCGTGAATGGGGTGTTGCTTTTGCTGGCCTACCCGCTGATGTACCTTATCGAGAAGCTGTTCGGATTCACCTCCAATGTTACGCTCTTTGAGCTTTCCAACACCAACAAGGGCGTGCTCAGAGACCTGAGCGAGGTAGCTCCGGGCACCTTCCAGCATTCCATCACCGTGGGAAACCTGGCTGCTGAGATCGCCAACAAGATCGGGGCTAACAGCCTTCTCGTGCGTACGGGCGCGCTATATCATGACATCGGGAAGATGGCCAACCCCGTCTTCTTCACCGAGAACCAAGCGGGAGTGAACCCGCACGACACGCTCACCTCGCTCGAAAGCGCCCGCATCATCATCGGACATGTCATGGAAGGCGTGAAAATGGCGGAGAAGAACAATCTCCCCACAGTCATCAAGAACTTCATCCTCACGCATCACGGCCGTGGACTTGCCAAGTATTTCTATGTAAAAGAGCAGAACGCGCATCCCAACGAGATCATCGACAAGACACCGTTCATGTATCCCGGTCCCAATCCGTTTACCCGCGAGCAGGCCATCCTCATGATGGCCGACACCGTGGAGGCGGCCTCCCGCTCGCTGCCCGACTACACCGAGGAGAGCATCAGCGACCTCGTTAACAAGCTCATAGACGGTCAGGTAACCGACGGATACTACAAGGAGTGTCCCATCACTTTCCGCGATATCGACCAAAGCAAGCAAGTGCTCATCGAGCGACTTATGTCCATCTATCACACGCGCATCCAATATCCCGAACTGAAGAGAAAAAACGAGACCGGGAAAGAATCTCCCCGGAAAGAGCACTACTATCAGGAAAAGGACTGGAAATAACCCTTTATTTATGCACAGATTGCCGGATTTGTGCACAAATATAGAGTTTTATAGTTAACATTTGTAAAAACAGCAAAGCAAAAAGGCGTATTATAGAACACAATTCGTAACTTTGCGAACAATTTTTTATAACTTTTTTTAGAATGATTAAATTAAAATCAGCCTGCTTAGCGATTGCTTTCTTGACGGCAGGCACGATCACCATGAGAGCTGGTGGCATCCTGACAAATACCAATCAAAGTGTTTCCTTTCTTCGAAACCCTGCCCGCGACGGCGCCATCGGCATCGACGGCGTCTACTCCAACCCTGCCGGAGTGGCCTTTTTGAACGAGGGCTTCCACATTGCCTTCAACTGGCAGTCGGTATGGCAGACGCGCACTATAGCCACCACGAATCCCCTCTTCGCCTTAGGAGTGCGGAACGATGCCGCCACGAGCAAGACCTATAAGGGATGCGCAAGGGCTCCCTTTCTGCCTTCTCTTCAAGGAGCCTACAACAAAGGCAGGTGGTCGGCCCAGTTCAACGCCGCCGTTACAGGCGGCGGAGGCAAGTGCGAGTTCAAGCAGGGGCTCGGTTCCTTCGAAGGGGCTGTCGGCCAGATAGCTCACTCCCTGAAGTCTTTAGGAGCGACGGGATACGACCAGAACAGCTATATGCAGGGCAAGCAGTTCTACTTCGGGTTCACCGTCGGCGCCGCATACAAGGTGAATGAGCACCTTTCCGTCTACGGCGGTCTGCGCGCCCTGTACGGCACGGCCTCCTACAAGGCGAAGATCTCCGACATACGAGTCAACACCGCCAACGGCCTCATACCGTTCGGTACCTATCTTGACCAGACCAACGCCTATCTGGCCGGCAGCCTCGCCCAGGTGCAGGCAGGGCTGAACCAGCTGAAGCCCATCATCGGCGCCCTGGGCGACAATGCCCCCGAGCAATACCGCACGCAGTATAAGAACCTCCTCGCCACCCAGGCACAGCTCACCACGGCACAGGCTTCGCTCACCCAGCTTGAGGTCTATCGGAATGGCGTAAACCTCCAATCCGACCAGACAGGCTTCGGCATCGCCCCCATCATCGGCGTGGACTATCGGACCGGGAATCTCAACTTTGCCGCCAAATACGAGTTCCGCACACGCATGTCGATGAAGAACAGGTCTACCGTCAACGAGGTGATGGCCATCGAGGCGGTAAACCAATTCCGCGACGGGACCTCCATCCGTGAGGACAGTCCTGCCCTGCTGGTCCTCGGGGCACAGTGGAGCGTGCTGCCCAATGTGCGCGTCAATGCCGGCTATCACCACTTCTACGACACCGAGTCGAAGAAGTACGGCGACAAGCAGAGACTCCTCGCCGGCGGCACCAACGAGTATCTCGGCGGCGCGGAATGGGATCCCGTGGACAAGCTCACCGTGAGCGGCGGATTCCAGATTACCCGATACGGCCTCACCGACAGCTATATGAGCGACCTCTCGTTTGTCGTCAGCTCCTGGTCGTTCGGCCTCGGCGCCAAATACCAGGTATCCGAGAAGGTGGCCGTCAACGCAGCCTACTTCCAGACCAACTACGGCGACTATCACACGGCATCGTCTGCGGCGGGGATACAGAACTCCTTCACCCGCACCAACAAGGTGCTCGGCCTCGGCGTGGAAGTGGATTTCTAAGCAAGGCCATATACTGAGAAACTTATTGAAAGCAAAGGTTGGAGGCATCGTCCATGTCTCCAACCTTTGCCGCTTGTTACCTTGAGGTTGACAAAATCGGCGACTTCGTCGGACAATTTCGGCGATTTTGTCTGACGAAGTCGCCGATTTCGTCAGACAGGAAGCGGCTTACAGGAAAACCTCATGCCCCACACCCAAAAACGAGCACGCTTAGAGGGGGTCTACATCATAATATATCTGAAGCGCGGCATAACGCTTGTCCTGCATCATCTGCCGCTGGGCAAGGCGCAGATACTCCCGTGCCCGTTCCAGGCTGATGCCGTTTTCGAGCTTGACGACCAGCTTGCGTATGTGCAAGGCCTTGACGCGCGCCACGGCGGGCTTGTCCGGTCCGAGCACCCGCGGGCCAAACCACTGACGCAGACGGCTGCCCAGTTCGATGCCCGCCGTGTCGGCTGTCTCGACCTTGGCATGCTTCAGGTAGACATAGACGAGGCGACAGAAAGGCGGATAGCGGAAAAGACGGCGTTCGTCCAGCAGGTCGGCATAGAAGCCCTCATAGTCGTTTCTCACCACCTGCGATATCACGGGCAGGTCGGCATTCTTCGTCTGCAACAGCACCAAGCCGCGCCGGCCCTTCCGGCCGGCCCTCCCGCTCACCTGCGCCATCATCATGAAGGCATGCTCGTAGGCACGGAAGTCGGGATAATTGAGCATCGAGTCAGCGTCGAGAATGCCCACCACGCTCACACGGTCGAAATCAAGTCCCTTGCTGATCATCTGCGTTCCCACAAGGATATCCGACCCGCCCCTCGAGAAGTCGTCGATGATACGCTCGTAGGCGTTGCGTGTCCGCGTGGTGTCAAGATCCATCCGGGCCACCCGGGCCTCGGGAAAGAGTTCCCTGATCTGGTCTTCTATCTTCTCCGTGCCATATCCCCGGCCACGAATCTCGGTGCTCTCACAATTCGGGCAGACCGTGGGCACCTGATAGGTAAACCCGCAGTAATGGCAGGTGAGGAGGTTGGTGTTCTTGTGGAGGGTGAGCGAGACATCGCAGTTGGAGCACTTCGGCACCCATCCGCACACCTTGCACTCTATCATCGGGGCGAATCCGCGCCGGTTCTGGAACAGCATCACCTGACGCCCCCGGGCCAGTGCCTCGCGGACGGCAGCGAGGAGCTGCGGCGAGAAAGGCCCCTTCATCATCTTGCGACGGCGGAGGTCTTTCACATCGACCACCCGTATCTCTGGCAGCTCCATGTCCTTATAGCGTGTCTTCAGCTCCACGAGGCCATACTTTCCCTGGCTTGCATTATAGTAGCTCTCCACCGACGGGGTGGCCGTCCCCAGCAAGGTTTTGGCACCATACATGCCGGCCAGCATGATGGCGGCCGACCGTGCATGGTAACGGGGCGCCGGATCCTGCTGCTTGAAGCTGGTCTCGTGTTCCTCGTCGATGATGACCAGTCCCAGGCTCTGGAATGGCAGGAACACCGCGCTGCGGGCTCCGAGGATGACATCATAGGGATTCTGCGAGAGCTGCTTGCGCCAGATTTCCACCCGCTCGGCATCGCTGTATCTGGAATGGTAGATGCCAAGCCGGTTGCCGAACACCTTCTGGAGGCGCTCCATGATCTGAATGGTGAGCGCGATCTCGGGCAGCAGGTAGAGCACCTGCTGATGCCGTTGCAAGGCCTGATGGATAAGATGGATGTATATCTCGGTCTTTCCGCTGGAGGTGACTCCGTGCAGCAAGACGACAGGGCGTTTCATCATCTTCATCAGAATGTGGTTGTAAGCGTCCTGCTGCGGCTCGCTGAGGGGCTTGATGTTGCCGAAGTCGGGTGTGAAGTCCATGTTCAGCCGCCCCACCTCCCGTTCATAGGTCGTGAGGAAGCCCCGGTCAATGAGCGATTTCAGGTTGGCCGAGGTGCAATGGCTCACATTCATGAGCTCCTCGCGCGATATCTCGCGAATCTCTTCCTGAGGTTCTGTGCCCTCGAGGGTGTCCCAGTGGGAGAGGGCAAGATAGTCGAGGAACACCTTCTGCTGCTTCTGGGCGCGCCCAAACATGCTGAGAGCAATGTGCAAGGCCTGCTCCTGGCGGTATCTCGGCGGCAGGGCGACGAAGGTCTCTGTCTTCGGGCGATAGCCGTCCTCGGCCTTCAATCCCGACGGGAACGCCGCCTTGTAGACCTCACCGACCGATGCCATGTAATAGTCGGCTATCCATTGCCAGAGCCTCAACTGCCGGGGAAGGAGCATCGGTCGGCCCTCGTCGGGCACGGCGATCACCTCACGCACCTCAAACTGCGGCTCACGGTCGTGCACCTCGCTGGCTATGCCGGTATAGGTCTTGCTCTTCCCGAGAGGCACCAGCAGGCGCACACCCGGCCTCACCAGAGTCTCCATCGTGCCGGGAACGGCATAGGTGAACATTCCTTCCAGCGGCAAAGGCAGTATGACATCAACAAACTTCATTGTGGCAAAGGTACACCAAACGAGGCAGAACGCAAAACAAATCCGGCTTTATTTTCCTCGGACGGAAGACACGGCATAGTTCATGACCGCCCATGTAGCCCGCAGACCGCAGGCAGAATACCGATGATCCCGCCTAATGCTTCCTCGCCATTTCAATTGCCTTGGCCAAGGCCTTCTCCTTCGGTACTTCATAATCCGGCAATGTGCCATGTATATCGTTTTCGTCGGCGCCATACTGCCAGAAACGCTTATAGGAAATGGAAGCATTCAGGCCGGAGACAGGCAGACGATACATCAGTACATCCCCGAAGCAGACATTCATCCCTCCCGTCTCTTCTCCGACAACCTTCCCCATGCCAAACATCTTGAAAGCCCATGCAAACGAACCTGCGGAAGAGAAGGTATGGTTGCTGGTAAGCAGATAGACCCTGCCCTTAAAGTGCCCCTCCCGCTCTGTAAGGGGCGCGATCATATCACTTTCCCGGGTTTCCATATAATACCAGCCGACATTCTGCTTTGTGTTCATGAGCCTTTGAGTGGTGGGCGTAACCCTTGCAAGCTCTTTTCCAAACTGATTGAAAGACCGGGGAGAGAGATAGCGGAGTAATATATCCCCGACTTCTGAGTTTCCTCCGCCATTCTCGGTGATGTCTATGATCAGGCTGTGGATATTGTTTTCACGCAATGCGGTAAACATAGAGTCGGCAAAAATCTTCATCCTGCCTGGGTCGCTAAATTCCTTAAAGTCCATGATTGCCACCTTGTCTTCGGGCAGCAGGCGGAAACTATAGCTCTCTGTTGCGGCCTCGGTCGGCTTCTGCCTTTGTCTCTTCAACGCAAAGAGCTCGTAATTGGGACGGGGAGCAAGCGTAATCTGGCGGGATATTTCACTGCCCGGCTCCCTGTATTCTATCCTGTATGAGTCCGCAGTATAGAGCATGAAGAAGAGTGCAGGGAAGCCGTCGCGCACTCTCTGCATCCTGAAGGGCAGAGACTCTCCACTCTCATAACGCAGCATTTTCTCTAACATTTGCCGGGTTGTAACACCGTTTATCTTCAGGATCTGCGATCCTTCGGGAATCTTATCGTCCAGACAAAATAAGACCTTAAGGACATTGTCCGACCCGATTTCAAATGATAGCGGTATCCGAGGGGTGTCTTTCCTGAACACATCATTGAAGGGGAAGTGCAATGAGGTGTGCCCATCGCCGATCTTCACCACAAGGGGCTGTAGGGCTTCGAACAATTGCAGGGTGGATAATGAGTCCGGAAAATCAGCCTCTATCTGGTTTACCATTTGCAGAAAGTTACCTTGCTTGCAGACGGAAAACATATCCGGGTGGATCTCGCTGATATTGTAAATGAGCGATTCGATATCAAAGACGGCTTGTTTCTTTGACAACAAGCTGCCAGGCTTCAACCTCAACTCGGGCGAAGGATTGTCAATAGGACACAGGCTCTCATCCTGGGCTTGTGCTTTCATTGTACATAAAATAAACAGAAGCGACCAGAGGTATGGCTGTAGGATTCTCTTTTTCATGATTTATACGGACTTTGCAAATTTATATTATGGTATTGTGGGTATAACCAGGCAAAGGAAAGAGTCTATGGCCTACCGATATGCCTTCAGCAAATACTGCAAGATAATCTCCGGCGATTCGTGGAAAGTGGGGCTCACTCTTGTCTTGCACCCGCCCGATAGTGGTAAAAAACAGGAGAATAAGTATATTTAATGTACGCGCAAGCATGTATCGAGAGGCTTAAAAAGAACATTTTTACCATTGAATGGTAAAGATAATGATATTCCCGTAATGAGAGAAAGAATTCTGGAAAATTAACATTATCCAAGACAAAATTCCCTTTTCTCATCTGAAAACCACCACGGAGCGTTCTACCAGACGCCGGGAGAGGAAGAAAAACTCCCTTCCTCTGCATGGGCAGGGAGGGTCAGAGGGACTCCTTTTGTTGCTTGCGGATGTTGTAGCGCATGGTGCGGATGCTGCCATTGCTGACATTCATGATGCGCGAAATGTCGATATCGGTGTAGCCCTTTTTCCAGAGATAGAGGAAAATGGTGGGCTTGGTGGCCAGCTGATTGTAGTTGGTGTCGAGGAGGGAGAATATCTCTTTGTCGGCCAGGCGGGCGTAGTTGATGTAGCATTCAAACTCCTTCCGGCTCCAGTTCTTCATCGTCCGGCGGCCCGAAGCGATGGCTTCGTAAAGCGGTTTTCCAATCTGAATCTTGTCGGTGAGCTCGATGGGCATCTCTTCGATGCGCGTCTTGAGCTTGCTAATCTCGTAGGCTTGCTTGTAGCTGCGCTGAGTGGCGGTGTTGAGCCTGGCGTGGATGGAGCGCACGAGGCGGCGCACGAAGTAGAAGACCAGAGTGGCCGCGATGAGACTGGCAAGCACTATGAGCGCCACGGTGATGCGGGTTTCGCGGCGGTGTTGCCTCTCAATCTGCCGGGCCAAATAGTCTTGTTCGAGTAGCATGGCCTTGTTGACGAGCCGCTGGTTGGCGCGGTTCATGACGGTGGAGATCGAATCGAGACGGGCCAAGGCTCGAAGCTCCTGCTGCGCATTGCCGTCGGCATGGTGGTAGGCGGCGAGCCGACGCAGAAAATAGGGCATGGCCATCGGGTAGTTCTGGTTGTTGTGGAAGAGCGTGTCGGCCAAGGTCTGGGCCAGTTGCAAATGATGCCGGGCCTCGGCGGGGCGGTGTTCAAGACGGGCAATCTGAGCCAGCCCGAGTTGCACCTCTGGCAGACGGCCATCGGTCTTGAGGGCATGGTTGTAGTAATAGCGTGCCCGTTGGAGATCGTGGTGCTCGAGATAATAGGTTCCGAACGACTCATTGAAGACATTGAAACGCGGATCTTTGAACTTAGGCCGTTCGCGGATGACTAGGCTCAGATAGTAGTCTGAGCTGTCGGTCTGGCCGTTTTTTCGAAAGAGCGTGTGGATATTGTAGCTGTTGACCATAATGGTCATGGGGTCTTGCCGCTGCCGTTCGATGGCAATGACACGGCGCATATAGTTGATGGCCATGTCGAGGTTGCCCATGAGCTCGTAGACTGAGCCCAGCTGCTGATAGATGCGCGACTGCAGGTCGAGGCTGTCATCGGGCACTTCGAGGCGTGCTTTCTCGAGAGCGACCATGCCTTCAACCTGCTTGCCGAAGAAAAGACTCTGAATCATGCCTTGAAAATAGTGAGCCTCGGCCAAGCGATCCTTATAGCCTTGCCGTTCCATAATGGCCACGCTACTGTCAATGAGGGAGTCGAGGCCGGTAGGGAACTGGGACGAGAAGAAATGTTTCACGAACAGGGCCTTGGCCTTAGCCAGCTGGAGCAGGGCCGTCTGATGCCGTGAGGGATGACTGTGAGCAAGGAGGCTGTCGGTGGTGCGGATGACCTCATCGGCCCGCTTGAGCGAGTTGGCACCAGTACAGAGCCGTTGTGCGGTACGGTTGCCGCCGTCACAAGAGAAGAGTACGAGGGCTGTAGCGCCCATGAGTGTGGAACGGTAAAGATTATGAAGCGTGTACATGTCATGTATTTATATCTTTATGCAAAGGTAAGCAAAAAGGCCTTGCAAGGCGAGTGTTTGATGATTTTTAACATGATCTCTATGAATCCAAAATAGAGTTAAAGAGTCAACAGACCCAGAACGAAAAATAGAATTGCAAAGCCTGTTGACATGATTAAAGACTAAATTGCGTAACTTTGCACTTACTTATGGAATCCGCTACAGCCCCCCATCTCTTAAATTATACTAAACATGCTGTCTGACTAAGTATTTTCCACTTCTGAAGTGTAATATATACGAGTTGTGAAACTCTTTTGCATTTTAAGCATATAATCATTTAAGTTAGGTTTAAGTAAGAAATTACTTATTTTAAAAAGAAACCATATCGCCGAGATGACGACAATGGTTTGTCATTTAATCCCGGAGTCTCCTCCGGGATTATTTTTCCCAATGTTCCTGCTTCCGGTGCTCCTTCATCCGAAGGAACATCTGTCCTCCAAAATAAGAAACATGCCCCTTTCGGACACATCGGGAGGCAGATAGTCTGGCTTATTTGCAAAATTCTCGGAAACGATGCATACCCGATTCCAGTCGTTTTTGAGTAACTTCACGCTTTCTGGTAAAGATTTCGACGACAATCTTTTCACCACCCTTGTCGATACTGGAGTGCCAATTCCCCACCACTCGGCCCTCATAAAGCACGACCGGATGAAAGATTCCATTGTCGTTGTGCGCTCTTGCCTTAAACTTCTTGTCGAGTGAGATATAGCGGCTTTTATAGCCAATGAGGTATTCATCGTAAGGAGAAAGCAAGGCTACCTGCCGCTCCAAGCCTGCTGACACACGAGCATCACGATGCACGAACATCACGGTTTCCCCTATCTTTACCTCCTGCAGTTCTGGTGCTATCAGTTCCATTGCCTTGCGATTCTGTCTTTTGGGGAGGCCTGTATACCAGCAGAAATCGTCAAAAGAAGCGGGACTGTGGCTGCGGAAGTACTTCATCGCCAACAAGGCAAGCGTCTCTTCCTGCGAATATTCACGAGACTTGGCGACATGATCGCCCAATAGCATCCAACTCTGATGCCGTCCTGTCATCATTCCAGAACATATCACGCCCTCTATTTCTGCACGATAGATGTATTGTACCATGGATTTTCTCTCTGCCCTAAAGCCTTGCGCCAACAGTTCTTGTCGTATCTGTTCACGGGTTAGGGAACTGTGCCCAGCCAGAATCTCCTTCATCGCTTCAAGGACTTCCGCATGTTCCTCCTCGCTGACCGTAATATTCAATGCTTTGCCCCAAGACATCGTGGTGCGCAAGTTTTGCTCCCGATAGAGAGGCAAGAGGCGGTGTATGTCTTCATGGGTTACAACATGCACCGTACAACGACACAAATGCAACCGGAAGAGAGCTCCCCTATCGAAGGCCTCCCTGACATCCTTGAGCCACGGATTCTGCTGTCGGATACCCAACGCCCAGCGGAAGTAATTATAGTCCTGGGCTTGCATAGGCCCCATCCACGATACGATTTCTCTCGGATCGTCAAACTGCGGGGCAAGCAACTGCTGGCTTGCCATGCGCATTGCTATGGCTTCTTGTGGTGTCATCGGATGCAAAGATAATGAAAAATCGCAAAACATCGCAAAGGCAGGAAATAGAATATTTGAATATGCCTACGGGCTCTTTTATTCAATAATATTTATATCTTTGCACAAAGTTTTTGCCCTTTTAATGTAATAATTCGCTCCTGCGTCTGTCTTTAGGAATAGAAACGAATGCCATATGGAAGATTTGGAAATAGTGAGGCTTATCCTCGACCGTCGCCGCAAAGACTGTTTCGGGGAAATTATGCGGAAATATTCCGGAATGGTCTTTTCCAAAACTCTTGGCATCGTCAAGAGTGAGGAACTGGCTAAGGAAATCTCGCAGCAGACTTTCATTAAGGCCTACACCCATCTCTCTGGCTGGAGCGGAAAGGGCTCGTTAGGCCCATGGCTCATGACCATCGCCACACACCTTGCACTAAACTTTCTGGAAAAGGCACGGCGACGGCGGACACAAGCACTGGAGCGCGACTTCCCCGACAATCCATACTCCGACGAGCATGAGGAGAAGTTGCAACGAATGGAAGTGGCAATCAACGCCCTGCCCGAGCAAGACCGGCAAATCATCCGGTTCCATTATTATAAAGGAGTCAAGACCGACGACATTGCCAGACAGCTTAATCTCTCACAATCGAATGTACTGGTGCGCCTGCATCGAATCCGCGAACACTTGAAGTCAACAATCAAAGCACAAAATCATGACCGATGAAGAATTGAATAAACTGATGAGAGAGACCTTCGAGCGGCAGGAACTGCTCGAAGGCATCAATCAGAGCGTGATGATGGAAATAAAGAGCACAGCCCGCCGTGAACGCATTCGCAAGTGGCTGCGGCTCTTAGCGGTATGTTTCGGACTCCCCCTCTTCGTCATGCTCATGCTCTACTGCGCCCACCAGTCCGTTGCACAATCGGGCTTCTCCCTGCCCGTTGCCTTTGCCATGTCGGTATTCGGTATCTCGATGATTGGGGCCGGATATCAAATGATTGAAAATTTTTCTGTCCGGACAATGTAATAATCCTGTAACCGGCATGTCTTTTAAGTAGAAGTTTAACCAATTAAAATATTAGATTATGAATACTTTCGAAGCTGGAGCCATTATTTCGAGTATGGGTATCTTGTGTGGAATCGTAGCAATTATCACTTCTTTCCTCGTTATCTATCATAAGAAAAAGAACGAGCGTATAATCCGGCAGTCTATTATCGAGAACCATGTAGACGCTGAAACGGCCAAACTACTGGTAGAGCCTACCAAGAGCGAGGGCAGCAAGTACAGTACCCTAATGTGGGGCTGCTCCCTGATTGGCTTAGGACTCGGCTGGGGTGTCGACATTCTGTTGAACCTGCGTGAAGGATCCTTTGACTATTTCATCGTCCTCGCCGTAGGCGTAGGCATCGGCCTGCTCGCCTACTTCTTCCTTAAATCAAAATTAGAGACCAAGGATAAGACCAAGGAAGATGAGTAATCTTTATTCTCAAAATAAAATCTCTCTTTGAGACCAAGACCCGTCGGAAGTGATTCCAGCGGGTCTTTTTTTGCTCAATAAGACCTTCCCTTATCCCCCGAAGAGAGGAGATAGAGAGGGATGAGGGGAGAGAATACTACTGGCTCTTACTCCTTTATTTTCTTATTCTTTTATTCCCTAAAACCAAAAGGCCGTTAAAAGGAGAGCTTTTAGCCGTCTTTTACTCACCTTTTAGCCGTTAAAAGCCGAGCTTTTAACGGCCTTTTACTTTACCCCTCTCAACTGCCTCTTCACTTCCTTGCCCCGTGCTCGTTCCCTTAAGAATGGAATTAAGACCCTGTTGACAGGATCAGGCATAAGGAAAGCATCGCCCTGCACTTGTTTATGGAAGCCTCCCTGTCTCCCGAAACCTATTCCACCTCTATCTCCAGCATGCCGCCCGTAGCTGAGAATTCGGGAGCATAGGCACACTGGGCGGTGATGGTGCCCGACGAATAGCGACCCGCACGATCCACGAAGTAGGCCTTCTCTATCGTCCAATGCCCCTTGTGGAGTTTATCGAAGAAATAATTGGTTGCCACATCCTTCGTCGCACAATAGCAGCGCAGCGTATAGTCATAGCCACTCAACTGCACGGTAGGCTCCAGACAGGCCGGTCGCTTGTCGCACACCTGCACAAAGTCGAGGTCGCGTCCGGCATCAATCGTGATGCGGACAGTTACCTTATCCCCCACCTTCAATGCTTTTACCGCCTTCTGTCCGTCGGCAGCAATCAATTCGCCATCCTTCAGGAGCTCCCGCTTCACCCGCAGTTCCGTCCCCGAGGATTCCACATTCCCCACCTCCTTTACGGCCTGCGCATAGAGGGAGCCCCAGCTCGGGCCGGCCGCCTTCTTGTCGATGGTAACCTGGGTAGCGGCATCGGGCTGCATCGTGGCACGCACATAACCTATCTGCGGCGTAGCCGTCGAGGTATGAAGCATACCGTCGGAAGTAATGGAAACAGGCGGCACACCCGACACAAAGGCATTTTCCCGTCCTGCGAGGAAGGCGTTCACAGCATCTACCGTTACAACCGGGTTCTCCCAATACTGGGCTCGCTTCTCCTGCAACAGCCACAGCTGCATCTGCCGCAGGGTAACGATGTCTTCGGGCGTAACCATCCGGATGGCCTCGATGGCAGCCGTCTGGGTAGGAATCTTGTAGTTGCGCCAGGCGTAGCCGGCCCGGGCCGTGTCATAGTAACGCCCCATGTCCTCGCGATAAACGGTGTACTGCTTCAGGCTTTCCACATAGTCCCGGGCCTTCGTTTCATGGCCTGCACGATGGAGAATCATGGCGGCCATGGCCCGTGAGAACATGGTTTGCAACGACTCATCGCTCTCAATGAGAGAAATCAGAGAGTCGTTGGCAACCTTTACCGACGGCTTGAGCTGCGGTTGTTCGATGGCGCAGAGGTAGAGATACTCCAACCACTCGGACGAGAGGAACGGCTGCCGACGCTCCTGTAGGCGAGCCACTTCCCTCTCCGCAGCCGCTCCCATATAACCGAAAGCCGACGAGAGCATTTCCCGGGTCTCCGTCTGCGAACCTATTGCGGCGTTCAACCGCACCAATGCCTCTGCCGTGGCAAGGGTTACAAAGAAACTTCCGTCCATACCCTTAAACCAACTCCATGAGCCATCGGCATTCTGCAAGCGGCGTAGCTGACGCAGGTTGGCCCCCAGTTCCCGGTCTATCCGGCTTCGTTTGAAGAAGTTTACAAGATTCTCTTTCTGGCGGGTCTCGCCCTTGGCCGTACCCACCCACGGCGTCTCGTCCAGCAACAGGGTTTTCAGGTTTTCATTCCCTTGGAGCGGACTTGTCATCGTCGTATCCTTCGCCCACGCCTCCACGGTCTTGCGAATGTCGGGCGAGGAAGTGAGAATATGGCGTGCAAGGGAATTGACATAGTACGCTCCCGACTGGCAGAGAGCACAGTCATCATAGGGATGGGCATACTTGGCGAGAGCCAGCAGCAACAGCCACGAAGGATTGGAGGTATATTCCACCGTCAAACGGTTGGTCTCGTCTTTCTCGGGGAACAGCTTCCGCAGGTCGAAAGTCTTTTTCCCGGGCTCTTGCTGGGTGAAGGTGAGGGTCTGCGTTACCAGTTCCCGGTTTGAGAGAACGGGGAGATAGTGCTGCTCGCCATCGCTCGTGCCGTCGGCCAAAGCCATCATCTTACAAATAAGAAGGGCAGGGTCGGAGGACTTGGGAGCATAACTGAAGCTCACCACTTGCTGCTGCCCGGCGGGCGCGGAGAAGTCCTTACGCTGCTCGTAGACCACCTGCTCTGTCGCGGCATCCAGCAATTGCAACATGGCGGAGCCGCTCACGGCATGGTCGGAGGAATTGAAGATGCGGGCGGAAATCGTGCCCTCGTCGCCCACTCGGAGGAAACGGGGCTGATTGGGCAGCAACATAAAGTCCTTGCGCGACACCGCCTCCGCCTCCAGAATGCCATAGCGCACATCACGGGTATGAGCCAGCCCCAGGAACTTCCACGCCGTCATGCTTTCAGGAACGGTGAATTTCAGCGAGATATTGCCGTCGGCATCGGTGGCCAGACTCGGCAGGAAGAAAGCCGTCTCGTTCAGGTTCTCACGCACGGGAACGACAGCCACAGCGTCGGCGTCAGGCTTCTTGCTCCCCAGCGAGTCCACCTCGCCAGGCTGATCAAGTATTCTAAGAGGATTCTCCGGTGCCCTGTTCCCATAAAGACCAGGCAAAGCTCCCGAAAGGGCATCCACCACCTTCTCTTCAGAATCTCGCTTGATGACGGGGGCCGTGAACTTTACCTTGCGCACGGAGCCCGTCATACCCGATGTCCTTTGTGCGGCATAGCCTATTACGACGACCTCGTCGAGCCCGTTACTGTCATATGTCATCCGTACATTCAGGATCCCCGTAGCCACCTTTTGCCGCTGCGAGTGGCAGCCGATGAAGGAAAACTCGAGCACCTCACCCATATAGGCCTTGATGGAATAGCGCCCGTCGATGTCGGTAACGGTGCTTCGGTCTGTACCCACGACCCGCACCACGCAGCCTATGAGCGGGTCGCCATTGTCATCGCTGACGACTCCACGCACCTGACCGAGCACACCGCCAAGGTTCAATAGATTCAGCGCAAGGCCTGACTCGGGAATCGGATTGAAGTCGGCGGATGCCCCCACCGAGAGTGCCCCGCCATCAAGATACTGCCACTCCACATCAGGCAGACGGTTATAGAGATTCGGGAAGAAATGGAAAGCATACTCCTCGTTGATGCGGTCGAGCGACTGGTCGTAGAGCGTAGCCATCAACTGTGCCACGGCAGGCCGCCCGTCGGGAGTAGCGACATGAAGACTCCACTCCTCGGAAGTGCCCGGGCGAAGCCTGTCGCGGAAAGTATTCCACTTTAAAGACAACCGCTTGTCGGGCAGCGGAGCCTTTATCCGGAACTCATGGGTATGCGCCTGTCCGTTGCGATACCAGCCCACGGCCACCACAATGCCGTCGCCGTAAGCCTCGTGATAGAGGAATTTCCGGGTACAGATGGAATCGCTGAAGTCCATCGTGCCGCTCTCAATGAGCTTGTCCTTGGCAAAAATGGCGTAATAGGCATGCACATCCTGCTCGGAGGAACCGATGCTGACGGTTACGGGCACTTGGTTTTGCGGGGCAAACTCATCCAAATCCTGATAGAACCATTCATCCGTAGTATAGCACGGACGGGTTGCCCGTGGGTCGAAAACTATCAAATCGCGGTGAAGGGTATCGCCCTGGCAGGCAGCCAAAAACTTCAGCCGCCCCGCCTTAACTCCCTGCGGAAGGCAGAGCCCGGCCTTCTCGCCAGCCTTTAAGAGGAACTTCTCGCCTTCAAATCCCTTATACCAGTAGGCGATATCGGCCTTCACGGGAATGCGTTTATTGTTGAGCGGTGTCAGGGAGAGTGTCCTCAGGCGGGGCAAAGTAACCATGTCGCCATTTCTGAAGTTGGCCGACAGTTCTATGGGCCTTGCCTTCAAGGGAAACTCCAGATGCTGCTCGTCGCTCTCGCCAGCCATATCCGTAATCTTCACCTCTACTTCATAGGCACAATATCGGTTATCGTCAAACTCCACATCGGCCACCAGCGGTATCGGCAAAGTGAAGTCGCCATGCTCGTCGGAGACGGTATTCAAGGAGGCCGAAGACGGCGACTCCTCCTGCTTGGAGTTGCCTTGAGACTTGAACTTTATGGTATATTCTACCGCCGCACGCTGCACGGGCTCACCCATGAGGCTCTTGGCATGCCCCTTCAGGCGCAGCGTATCGCCGAGCTGATAGACATAGTCTACCTTGTCGATGGATACCCCGAAGGTAGGGCGCTTATACTCCGCTACCTGGAATTCCACGCTCTCGTCATCGGCGTTTATGGAATAAGTTCCCGTCAGACCTGACTTCGGCAGTTCGAAATCAGCGCTACAGGTGCCGAAATCGTCGGTCATGACCTTTTTTTCTGCCAGCATCTGGCTGTTGGCATCATAAAGTTCGAGCGTGATTTTCTTCTTCGCCTTCACCTTTAATTGATGGTGATACTGATCATAATAGATGCCCGCGACATGAACGGTCTGCCCCGGACGATAGAGATTCCGGTCCGTGAAAAGGGCCATGCGGGCTTCTTTCTCGTAGTCGGAATCACTATAGCCATAGCCTCCTGACAAATACTTAGAGGGGCAGGCGGCGTCGGCGACCGTATAAATCCATACTTTCGCCCCCTCGTCTTTCAGCAAGAGCTCGCCTTTTTCGTCGCACTTCCACACTTTCTCACCCTGTCTGACAAAGGCAGAAGGCACAGGCCGACCCGTAAGGGCATTGACAACAATTACTTTGACTTTCTTTCCGTCGGCCATCCCCAGCGACAACAGGCGTAGGTCGCTGACGCGAATAAGGCCCTCCCGGGGTGCACCCGACACCTCCGAAGAGCTGGCACGCACCAGGTAAATGCCCGTCGGCAAGGGAGGAAGGAGCAGGGAATCCTGATAGGTGGCATACTCCGTTGAAGGAGCATAGCTACGGGAAAAGCAATGGGAAGGCATCTGCTGTAGGTAGCCCATGGAGTCCAAGGCTTCGAAAGAGCGTTTCTCATTGCGCAATTGGTCGTATTCCGACGACGGCATATTGATCTTATAGAGCACCAGCTGCAACCTGTGCAGATTGGTATAGTCTATCCGCAGCCTGACCGAATCCTGCGTGGTCAGGGGATTTTGGGAAGAGCGAAGTTCATAATCGGGTGTCGTCAGGCGGGCCTTCTGGTTCTTCAGATACTCCAGATGCGGATAACCGGAATAGCGGTTCAGAGCCTCCGCGAGGTATTCAAAGCGTTCTTTCACCGAAAGTTTCTCGTCCCCGGCCATCACTCCATAACGCTCCTTGGCTATCTCGGCCGCCAATTCCAAGTCGGAATAGAGACTTTCCAGAGAATCTAATGAATGGAGATAAGTCCGGCGAAGCCGCTTCGTAAACCGTGACGGACGACGCTGGCGAAGCCACTCAAGACCTGTCAGCAAGGCGGCAGGCCGGTTTTTCGCCTGAGTGTAATAGGCGTTGAGCGACTTGAAATCACTTAAATAATAGCCGATGGCACTCAAGAGATCGTTGTCAAAATATTTTCCATCAGGTCCCAACTCCACAGTAGGGGCGAAATCGGCAGCCTTTGCCGAAGCCAGCAGAGGCATATTGGCCAACGCAAGTCGGTTGTAGAGCGTGTCATTGGGGATTTGGTTGTGCAGGAAAGCCGCATAAATGCTGGCCAGCAGAGGCTTGCGGGTGCGCAGAGAGGCCTCCCACTGCTTGAAGGCTTCCACAAAAGACGCAACGCTGTCGGGTGAAAGAACCGCCGAAAGGTTGCTCCGCTCTATCTGGGCCCGTAACAAGTGGCCGTAGGCATGCTCTTTCTCGGCCTTCGCTTCGATTCTTCGCAAAATGCCAATCGCTGTCCGAGGCTTCATTTCCAAGTTCGAACTGAACTGCAACCACAGACTTTCATAACTCTGACCCTGAACGGACGCGGACACCAATAACAATAGACTGGTAAAAAGAATCTTCCTCATACAAAGCATGCCAATAAAAGATAATAACGACAAAAAATAGGTAGAAAAGCCATTTCTCGGTCTTTAGAGAACTATAATGGGTAACGAAAAAAATACGATACTATTGTATCACAAATTGGTTTTATTATTAAATTTGCAGCATAATATTTAACAAAGCTACATTATGGAAATTAACCGTCTTGCCGCCAAACGCTTTCTCACCGTTCTTTTACTGGCTCTGTACACACTTACAGGCTGTCTCTTATACACATCTCCGAGCCCACGAGACTCGACGTCATC
>CAUULA010000008.1:0-39195 GCA_963545855.1 uncultured Prevotella sp.
CGCCCTCGGACATGTTATTAAAATATATTTGTAATTTTTACATAAAACCGTTGGGAGTATCATTTTTTTTTGTTAAGTTTGCAGCCATAACAAGATTTATGTGAAAACATTCATACGATTCCTCCATCAAGCCTACCACCTCTACTACGACGGATTTCGCGGCATGACGCTGGGCAAGACGCTGTGGACGGTGATACTCATCAAGCTCGTCATCATCTTTGCCGTACTGAAGCTATTCTTCTTTCCCGACTTCATCCGCAACAAGGCGGACAAGGGCGAGGAACCGGAGTTTGTGTCGGAACAGATCTTGCGCCTCTCCCCGACCCTCCCCCAGGCAGAGGGAGAATAAGAGAACAAAAACCTCACCCCAACCCTCTCCCCTTGGGGAGGAAAGCTTACTCACAGGCTCGCCGCGCTCGTCCCTCTCAAAATCATCGCATGTATGGATTGGGTGAATAAGGCACGACGGCCACAAGATATTCGTCGGCTTTGGTGTCGATGAACATCGTCTCGTAGCCCAGCGGTCGCCAAAGCCAGTTGGGCGCATGGCACCAATGGGGAATGTCGGCAGTCTCGTCCAGCAAGTCTATCGGTATGGGCAGGCGATGGCACCTCACCCTTCGCAGCTCCTGCATCTCGTCCACGAAGGCATCCAAGGAGTCCTTCCAGTCGAACATGACGATGGCTTTAGCCTCTGTCAGCACATAGCGCAGTCCCTCGCTGCGCAACCAATCCGGCTTGTCATGAAAGGCTTCCCACACTTCTCGATAGTCGGTCGCGTATTCCCCTGAGGCCATGGCCCGTGCGGGATAGAAGGTCTCTGGATTCTCAAGGCTCTCCATGACGACCCGCATCGTGCCCTCGTCGTCGCCCGCCACCTGCCTCGCCAGCGCCAGCAGCGACTCTTCGTCCTCGGGCAGGTCTACCTCCGGAACCAGCGGCGGCACAACCTCCGGCGTCGCGGGCTTGGAGAAGGGCGGCACCAGCAGCGGGGCAGCGAACAGCAGCGCGCCCAGCGCAACGAACAAGCCCTTCATCCACGCGCCCTGCCGGAACATTTCCACGGCTGTCCAGCCACAGCCGGCGGCAAAGGCGATGAGGAGCAGCGTGCCGCACAGATTGATTAGTTTTTCTTTCATGTTGCTTTCCGTTGAAGAGATCATGGTTCTCTGTTGAGGGAGAGACAGGGGTTCAGCGCACCACCATTTGTCTGGGGTCGCGGCCCGTGAGGCGGCGTGCGAGCCCGCCGCCTACGCAGTCTCGGCGACTCCAGAAGGCGGGCATGATAACCTGACGGCCGTTTCTCCGATAGAAACAGGTGTCTTCGAGGAAGCCTACGGTTTCGGGTTTCTCCCTATAAAAGGCCGTGGAGAACTCATAGTGGTTGCCGTCGACGCCTCGGAGGGTGAAGTGGTCGCCCCTGCCCTGCACCCGCAAGCCGCTGCGCAGGCAGAACTCCCGCAGCTGAGGATAGGTGAGGAAGAGGCCTCGGCTCTCGGGGCGCATGTCTGAATCAGCCCAGACGGCCAGCAGGAAAGGCTTTTGCCCGGTATCGAGGAACACATTGCGCACATCGCCATCACCGCCAACGAACAGGTCGCGGAGCGAGTCGCGCTCGGCCTCGGTCATCTCCGGCCAGCGCCTCGACAGTTGCAGCTGCTCCTCGTTCCATGCCTGGAGGTTGTCGTCGGTAACGCCGTTGCCCCGGTCGGCCATCAGCTGATGATATTCCATCACGCTGTTATAAAACATCCGGCAGACTTTCCGGCGGTCTGCCTGGTCGTAGATCTCGTATTCCAGATAGTGAGGGCTCTTGCTGCCGGGCTGAGATTCCTCCAGGCCGTCCATGATGTCCACGCCCTTTCCCTCGCCCTCAAGGGCGTAGCAGTGGCCTTGCATATACATGCGCAGGTAATAACAGGCTCGGCGGCCGACCCCCTCTTCGGCGAGAAAAGCCTCGAAGGCGTCTATCAACTGCTTCGCACGCCGGATGTCGCCGAGCGTCTCCACCTCCCACCGGGCAGCCCGCAGCGAGAATCCCTCGCGAGGGAAACGGCGCCAGAGGCGGCGCGTGGGTGCGTCGAAGGCACGCAGCGGGCCCTGCTCGAACTCCCGCTCTCGCCGCAGGACGACCACCTTGTTGAAATTATCGATGATATGCCTCATGGTCTTCAGCATCGGCACGGGATAGCTCTTGATGTGGCTGGCCACTTGGAAGGTGTCTTTGGGGTAGCCCGAGAGCGTGAAGGTCCACACCCGCCAGTCCTCCGTCCATCCCCGGGAGGTCTTGTGCCCGGGCTGGAGCGTAATCCGCTGGCCGGGGAATTTTTCCTTCAGGTAGGCCAGGATATCCTCCTCCTTGTCGAAGCGGAGGACGCAGCCGCCCAGTACGAGCATCCCCAGGATGACCGCGCCCCACAAGAGGAATTCATGCAAGAAAGTCTTCATATACATCTGCCATTATAAAACCATTCTCGTTATGTTTACCTGCTGCAAAGATAAGGAGTTTTCCTGAAATGACAAACGAGATTCGGAAAAACTGCCGCTGGCCGCCACGGATGAGCACTCCACCCTTGATCCTCATGAACAAAAACCGCCGGACGCATTTGCTCCTGACAGTTTTCAGCATTCCTCTTAGCCGCTTCCCACATTCCTTTTAGCCGTTAGAAGCCCGCCTTTTAACGGCCTTTTACCCTCCTTTCAGCCGTTAGAAGGCGGCCTTCTAACGGCTTTCTGTCCTGACGGGATTCTGCCAGAGAGGCACTATCCATACGGCACTCAGGAAGCGCCGGCCGGTTGCCGACGGTGCCTCCCGTTGGCGTTATCCTGATCCCGCGGCTCTCATTGAGGGTTGCCTCCGGATTTGTGTTCGTCCGCTCAAATCTCTTGGAGAAAGCCTTCCGCGAGTGAAACTTAGGTTTCGCCCTGATGATACCGCCCACCGACATCGTTGCCCCTGACCTGTCCAAGGAGAGGCTTTTACTCCCTTGCTCCCTCTCCGCAGAGACAAGGAGGGAGAAAAGAAAATAAAATTGTAATTTTTACAGGAAACCGTTGGAGGTATCAGGATTTTTTGTTATGTTTGCAGACATAATTTAAAAATCATGTGAATTCGGTCGATGACCGAAGGGTCTCCCAAAAAGGGGGAGAGACCTTAAATTAATTAAACTATTATGCAAAACCTGTTTTTAGACATTACCGCGGCGACCGTCGACTGGTCGAGAGCCCAGTTTGCGCTGACAGCCATCTACCACTGGCTCTTCGTGCCGCTCACGCTCGGCATGGCCGTCGTCATGGGCATTGCCGAGACCTGTTATTACCGCACGGGCAAACCGTTCTGGAAAGACACGGCCCGCTTCTGGCAGAAGCTCTTCGGCGTCAACTTTGCCATGGGCGTGGCCACGGGCATCATCCTTGAGTTCGAGTTCGGCACCAACTGGAGCAACTACTCCTGGATGGTGGGCGATGTGTTCGGCGCGCCGCTGGCCATCGAGGGCATCGTGGCCTTTTTCATGGAGAGTACCTTCGTGGCCGTGATGTTCTTCGGCTGGAACAAGGTCTCCCGAGGCTTCCATCTCACTGCCACCTGGCTCACGGGACTCGGTGCCACCATCTCGGCCTGGTGGATTCTCGTGGCCAACTCGTGGATGCAGTATCCCGTGGGACAGCAGTTCAACCCCGACACCATGCGCTTCGAGATGACCTCGTTCTGGGATGTGGCCTTCTCGCCCTTCGCCGTCGACAAGTTCTTCCACACCATCACCTCGTCGTGGATCATCGGCGCCGTCTTCACCGTGGGCGTGAGCAGCTGGTATCTGCTCAAGAACCGTGAGCACCGGCTCGCCAAGGAGAGCATCAAGATAGGAGCCGCCGTGGGGCTCGTGGCCTCGCTGCTCGCTGCCATCACCGGCGACGAGTCGGCCTACAAGGTAGCCCATGTGCAGCCCATGAAGCTCGCCGCCATGGAAGCCCTCTACAACGGCGGCCACGACCAGAGCCTGACGCTCATATCGGCCGTGAACCCCTTCACCCAGCCCGACTATGAGAACCAGCAGGAGGCGCCGATGCGCATCGCCCTGCCCTACGGGCTCTCCGTGCTCGCCACCCGCACGCTGCACGGATATGTGCCCGGCGTGAACGACATCATCAACGGATATACGCGCGAGGACGGCACCCGCGAGCCCTCCTTCGCCGAGAAGATTGCCAGCGGCAAGAAAGCCATAGCCGCCCTCGCAGCCTATCGCAAGGCCACGGCCGGGCGACAGCTGGCCCCCGACGAGCTGCCCGCCGAGGCCAAGGCGCAGCTGCCCGTGCTGAAGGACAACATCCGGTATTTCGGCTACGGATACATCAAGAACACGGCGGAACTCGTGCCCCACATCCCCCTCACCTTCTATGCCTTCCGCGTGATGGTGGGGCTGGGCTGTCTCTTCATCCTTTTCTTCGCCGTGGCGCTCTGGCTCGCCCACAAGCGCGACATCGCCCGCTACCGCTGGTTCCACATCGCCGCGCTGGCTCTCATCCCGCTGGCCTACATCGCCAGCGAGTCGGGGTGGATCGTGGCCGAGATGGGCCGCCAGCCGTGGACGATACAGGACATGCTCCCCGTGGGCGTGGCCGTGAGCGACATCGCCGCCGGCAGCGTGGCACTCACCTTCTTCATCTTCCTCGCACTCTTCACCACGATGCTCCTCGTCGAGATCAGCATCCTCTGCAAGCAAATCAAGAAGGGGCCGGAGTATGAGGCACAGGAAGTAAGGGAGTAAAGACCTCACCCCCTTCCCTCTCACAAGGAGAGGGAGTCCTCTTCCCTTCGGGGAGAGATCCTTTATTTAAAAAATAAAAACTATGACCTACTCATTCCTACAACAATACTGGTGGCTCGTCATCGCAGTGATGGGAGCCTTCCTCGTGTTCCTGATGTTCGTACAGGGCGCCAACTCCATGATATTCCAGCTCGGCAAGACGCCCGAGGAGCGGCGACTCGTCATCAACTCCACCGGGCGCAAATGGGAGTTCACCTTCACCACGCTCGCCACCTTCGGAGCCTCGTTCTTCGCCTCGTTCCCCCTCTTCTACAGCACCAGCTTCGGCGGCGCCTACTGGATATGGATGCTCATCCTCTTCTCGTTCGTCGTGCAGGCCGTGAGCTACGAATTCCAGAACAAGCTTGGCAATTTCCTCGGGCCCAAGACCTTCCAGGCATGCCTCGTGCTCAACGGCATCGTCGGACCGCTGCTGCTCGGCGGAGCCGTGGCCACCTTCTTCAACGGCAGCAACTTCATCATCGAGAAAGCCAACATGACGGCCGCCGTGCAGCCCGTCATCAGCCACTGGGCCAACGCCTCGGCCGGGCTCGACGCGCTGCTCGATGTGTGGAACCTCGTCTTCGGCGCGGCCGTGCTCTTCCTTGCCCGCGTGCTCGGCATCCTCTATGTGAACAACAACATCGCCGACGACGCCATCCGCGCCCGCATCCGCCCGCAGCTCGCCATGAACGCAGCCGTGTTCCTCGTGCTCTTCCTCACCTTCTTCATCCGCACGCTCCTGAAGGACGGCTTCGCCGAAGACCCCGCCACGGGCGTCATCCTCATGGAACCGATGAAATACCTGCACAACCTGCTCAGCCAGTGGCCGCTCGCCGTGATACTGCTCGCCGGCGTCGTGCTCCTGCTCTACGGCATCGGGCGCACCCTGCTCCGGCAAGACTACATCAAGGGCATCTGGCCCGCCGGCATCGGCGTCATCCTCACCGTGGCCGTGCTCTTCCTCATGGCCGGGTGGAACCACACCGCCTTCTATCCCTCGAACGCCAACCTGCAGAGCTCGCTCACCATCGCCAACAGCTCCAGCAGCGAGACCACCCTGCGCGCCATGTTCTGGGTGTCGCTCCTCGTGCCCGTGATCATCGCCTACGGTGCCTATGCCTGGTGGTCGATAGACCGCAAGAAGCTCGACCGCAAGGAAATCGAGGAGGGAGAGGCGTATTAGAAAAACCTTTCCTCCCCGCCCATAAACAAGGGTGTAAATCAACGAGCCGTGCGATTTACACCCTTTATCGTGCCCGAAATTCATTACAAAGAAAAGCGATACCCGATAACTATTACGATTGGGCGCAACGCTTAAAACAGAAATCCTTTATCCTTGTTTCATAGGGTCTGTCCTCTTTGGGGAAGTCGTTTCGCCATTTTATCAAAGTCGTTTTTAAACTGTGGCATTTCTCTTTGGTGGCAGATGGGGAACTCTCATTCTGCCTCCCCGTTGCCTCTGGGTGCAATACGCAGTCTTCTCAAACATGTTTTAATCTATGGGGCATCGTAACGATTAAAAATAACGGGAAGCCGAATGCCAACTTTATAGAAACGCACATAACCTGAGACTTTCTCAAACCTTGGTTCTTCGGATCTGGCAAATGTAAACCGCTCTTCTTGCTCCTGGTCGGGATAGACTATCAGACATTTGACAGGAAGAGCCGTGTCTTCATCAAGTTCTAACCTATGGCAAATGCTACTTAGTCGAGCATAGCCGCCAACCTCCATTACCTACTACCCTTTCAGCCGTTAGAAGGCGGGCTTTCAACTGTTAAAAGAAAACCTTGCCGGGCTTCCACCCTAATTCTTTCTTGCAGAGAGCCTGACTCCCTCCTTGCGGGGGGGCCTGCGGAGGAGACCTACTATGTGGTCTACTGGAACAGTCCGTGGGGTTTCCGTGCCTCCTCCTGCATGTCTCCGGTGGGCGGCAGTCCGTCTTTCACGGTGTCCAAATCATCTCTCCAAGGCCGGCCGATGCCGGATTTCTTTTATAGTCATAAAAGCGGGCATTTGTTAAAATTAGTCAACAAATCGCCATGAATGTCCTGTTTAAAGGGGATATCGGCCTTGCGATGGCAGGAATTGACTAATCGGCTGAATGAAGAATGTCAGGAATTGAATGTTGGTTTTACATTATCCGTCCTTAATTTTACAGCAGGAATTCCAGTAAATAGATTCACTCATCCTTTAAATCAAAACAAGTATGGACAAAAGACGAGCTTTTCCGACAAGCCAGATGAGCGGCGCCAAGCCGGCTTGGGTGACACCATGGTGAGAAAGGGCGCGACTGGTACAGCCGCGGCTACGGGCTCACGGTGCGGTCCGTCCGCCTATGAGCATGCCTTGCCTTACAAGTGTGTATTACCCGATTAATTGCTATATTAGCAAAAGGCATAGAACTTTTATGAACCCATTTATTTATTAACCCTTTAAAAACATTTAAATTATGATGACAGAAGACGACATACTGGACATGTACATAGACGCAATGAGGCGTAAGCGGCAGGGTAGTTCAGAAGAAAGCCAAGGTGGATCCGGCAGCAGCAGATATACCAGACCTACCGTAGAAAGCTCAAGCGGATATATCAGACCTACCGCAGTAAGCTCAAGCGAAACCACCGATGCCGGCCGGCGGCGGGCCATCAACGCCTACATCAGCGGCCTCGTCGCCGACAGTAGCCTGCTCACTTCGGCCGAAGCGGGAACCACCGGAGCGAGCCAGTCGGGACAGTATCTGAAGATACACCGGCGTGTGGACTGGCAGACCAAGGCCAAGACATCGAGCGTTACCACCAGCTCGGGCACCATCTTCCCCGGGGCGCTCATCGTGGTCGACGACAATGTAACCTCGCTCAACCCCACCATCCTGAATGTGAGGCGCGGCAAAGTGAATGTGCGCGTGGAGCAGTTCAACGGCGCTGTTATCAGCGGGCGAGACTCCATCGTGGCCGACGCCTCCAAGGAACCCTCGGGAAGCATGGCCGTGGCCGTGGACCACGCCATCGACAACATCCTCCACGACTTCTACGAGTCGGGCGTTACCATCCCGCCGGGCATCGTGGACAAGACGGAGACCTACCACAGCTACAAGGAGGCCGAGTTCAACATGCATGCCTCGGCAGGCTATGCCGGCGCCTCGCTCAAGGCCTCCTACGAGTCGAGCAGCAACTCCTGCCGCAGCATCTCCATCCGGGACTTCTGCCAGAAATACTACACGGTGAAGGCCGACCTGCCCGACGGAGACTACTCACAGCTCTTCGGCGACGATGTAACCGTAGACATGCTGCGCCAGAAGATACGCAACAACGCCCTGCTCTTCGTAGACTCCGTAACCTACGGCCGCCGCGCCTACTACTGCTCCGAGATAGAGACCCACTCCTCGGCCATGCTCGCCACGGCCGAGGCATCCTACAGCACCTACTTCTCCGCCGACTCGAAGTGGAAGAAGAGCTCGCAGGACATACGGTTTAAGTCGTGGTTCGTGCTCGACGGAGGAAACATCGCCGGAACCAGCGCCTTCTACGAGGGCGTGCCCGGCACCAGTCTCTCGGCCGGCGACAGCGGGCAGGAGAACGGACAGGCGACCACCCTCGACCGCATCATCGCCTATCAGGACGAGATGAAGAGGCGCGTGAACAATTATGTGCAGAGCGGCATCACCATCGACCGCAACACGCAGGGCGTCATCCTCGCCTATACCACCTCGTTCATGTCGAGCAACCTCGTGGCCGCGCAGTTCGGCAACACGGGCAGCTACCTCGAGGAGACGGTCATCCCGATCCATCCCGTGCAGATACTCTTCCAGAACCGTCGTGATAGACCGCGCTTCATCAGCGCCACCTGGACGGAGTATACCGTAGACGGGGACGGGAGCATCTGGGAGAGCCAGGCGCAGTATCCGAAGACCCGCATCAAAGGCAAGGGCGGAATCAGCATCGATGTAACGCGGAATACCTATCAGGTGAAGGACATCAGGATTCAAGTGTGGGACGCCGAGGGCGACGAGATCGTTCCGGGCGGGAACATCTTGCTCGAGGCCGAAAACAACTACTATCCCACGGAGGAGACCTACTATGTGGTCTACTGGCACAGGTCGATGAAGGCCGAGCTGCTCGACAAGGCGCACTGGGACGCCCATGTGGGCATGGAGGTGGACCTCGGCTACCCCCCTGCTTAGGCCAGGTTGCGGTTCATGTACTCCCAGAACTGGCGGCGCGTCTCAGTGCCGGGGCGCAGCAGCTCGTAGAGTTTCAGCGCAGCCGTCCGCCCGTTGAGCGGATGAGCCCGATAGTAGCCCCGGCGGCGGATGTAGTCGGCCAGCCAGCGACGCACCAGAGGACGGTTGCGCGGCGAGCAGATCAGGTAGTTCACCCGCTCCGCCACCTGACGCAGCAGCGCCTCGTCGGCGAAGAGCTCCGCCACGCCCTCGGGCTCCCGTTCCCTTGAGTCCAACAACTCACTGAAAGAGGCGGCCGTGCCGTCCTCTTTCTTTTCTTTCTCTATATCTATATCTTTATCTATATCTTCGCGGGCGCGATAAATAAGGTTCGCGTCCGAACAGGGCGCCGGCACGGCTCCGGCAACGCGCCGACACTCGCCCGACAACACGCCCGACAACACGCCGACACGACAGCGCCTCGCAGAGATACTTGCTCTGAAAGAGCCCTCCCTCCTTGTCCACATAAAACAGCCCGGAATCCTCGATGAGCTTGCGCAGCGAGCCACGGGTCATATGCGTCAGCATGCTCAGCATGCGAAACGATTCATAGCTTGCCACTCCATGCTCACAACTGGAGAGATACATGAGCACGAGGACATAGGCACCCAGCTTCCGCGGCATGCCGATTCCGAGCAGCCACTTGTGGTCGGGGCGGTGGAGCAGGTTGAGGTTGAGTTTCAGGAACGGTTTCGATTTCATACGGCATTTCTCCTTTTTTATGGTTTATGCCGCAAAGATACGCCCTCCCATCCGCCATGTCCATGGAGAGGGACATGGCAGGGGTATGGCAAAAACGGGAGCCCCAGCCCGGCACTCCCACAAGGGGAGGGGATAATAGAGGATAAGGGAATAAGGGGGATGAAAGCCTATGGCATTCTTCCCTTTAATCCCTTGCTTCTTCCGCTCCTTGGGAGAACCATCGGTCTATCCATCACAGACACCCCAATAGCCATGCAAACCTCGGATCATAAAAACGAAAACATTGGGATTCTCCCAACAATATTTATAGATTTTCTTTTCTATTTCTTCGTTATCTGACATGACAGGCATTCCATGCAACGAATACTCCATGTGATTTATACTGTCTTTCCTTCGGATTTCCTCATCGTAAGAATCAAAAATCTCAAAAGTCCCAACCTTCAAATGATCTTCTTTTGTTACTTATATCCATACTTGGCATAGTAAAAGTATATTATATCTCGTTGTGCCATCATCTGCAAATAGTTGCAAGACATCAAGATTAAACTTTAAAAAAACGCTTTCATATTAATATACTCCTCTGAATGTTAAGTGGATTACCAATATTTATCTTTCTTTTGGAGCGGAGCATCTTGCCCTTTTCTGTAATAAAATAACTCTTTGTCCTATCCTCAATATAATAAGCATCCTCGCTGCATTGTGTAGCTAAATAATGAAAAAGGCTGTCAACAAACAGTTTCCTTTTCCTTGCATATTCTTCTTTGTTAGGTTTTGGATCAATTTCATAGATTTGATTGTCCAAAATATATATGGCCACCTCGTCAGCCTTCATAGGTTTCGCACACACCACCGTGGTAGTGCCAACAGAAACAAAAAGAAAAACAAGCTCTCCATATTACCTCTTTACTTGATAGTTCATTATTCCAATGTTGAGTTTTCCGTTACCAATCTTGCCTCGATCTCATCGCCTTGCATCGTGGCGAGATACCTGACAAGACTTTCATTTTCCACTGTTTAATGTACAGACTTTCTTTCACTATTTGCTTGCTATAGCGCCTATAGGTGGATACAAAATGGCGAAGCCACAGTCGATTAAATCCTGCAAAGTATAGTCTTTGCGATACAATAAATCCTTGTCGTCAATAGTAAAGACACCCGTTCGCAGGCATTTCTCCTTGCATGCCTTGTATGTATTATAGCCTATAAATGAAACGACCAAATACTCGGACCCGGCCAGGCACGACTCCCACGACCAGTCGCGTTCTCTGTCAAAGTAGGCCAACGAGTTGGAATATGGTTTAATCGTATCGCTCCACTGCAAAATCACACTGACAGGGAGGTTTCTTTCGTGCATTGGCTGTATCGAATAGATAATAGTTGAGTCTGATGCATTGACTATTGTTATGCACTTGTGTCCTCCTTCATCCGACCAATGGCAAGAAAATAGGCACATCGTAACCAATGCGATTATGATATAATGATATTTTTTCATCTCCTTTTTATTTAAAATGCTATTCCAAATATTACCCCTTACTCTCTGCCCCTCCCGTAGAAGGGGCACTTCAGGAGGGGTTTATCCTTAACTCCTCACTCCTCCATCTCTCTCATGATCTTGGCATAGACCTCGGGGAAGAGGTGGCGCACCTTCGAGGCCACGAAGTGGAGGTCTTGCCGCACACGGGGCGAGTCGAACCGGGCCTGAAAGTCGAGCTTGCGCACGATCGTGCGCTCCTTGTAGCCCGAGAGGAGGGCGAAGAGCTCGGCCACGGCCTGATGGCTCGCGCCGGAGAGCGTGCGCTGCGCGTCGAGCAGATAATAGGCCATGATGGCCGTCTGCTGCGCCGTGAACTGGTCGGGGCGGTCGGACTGCTCCACTCTCGCGGGCTGCACGCTGTCGAGCCAGAGCATCCAGAGCGAGACAAACTTGCGGAGCACGGCCCGCGGCAGACGGGCATAGTGGAGGCGGGCCACGGCGAGCACGGGGTCGGCCTCCATGAGAGCGAACACCTCGCCGGGAAAGGCGAGCAGGAGAGACTCCAGCCGGGCCGCGTCGGCATGGCGGGCGAGGACGCGCAGCGTGGCCATCTGCGGCGACCGGCCCACCGTCTGCTGCCAGAAGGCCTTCCATGCCAGCCGGCTCTCGGTGCTCCCCATGTGCACGAGGGCACAGCGCAGGGCGTGGGCGTCTTGCCATGCTTCGGGCGAGGCGGCGCTGTCGAGCTGCGCCAGGAGCCTCTGTAGCCGCAGGGCGGTGTCGCCGCTGAGGTCGAGCGGCAGCAGCGGGAGCAGTCCGCCGAACTGGTCGCGGCTCCAGCGCCCCTGCCCCGTGAGCCATTCCAGCGACGAGAGGGTGCGGTCGAGCTGCTGCTCCCCTGCCGTGGGCATGAGCACGGGGAAGTCGGCTGCCGAGCGCATCCACTCCTCGTATTTCGTAAAGTCTTTTCGCATCACGGAGAGCGACTGTGCGTCCAGTTCCGCCCTCACGGTCAAGGCGTGCATGGCATAGTCGCCGCCGACGATGGTTGTCGTGATTTGTCCCAGTCCGTGCGCCTCGAGCCAGGAGGCTGCCACAAGCTTCTGTCCGTCGGCCACATTGCCCCATTGCTCATTGCCGCAGAGGGCTTCCACGGCATCGTCGACGGCGGCGCCCGTCGCACGCCGCAATATCAGTTCACGCCCTGACAGAGCGGGCTTCAGGCTTCCGTGCCCGTCGAAGAGTTCCTGCCACTTGCCGTCTCCAAGGGCGTAGTAGCGCAGACCCACAATGTTCATGTAAATCGTCATTTCTGCTCTGTTTATATTATTAAGGCGGCCGCCGCTCCGTGCCGATGGCTCGGGCGGGGTCGTGGAAATCGGTGTCTTCCGTTAAGCGCAAAGGTAGCCTTTTCCGCTGGACTACGCAAGCAATCTCGCCAATTTATTTTGTTAAATATTATCCTCTCGCCTGAAACCGCGGGACAAGGCGTGGGGAGGCAAGAGCGTGAGGCGGCTGACAGGGAAAGTAAAAGGCCGTTAAAAGGCAGGCTGTTAGCCGTTAAAAGGAAGGCAGAAGACGGCTAAAAGGCGACCTTTCAGCGGCCTTTTACTTTAGGGCCGGGCAGAGAGTGAAAGCAGTCGGCTTGAATATAGGGGCGTGATTTATAAACCTCGCCCGCCCCTCTCCTAAGGGAAATCCCCTCTCCACATGGGGAAAGTAAGCGTCGTTAAGTTTTATTAACGATTGTCGTTCCCTCAAGAAGCCCTGAAACGGATCCTTCACTTTTGGGATCCGGAGCCTGATGTGCTACCTTTGCACCTGACAAAAGCAGCCATGCGAGCGGAGCGCATTCTCCGTAACCTTAAAAACACATAAACAATTATGGCAATCTTGTACAGACTTTATCAGGACAAGCGTTCCAACTCGCTCTATCCGGGCAAGTGGTATGCGAAGGCAGTTCACCAGAACATCGTAGGCCTCGACGCCGTGGCACAGCGCATCCAGCGCAACTGCTCGATGAAGAAGAGCGATGTGCTCGCCGTGCTCACCGAGATGGTGGAGGTGATGAAGGACGAACTCCAGAGCTCCAACATCGTGAGGCTCGACGGCTTCGGACAGTTCAAGGTGGGCATGCGCACCAAACCCGCAGCCACCGCGGCCGACTTCAACGCGACAAAGCATGTGGCCGGCTACCGCATCAACTTCCTGCCCGCCAGCCACTCGCTGCCCAACGGCGTGAACGCCAAGGGTCATGTGAAGCACATCGTGGTGCGCGACCTGCTCGACGGCATCAGCTGCAAGGAGGCATCGAAGAACAAGGTGGACACCTCCAAGCCCGTTGCCCCGGCAGAGGGCGGCGGCAACAAACAGCCCGGAGCCTGAAAACAACCTCTCCCCGCAACACCTCTCCCCGACCCTCTCCCAAGGGAAGGGGGGGAGAGGTTCCCCCAACTCTTTAACTCCTTAACTCCATTCATCATGAAAAAAGAAACCTGGAAACTATTGCTGCAGACGCTGATCAGCGTGCTGACGGCCATTGCCACCACGCTGGGCGTTACTTCCTGCATGGCTCTCTAAACAGCCACGAAAGAAAAGAAGACAGGTAGGCTCCCCCCTCTCTCACACGGGGAGACCTGCCTGTTAACTTTTTCCGACCCCAGCGGGGACAACAATGCCGATGATAGAAAACACTGATAGCCGCAAGACACAGAATCCATAGCTAAAGTGAATCTCACAAGAAAAAGAGGAGTATCTTTGTAAATACCTAATTCACTTATTGCTAATATTTAAAAAAACAGGATTATGCCGATAGTAACCATTTCTATTTTAGCCGTCATCGCACTGGCCGCAGTCTTGATATGCAAGTCTGCCCAGCTCCGGCAGCTCCGTGCAAAGGCGGAAGAAACCAACAGAAAGACCACGGCCGGGGATACAAAGGATGAGACACAGGCCTCCCTGAAACTGCGGCCGGAGGAAGGATTCCTGCCCACGGCCTTCGTGTGCGGCCCCGGCAAGAGCTTTGTCGTTGCCTTCGACGACGAGAGGCAGACCATGGGCTACATGACCAAGCAGGGGCACACCATGGTGAGGTATGACGAAATCATAGCGGCACGGATGAAGACCCTGGGCGACAGAGCCTCTGACTTCGGCAAGGGACTGGACGGAGATGCCATTGACATCATCCTCATCACCAGCAACGCCGGTGCCAAGGATCTGAAGATCAACTGCCTCGACGAGACGATGGTTTTCGTGGACGAGTCGACAGGCGTCGTCCAGCCCGACCTGTATGAACATATCTACAGGCACGGCCTCGACACGGCAAGACAGATCATGGAAGAAATCGAAAAACGCATCAAGCGATAGACAAAGATGATTATGGACTGGTTCTTCAATCTCTTCACCGCTCAAGACAGCATCGCTCACATAGCCCTGCTCTACTCGCTCGTCATAGCCGCCGGCGTGCTGCTGGGCAAGCTGAAAGTGGGTGGAATCTCGCTGGGCGTAACCTTCGTGCTCTTTGCCGGCATCATCGCCGGACACGCACACTTCACGGCACCCCTGCCGGTACTGACTTTCATGCAAGACTTCGGCCTGATGCTCTTCGTGTTCTGCATCGGCCTGCAGGTGGGTCCCGGCTTCTTCGAGAGCTTCCGCAGGGGAGGCATAACGCTCAACCTGCTCTCCACGACTATCATCCTGCTGAACATCGCCGTGATGTTCGGATGTTATTACCTCTTCTTCGATACTGACAACGCGGACAACCTGCCCATGATGATAGGCACACTCTACGGTGCCGTTACCAATACCCCGGGGCTCGGCGCGGCCGACGAGGCCCTGAACGCCGTGTCGGACAGTGCTCCCCAGATAGCCAGCGGCTATGCCTGCGCCTATCCGTTAGGCGTGCTGGGCATCATCGGGACTACCATCCTCATCAGGATCATCACCCGCACGCGCCTTCAGGAAGAGGAGTCCATGCTCGAGGCCGAGGAGGAGCAGAACGCTCAGGACAAGCCGTATCTGATGACGCTGAAGGTTAGCAACGCGTCCATCGTAGGGCACAGGTTGCAGAAGGTTTCGGAAATGGTGAACCGCGACTTCGTCTGTACACGCATTCATCACGACGGTCTGCTGGTCGTTCCCAACAAGGACACCCTGCTGAGCCTCGGCGACGAGGCGCTCATCGTGTGTGCCGAGGCAGACGCCGAGGCCGTGAGGGCATTCATAGGCCCCGAAATAAGCGTGAAGTGGAAAGACGACGAGCAGCCCGACCAGCCGATGATCTCGCGCCGCGTCATTATAACCAACCCGAGGATAAACGGCAAGACACTCGTCAAGCTGCGCCTGTCGAGCCTCTACGGCGTGAATGTTACCCGCATCACGCGGCAGGACATGGATCTCTTTGCCGGCAAGAACCTCCACTTCCATGTAGGCGACAGGATCATGGTGGTAGGCCGTGCCGACAATGTGGAGCGCGTGGCCGACATGATGGGCAATTCCGTCAGGCGACTGGACACTCCCAACATTGCCACCATCTTCATCGGCATCATCATGGGCATCCTCTTCGGCAGCATCCCGTTTCACATTCCGGGCATGCCGGTTCCGCTGAAGCTCGGCATCGCCGGGGGGCCGCTCATCATCGCCATTCTCATCGGCAGGTTCGGCCACCACATGCGACTGGTAACCTATGTGTCCAGCTCGGCCAACATGATGCTGCGCGAGGTGGGGCTGGCACTCTTCCTTGCGTCGGTGGGCATCAAGGCGGGAGACGGGTTCTGGGAGACCGTAACGGTCGGCGACGGCCTGAAATATGTAGGTTGCGGATTCCTCATCACCGTGATTCCCATCCTGATCGTAGGTTGTCTGGCACGCCTGAAATTCCGCCTCAACTATTTCACGCTGATGGGCATGATTGCCGGCACCTATACCGACCCGCCCGCACTGGCCTTCGCCAACTCATGCTGTGCCAAGGAGGCTCCTGCCATCGGCTATTCCACGGTCTATCCCCTGAGTATGTTCCTCCGGATCTTCACCGCACAGCTCATCGTGCTCATCTGCTACGGAGGTTAGGAGAAGCCGGGGAAGAAGCCGCCGATAGAATGAAGAGCCCTGCACACAAGTTCGCGTGCAGGGCTCTTTGTTTTTTCCCATGACACGAGAAATCTAACAATCTCGGCTCTCGAGCCCTTTCAGGGAGAAACGCACGAGCGCCGCCGACTGGCTCAGCATCCTCACGAACTCCCGTGCCGACTTCTTGAAATAAGCCCCCTTGAGCAGGTGGATGCAACCATCCATGTTGGCGGCCTCGGCAATGGAGACAGCTTTCAGGTCGGGCTCATAGAGCACGGTCGACTCTGCCAGCACACTGATGCAGTTGGTGCGGCGGAGCAGCTTGAAGATGATGCTCACCGTGTTGACCTCCACCTTCACCCTGAACTCCGAGCCGCTCCCCTCCATCAGACAGTCGAATGCACAGCGAGCCTGAAGACCCCGAGCAGGAAGCACCAGGGCATATCGCTCAAGGTCGGCAAGCCTGACCGTTCGCTTCCTCGACAACGGATGGCCGTCCCTGACGATTGCCGCCAGCCGATTGCTGAAGATGAGACGACTCTCCAGATCCTTGTCGGCTCTGATGGGACGGAAGGCGAGCACGAAGTCGAGTTCATGCCGCTTCAGCATCCGCAGCAGTTCCTCCATGGTGTCATAGCAGATGTTGAGCTTCACGCCGGGATACTCCTTCATGAAGTCGATGAGCGTCTCCGACATGACGGTGCTGAACGAATAGGTAACGCCGATGTTCAGCTCGCCCGTCAGCAACTGCTTCAGGTCGTCGATGTGATTCTTGCAGGAGTCGGCGGCATTGATCACTTTCTGCGCATGGGGCAGCAGCTCCCGCCCCGCCTCGGTGAGCCTCACCTCATGACTGTTGCGCTCAAAGAGCGGCAGCCCTATCTCCTGCTCCAGCCGGCCTATCTGCTGCGAGAGAGTGCTCTGGGTGATGAAGAGCTTCCGGCCGGCGGCTGAGAAGTTCAGAGCCTCGGCCACGCTCAGGAAGTATTTGAGTTGCCTTATTTCCATAGTTCAGATGTCTGCCACAAAGATAATCATAATTTTTGAATTTCACGACAAACAGCCGCCTAAATTACCTTTGCCGGCAGCACGGGAATCAAGAGAGGGGAAACGGGGGCGTGGGACTTGCGCCGCGGTCCGCTTCCCGCCCCGCGCCTGAACGCGCACGGCCTCTTAATAGAAAACCTTGAGGCCGATGAAGAGACTGCGCGGCAGCGACGGCCCATAGATGTATCCGGCATCACGGTTCCATCCCTTGTCAAAATCTTTCTGGTAAGAATCGGTCAGATTCTGCACGCCCCCGCTAAGCTGCAGCCTCACCAAGTCGTGAACGCGCAAGTCGTAGCTCGCCTTGAGGTTGAGCGTCAGGAACGCCGGCGTTTCCTCTGCCACGGGCTTTTCCACGCCCGAACCTGCGGCGTGGGGCACTGTCATCCCCCCGGTGTAGTTGCCCGAGAGGGAGAGCGAGAGGTTTCTCACCGGCGTGCATGTGGCGGTGAAATACCCGTAGGCATCGGGCGTGCGCAGCATCTTCCGCAGGGCGGGAGCCTCCTCGTCCCATTCCACGGCCTGCGCATAGCGTCCCCGCTGCAAGGTGATGCCCGCCTGGAGACTGAACCACGAGGTAAAGGCAGCCTTGCCCTCGACACTCATGCCATATACATCGGCCGAATTGGCGTTATAGCGTTCGCTGATTCTGTTGCCGAACTCATCGGCCTCGGCCAGTTTCCTCTCCGCAAACACATTGTTGAGGCGGGTATAGAATCCCTCTATCAGGAGATTGGTCTGCACGCTGCCGAGAGACTTATAGAGGTCGGCCGAGAGGCTGAAGCTGTGCGACCGCTCCTCCTTGAGCCCCCTGCTCAGACGCGTTACCACCCTCTCGCCCCCGGCTATCGTGGTATGCAGGTCCTCGTCGAAGGCCTGCGGCGCACGGAATCCCCCGGCATACACCAGTCGGAGGTTGATGTTGCGCACGGGATTATAGCGCAGGTTCACGCGCGGCGAGAAGATGGCCCGGCTGACGAGGTTGTGCTTGTCCACACGGCCGCCTATCAGGAATCCCCAGTGCTCGTCCTTCCACTCGTTCTGCACATATCCGCTGGCTATGCGCACATGCTGGCGCATCCTGTAGTCGTAGCCCAGCGACTCGTCTCTCAGCCCGTCGTAGCTGTATTCCGTGCCCACCGTCAGAGTGGCCGGCATGAAGAGCAGCCGCCCGAAACCGTGCACCATCTGAACTCCTCCCATGAGGTTCAAGTCGCGGGTCAGGCTGTAGGCCTTGCGTGCGGCCTCCACGCTCTCGGGTGAGCCGTCGCCCGTCCCCCCGTAATAGCTCTTGCGGTCTACATGCTCGAAGGCGAGATAGGCCGTGAGGCGGTTCCTGCCGTCGGGCGCATGGAGGTCGTAGCCGATCCCTCCTCCGTGTATGGCATGGTCGAGCTGCTCGGCGATGTTCGCCTCATGGGGCGGCAGGTGCAGCAGGTTGCCGCCGCGGCGGTATTCGCTCAGGCCGTGATACTGCAACGAGAGCTTGGAGTAGTTGCTCAGGCGCAGGTAGGTGTTCAGTCCTATGGTCTGGTTGTGCAGGGCCGGCAGTTCCGTATATCCGTCGCCGTCATGATCGTAGCCTGCCCGGTAGTGGTTCTGCCCGTATACATACAGGCCCGCCTTGCTGTTGTCGGCCACGATCGAGGCGTTCACCGTCGTGTTGTTGTCGAAGCGGCCCTTGCCGCCTATCGACATCAGCGAGTGGGCGGCCTCGGCCGAGTTTCCCGAAGGCTCTTTCGTAATGATGTTGATCGTGCCGCCGATGGCCGACGCTCCGTAGAGGGCCGAGCCTCCGCCCCTGACCACTTCCACGCGCTCGATCATGTTCGACGGTATCTGCTCCAGTCCGTAGACACCTTGCAGGGCCGAGAACACGGGGCGCGAGTCGATGAGTATCTGCGAATAGTGGCCGTCGAGCCCATTGATTCTCACTTGGCTGAAGCCGCAGTTCTGGCAGTTGTCCTCTGTCCTCACGCCGGGCTGGAAGTTCAGTCCCTGCGCCAGGCATCCCGACTGGGTAATCTCGAAGAGCTTCCCGTCGAGAATGTTCACCACCGTGGGCGACTCCCTGCGCAGCGTCAGGTTGCGGTTGGCGGAGACGACCACCTCCTCGAGCGACACCTCGTCTTCCTCCACCTCGAAGTTCAGCTCGCAGGTCTTGTTGCGTTCCATCACCACCATCTTCCTCACCGGCTTGTAGCCCGCGCTCCTCGCCTCGATCAGCAATTGCCCCACGGGCAGGTTCTTCAGGTGGTAATGTCCGGTGGCGTCGGTCGATGTCTTGATCAGGGTGCCCACCACATAGAGGCCGAAATGCGGCAGATGCTCCTGAGTGCGCTGGTGCACCACATGTCCGATGAGGTTGGCGTCGGTGTTGTCCTTTACGGCGTCTTCCGCCCGCAACGGAGTGGCAATTGACAGGAGGATGGCAAGTGCCAGCATCTCTATAGGGCGAAGGAATCTTCTTTCTTTTATTGTTGTTTTCATTTGGCTGTTGAGTTTAATTATTGTTTTTTCTCATTTCCGACCGCAAAGGTACGAATACTCGGCCGTTCCCACAATACCTATTTCCCATGAATTTACAGTCCTCCCCCCGTGGGCAGGCATCCCTATCGTGGGGAAGGGGCAGAACGCAAGATCGCGGCATGCCCGCACAAGGGGGGCATGCCGCAATCCTCAGAAAGCCGCCGGGCTCCGTCTCCGGCAGGGCAGACCAATCAGTCTTCCCAGAGAGAATCGTCCTCCTCGTCGTCCGTGAATCCTGGCTTGGCGTCCGACTCCTCGGGAGTGGTGCCGCCGGAGACGGGGATGACGATTCCCCCTGCCATAATCTCACCGGTGTGGGCGTCGACGGTCTCCACCGTCGGCGCGATATAAGTCTTCCTCATTTCCTTGTCCTTTTCCATACTCTGATTATTCGATAACGATTTTCTTCCCGTTGTGGATATACACGCCATTGCGCGGATGCTCCACGCGCACGCCGCCGAGGTCGTAGTAAGGAGGCACTGCCGAGCCTTCCTCCGCTGTCTGCGGCAGGGCGACGCCCGTGGTCTCGCCTGTGTCGGAAAAGCTCAGGCACACTCCCTTGGCGCCGGCAGCCTGATAGGCGACGGTGGGTATCTGGAGATAGGCCTTGTTCCAGGACAGCTCGCCATAACGGATGATATGGCGGAACTTGCCGTCCTTCAGGGCGAAGTTGGTCTTGTCACCGTCGGTCATGCCGATGTTCACATGCACCGGAGCACCCACGAGCATGTTGCCCGTAAGTTGCGCGTCCGTAAGCTCCGTCTGACTTCCGCTGGTATAGTCCTGTTCGCCGATGCGATAAGTATAGGTCGTACCCGGCGTGCCCTTGAGCATCACGCCGCAGAACTCGTAGTTGTCCGTACCGTAGCGCGACGGCAGATAGCTGCCCGTGCTCACCCTCTCCATCTGCATGACATCCGGCTCGTAGTCCGTGCCTTTCCGGAACGAGGCTGCCACATAGGCCTCTAGACCTCCGCTCTGGCTCAGGTCGACATCAAAGTCGCGGCACATCGTCGACAAACCCGTGCCGCTCAGCGTAACAGGCACCTCGCAAGACAGACGATCTGCCACATCCCCTTCCCTCCAGACCTCCGGAGCCGTCGAGGCCGTCAGTTTGTCGTAAGCCGTCTTGGTAACATAAATGTAATCTTGGCTACCGGTCCTTGAAGAGAAAAACTCCGGCTGCGCCGTGATCCCCTCGGGACTGGTTCCCATCAGATAAACACTGTATCCCTTGAACACATTGGACGGAGCCCTGAATGTGGATATAGAGGAGGTGTAGGGATCCTGAAATCCCAGGCTCTCCCGATCCCACTTTTTCTCGCCACCAAACACTTTGACCGTGGGGGGAACCGTTACCGAGAGCCCGTCCGTATCCAGGCCATACAGGTCGCCGACCCGAAAGGCATCGTAGCCAATCCTCGTACAGGAAGAGGGAAGCACGACATGGGTGAGATTGCTCCTACTAGACATGTAGAAAGCCCCATCGGCTATCTCCCGCACCGTCGGCGGAACCTTATAACTCTTCCTGCCATTCAAGCAAGGATAGTAGAGCAATATGGTCTTGTCGCTATTGAAGAGCACCCCGTCTTCCAGTACAAGATATGGATTGGCGGGATCGACAGTGATGGATCTCAGGGCAGACGCGTCGGCAAAACTGTGGCCCGTTACATTCTCGAGAGTGGCAGGCAGGTGGATGGACTCTATGCCTAAGTCTAGGGCCGCCATCTTGAATACCCAATGTCCTAATGTCTTGAGCCGTTCGGGGAGCGTGATATGCCTCAATGCCGAACAGCCGCAGAAAGCGAAATCGCCAATGCCCTCCATCGTTGCCGGCAAATGTATTTCCCTCAGCTGGGTGCAGTTAAAGAAAGCATCTGCAGGCAAGGCGGACAAGGGAGTCTGAGACAGATCTATGGAATGTAACGAGGACTCCGCAAAACAGGACTCTGCCAGATTAGACAGATGGTTTATACCCGTAATGGTGGTCAACCGGCTACTCCAACGAAAAACAAAGCTTCCCAAACTCCTCACCCGGTTCAGATCAATGGCCGACAAGCAGCTGCAGTCGGCGAGGGCGCCGTATTCGACGCTCTCCACATTGTCGGGGATGACGACATTCGTCAGCTGGTCGCAATGCCAGAACAGAAATTTCTCAATCACCTTGTAATCGGCGTGAGCGGGAAGCGCCACCGACCTCAGCTCCGACTCCATGAAAGCGCTTTCCTCTATGACGGACATCCGGTCAGGAATCACCAATTCATTGGTGGCATTAAGCCGCTTGACCTTCCAGCAGGCACGCCACCCTATCTGGGTCGTACCCTCCTGAAAAAGCTGCCTGCCTTCAGGACGCCATTCAATGGGGCACCATATCAGCTTCTTGTAGGGATTATCACTGCTGCCGGCATAGAGCACACCGTCCTTGGCATGATAGGAACCTGACACATCGTCCACCGTCGTAATCTCCTCCAGCTTAGGGAAGCAACCGCTTATCTTGTATGCATGAAAACCATAGGGGGCTCCGTGGATAATCAGTTTTCTGACTTTCCGGGTAGCCTTGTCCTCTATCAGCCCTTGATAATAGACGGGATAGTCATGTCCGTTATAGGCCACGGTGGCCGGTATCTCCACCGTACCGTCGTCCGGAACGAGGTCGTCGTTAATGTCGAACAGCGCAACATACCCACTTTTCATGTCATAGGTAACAGCCTTGTCGCCCTCGGTCGAGCCCTGGATCTCTTGTGCCTTGGCATCCGTCGCGAACATGAGGATGCCCGGCAAGAAAAGCAATAAGAGCATTATTCTTTTCATCTTTTTACAATTTTGTTTTCTTATCTTCATTCATAACTCTCCTTGAACATTTGTGAGTTCCTCTGTGTTTTCATGCGCCGTGAGGATTATCCGTCCATGCGGACTTCTCCACGCCCACACACGAGCATCCGCTTCCCTTATAGTCGAAATGTGGACAAAGATAAGAATTTTATTTGAGATTACCAAACAAAATACAAAAAACATTCAAAATGCCGCCGGAAAATCCCCTCACGGAACGCGCATGGGACGCGGAAAACGGAACGCGAAACAAAAGGCCGTTAAAAGCTCGCCTTCTAACGGCTTCCGACGCTCCTTCTAACGGCTGAAAGGAGAGTAAAAGGCCGTTAAAAGGAAAACCCCTCACCGACCCCTCACCCAAGGAGAGGGAGAGTTAGTCCGGTATAAGGAGGTTGGCCATTGGCCTTTATTCTATTATTCACCTCCCTCTCCTTGAGAGAGATTTTGCCATACCCCTTGCCATACCCCGCACCATGGCGGGGATTGGAAACGGGGCGTATCTTTGCAGCAGGAAAAACGGGAAGCCGGCTCCCGACTCCGAGAAATGATTGATAACCCTTTTAATAAATGAGGAAATGAAAAGTATGAAAAAGATTCAGATTACCCAACAGATGATAGACCATGCGGCATTCGCCGCCGCCGTGGCCGAAGCCGTGGTAGGCAACATGGGCATGCGCATGGTGAAGCACGAGCTCGACCGCCTGCCGTTCGAGGAAATCGTGGTCGTGTGGGCGGGAGTGCACCGCCTCCTTGGAGGCGAGCGATGGCCGGAAGCCCTGCGCATGCCCCGCCATGTGCGCCAGACGGCCTGGTTTCTGGCCGCCCTCATCAAGCTGATGCCCTGGCCCAGCCACGAGGAGATGAGAGAAAAGATAACATCCCACCGCCGCCGGGCCTGAAACATTCCTCTCTGATTCCTCTCCCAAGAAAGTCCTCCTCCCTTCGGGGGAGAGTCGGAGAGGGGTCTTACCCCTTTAACTCCTTATTCAACATGGAACTACTATTGACACGAACCCAATTCCTGGCCGACAAGACATTCGGCAAACTCTATCTGACGGAGCACACTCCCTCAGGCAATGCCCCATCGGGGAAAGACGACAGCGCAGAGGGAGCAAGCTTCCTCTGCGACACCCTCGAACCCACGCGCCGCAACCTCAGCGGCGGAGCACGCAAGAAAGCCGGACGCACGGCCATACCCGAAGGGCGCTATCCCCTCGTGGTGGCCTACAGCCCCAAGTTCCGCCGATGGCTCCCCACCCTCGTGGGCGTGCCCGGATTCAAGGGCATCCGCATCCATACCGGCAACACCGAGAACGACACACGAGGCTGCATCCTCGTGGGTACGGCGAGCGCCGGCTCCTGCCTCGTATTCTCCTGCGACGCCTTCCGCCACCTGACGCAACTCCTTGAGAGCAGCGACGGCCCCGTCTGGATCACCGTGAGCTCACCCTCGCTCAAGACTTGACGGGAATTTGCGCAGAAAGCGGAGCTGTCCCGTCCATTACTCTTGTCCGAACTCGATATTCACGAGGATATAATGGGGAATATGAAACTGAACATCCAACTGCCCGGGGCTTACGCCCGAGCGCACGATCTCGCATCGGGAGGCTGTGCCGCCGGCATGGTGCGTGGGCGTGAGAACGGCAAAGAGAACCTTGCGCTCACGAAGCCCGACCGCAATTCCCTGTCGGCCACGCCGTCTCTCAGCTGCAGCCTGATGGTGTCTCCGGCCCAGGCAAAGGCCGTCGTTCCTGTCAGCAGAAAGACAAACAGGATTCTCTTTCTCATGATGTATTCTTTCTTCTATTTGTTGTTGCCCCGCATCTATCTCCGCAGCTAAGGCCTACTGCTGTTCGAAGACGAAATGGGCGAAGATGTCGCCCGCCGTGGGAGATACCTCCAGCACGCGCTGCTTGCCCGTGGCGTTGGGTAGAATGGTTACGGTGAGAAGATTCTTCTCCGTCTTACTATCGCTCCATGCGCCCATAAGATGCTGAAACTCGTTGGGCTTGTTGATGAGGACACCGTCTTCCATGATATCGGCCAGCCAGATGCTGGAATAGTTGGTACAAGTAAAGGTGTAAGTGCCACCCTGCGGGGGCACCCGCACTTTGCCGCCCTTGCCCACCAAGGCTTCGGTGCGCCACTTCATCGGGTCCCAGTCGCCGTCGAGCCGGTCGGCGCATGAGGCGAGCGTTGTGGCGAGCACCACAAGGGACAGCGCTGCCAACAGACTGATCTTTTTCTTCATACTCTCCTGGTCTTTAATGAATATACTCCCGAGTTGAAGCGAGCGGGATCTCCAAATCGCATAGGGAGACTCACCGCCACCTGACGGAATAGTCGCGACGGATGCCTGACAACTCGCCCGGGCTCATTTGCCGGAATATCGAGACGGCGTAGGCGGTGGAGCCGTCGGAGTGAGTTCCCGCATCCTCGATGGCATACAGGAATCGCCCGTTGACCACGCCGCTGGGACTGATCTGCAACAGCCGCTTGCCGTCCACATACACTCCGTTGTCGTTCTCGTCATAGATGTAGGCATCGCGCACATAGCCCAGTCCCCGGTTCTGATAGCCCTTGGCATCGTTGTAGACGAAGCGGGTAAGGGAGTCGTGGTCGAAATAATAGTGCACGGGACCGACGCCGAGCATGCCCTGCCTACTGGTGGTAGGGCCGTAGACACCCTGCGGAGAGACATTGTAGCTCTGCTCGCAATACCAGCCGTGGCCGACGAGCCGGCTCTCGAAGGCTGCCTTCGACACCTTGGTCAGTCCGGGCCACCGCGCCACGCCGTCGCCGGTCATGTCGACCATGGATTCCATGACGCAGACCACGGGCCGCTCCTCATCGTCGTCGGCTCCGCACGAGGCGAGCATCGTGGCGAGCCCCACCAAGAGAAGGGAAAGGGAGAAGGTCAAGATAGATTTTTTCATGATGAATTATAATGAATGTTTTTATTTGGAAAAACGCGAAAGTGCCGCGACCTTGCATGTCACGCCCTTTCTTTTAAGATATTTTAAGAATGGCCGGTGCGCCGGTGCCAACTTCTTTTGTTTTACACTTCGCTCGTGTGGGCTTCGGCTTAAAAATAAAAAAACAAATACCCGGAATTCGGACGAGCCAAACCCTGGGTATTTATTTTCTGCGTGGCATCTATACCTTGCCTGTTTCACTTACTGTACTTTCCAGAGGTAGCAGCCGCTCTTCCTGCCTCCTATATCGCCAAATCTTGCCGTGCCTGAGTTGAAATACAGGTAGTGAGCGCGTGAAGAGATCCACTTATCGGCCGTACTTAACCAGAAGAAGCCGTTTACTCTGAAATCTTTGAGCGTACCATCCGTGAAGTAGCCCATGGCGGGCAGGAAGAAATACTTCTCGACATCGTCGGGCCTCCCTGACTGAATGACATTGTTACTGGGTGTCGCTTTGCCAAAAGGCTTATTGCGCCAGTCGTAGCCGTTATAGTCGGCATCCTTGAGGTCGGCGGCGTTCTTTCCAGTCTCCTGCGCAATGACGCTGAGCTTTTTAAACCACATTCCCTTGGTATATAGATGCCCCTTCATGACCCAGAGATAGGTATCGTCCCAATGAGGCTTGCCCTTGTCGATATAGCAAACGCACTCGTTGATGTTGGGCGCGTCAGCGCAGCTGTGGGTCGCAGCGAGCGAGGGCTTCGATGACGATAATGTTGTGGTATTGAACCACCGGGGGTCGGAAGCGCCTTGAGGATAGTTGCTGCCGTCGCCAATAGTGCCCACCATTGGCTGGTAGGCCTCGAAGCCTTTCCAGTAATGCTTGCCCACCGCGGCATCCCACATGTAATAATTATCGCTGCCGAAAACGGGTATCTGCAGGTTCATGCTCACTCTCTTATTATTGCCGGCGGTGAAGGTAACGCTGGGATATGTTTTGCTAATCGTGCCGGTAATATTAGTAGTCGGATCATGGAGTGTATATTCTACAATGAAGTTGCTGTAGGTACCCGGGGCGATGACCATGACGGCAGCGTTGGCTCCCTTGTAGCTTGATTGGGAACGGTGAAATTACCGGGCAAGTTGAGCGTGATGCTCTTATTGTCGGCAGAGGCCGCGGGGCGGGAGTTGAGGTCGATGCCGCCGTCGGTGAAATCGAATTCGCCGGCAATCGCCTTGTCGGCTGTTACCTTGATCTTGGTCAGTCTGGCTCCCGCGATGGCTCCCGGCGTGTTGAAAGGCAGGAACACCATGTAAGCCGCCTTATGGTCGAGCATGAAGGTGTAGCGGTTGCCCGACTTATGGGCGATGGCCGTACCGCAGTCGCCGCTTTCGCCGATATGGCTCGCGTCGTTGGGCACGGTTTGGGTCTGCACATTCTTGATGGTTACCTTATCTTTGGATCCGTTCTTGCCGGTATAGCGCACGGTGTATTGCTCGGCGGTAAATATCCCGTCGAAATAGAACGAGGCTTTGGCAGCCCGTTTCACTCCTCCCGCAACCGGGCTGTCCGTCAGCCGCTCACCGATATCGCTCCTCTTGCTTTTCAGCAGGTCGGGCGTGCCTGTCGCCTCCTTGTTTACCCACAGGGGGTCGTCTTCCGTCCAGTAGAAGTCGAGCCCCGAGCCGGAGTATTGTCCGGTGGTGCGGGTTACGGCGGCTTTTGCCTCCGGACTGTTGTCCTCTATCACGAAAGCCGTAAGATTGCCCTCGGTGCCCGGCTCACGGTTCGGCGTATTGCCGTCTTGCACCATGTTGTCGTTCGTGCAGGCCGCGGCTAACAACAGCAGAGCCACGCCTAAGAATAGATGCTTCTTTATTTCCATATGGTCTTATTAATTGTCAATTGATTCTTTTTCTTCGTCGAACCATCCCTGCTTGGCATTGAGTTCCTCGTCGTCGGCAGCGCCATGATGGCCGCCCGAGCCCGAGAGGCCTAACAAACAACTGTACGGCTTGATACCGATTACCTGAATCCGCGGCTCCTCGTAGAGCCGTCTTCCTACCTGATTTTGCTTCATTATCGTATTGTTATTGAATGAATTTCGTCTTATTTTACTCTTTGCCCAGTTACCGAAAGGGCATGGGAGAGCGAGCAAAGGGAACTTCGGTAAGCCCTTTGCCGATGGATGTAGGCGTGTCTCGCACGCATAAATAAAAGTGTGGTAGCGCCTGGAGAGAGAATATGGTGTGTGTTAGCAAAATATTTGAGACGGCCAAATATAAAGCGTTAAAAGTTTCAGGGAGATTGATATCTCCCCGTACCGCCCCATTGTCTTGATATGATATCGCTGAACTAAACACGGCTGCAAAGGTAAATATATTTCTTGAAACTGCCAAATAATCAGAAAGGAATTATGAGATTATCCTCCATCCAACCGTATGCGGATTACGAACTGGCGGCGCTATGCACCGCAATGACAGACAGATTAACATCAAGACACAAAAAAGGGGCATCCTTGTAGATGCCCCCCGGTTTACCTTTCCGCCCTTACCTGAGTTTAACCTGGCGGAGAATCAAACTCCTCCTCTTCCCTGTCGGTCCTCTGCTTGTTCCGAATCCTCACACCCCTGCTCTCACCGGGGACTTAGACCCCGCCTCTCCCATTTTCATTGGGAGCACTCTATCAACGAGCTCATGAAAGCGTAATGCGGTAGAATCATCATTACTCCCATCGTTCCTTAGAGGAAGCGTTCACCGTAAACTAAACCAAGCCTCCCCCAGAACGCGCCTACACAGAGCGGACAAACCATCAAGCCACTCAGGCACTCCATGTATTTCTGGCGCTCGGACATTTAAACAGCCAACGGCGGTAGTCCTTTGAAATATATTACTCACGCAATATGAAATGTAAGCCCTACTCAAAATCTCTTCCGTATCGGAAAACTTTCTAATCGTCTTGACTCTTCCTGCCTTGAATTGTCCATTTTCTGCACAAAAGTTCACCACCACGGGGAAGACTCGAACTTCCCAACGCACCTCTCGTGGCACATTCAAGATTTTTCTCTTTCATCCATTACATTTCGGAAATCAACCGTAAACTCTTCATGAATACAGTATCTTTTTCTTCCGTCTGGACTCCCTCGGCGCCGGAATCGAACCGGCTACACCACAACTGATACGGCAATATCTCCCGTGGGTTCCACCCCAAACCGCTGCTACGGGAAACGAACCCGTCCGCCAGACTTTAGGTTTCTGACTGTGCCTACACAACGGCCGCTTTTTCAAACCGGGGCGTTGCCAGTGTATGGGCCGCTCCCCTCCTCTCATCAACTATCCGTTCGACGCATAAGGTAAACCTAATATCGACGCGAGCAGCTGGTACTGCATCGTCTCCCGCTTGCGCAAGAGATTGTAGTAACCGCCTATCTCCGTGATGTTCAGCGGAGCCGGCACGCGAGCCGGCTGTATGGTCGTCTCTGTCGCAATGCGACGCAATATCATATTCCGAAGTTCCTCCACCTCTTTCGAGGTTTGCTGTTCAAGTAGCTTTACTACTACTTCTTCGATTGAATTTGCCATAATCTCTATTATTTACAGGGTTAGCACTCATTGTTTCTTATCTGTCCAGAACCTGCATGCCGTCCGGATTTCCATTCCTATTCAGAATTTTCCACCATGTCCCGCACACGGGTTTCAAGCATCCGCAAGTAATTTTTCAGACGCTCGATCTTCAATCCGTGCTTGTAGACATAGGCACCGGCCTTGGCCACGATGCTCCGATCCTCTTTCTTGTGGTAACGCTTATACTCCGAGAGTTCTTCCAGCCCCGGCAGCTTCATGCTTATCGCAAAGGCATACGCACATTTCAGAGCCTCTTCCTCGTCGGGCTTGAGGTTCTTGAATCCCAGCTCAGCGATGCTGATGTCGTCGAAGAGATCGTCTAAGTCGCATTCATTCACGGGAACCGATGGAGGTTGGGTGGCCTCATTACCACCTTTACCCTTGCCTCCGGAATTCTTTCCGGAAGGAGGAGTGCCGCCCTGCTCCTGTTCAGAGCCTTGCTGACCACCACCCTGGCCCGCCTGCTGACCGCCGCCTTGGCCTGTCTGCTGACCGCCGCCTTGGCCTGTCTGCTGACCGCCGCCTTGGCCCGTCTGCTGACCACCACCTTGGCCCGTCTGCTGACCACCTCCCTGGCCTGCCTGCTGACCACCACCCTGCTGGGGTTCCTCTTTCTTTTTCTTGTTGTCAATAATTCCTTTGTCAGCCTTATACTTCTCTACATCTGCGTCTACCTGCTTGGAAGCATAGCCAAGGGCTTGCTGGGCCAACAACGCGCTCTGGTTAAGAGCGTTGTTCTGAGCTTCCACGGTCTTGGCGCTGGCGTTCTGCAATAAGGTCGCGGTCTGCTGTAGCCCCGTGATGTCATTGAACTGCGGCGTCTGCTTCTGCACCAGCGCGTTTACAAGATCCGGAACCGTAACGGCCTGCGGCGCAGCCACACCGGAAAGATTGAGTGGCGTGATGCCGCCCGGCTGCTTGTCCCTCAGATAATCGGTACCGTTCAGGTAATCCTTGTCGATGCCCATAGAGTCAATGGGCGAGTCTTTCCAGTTCCAGAAACGCGTGAGATCTATCTCCTCGCTCACATTCGTCTCTCCCAGTACGGCCTCGCCGATCATTCCGTTGGTAGGCAACGAGATGACGGTGGAGGGCACCCGGAAGTTGGACGCATGGTAACGGTAGAGCGCGTCCTGCACATCAGCGGCCGTCTTGCCGAGCTTTTCGGCCAGCGACTGCGGATAGGTGAACGGGAACATCATGCAGTTGCCATAGAAGCCGAGCATCTTCTTCACATTGATACAGTTGAGCAATGGGATGTTGATGTCGTTTTTCAGCTTGTTGAAGACCTCGTTATTAAAATAGTTCTTGAAATTCATGTCCACCGTGTAGGGCTCTAACATGATGGCCCTCTCGTTGTCTGTCAGCATAGCCCATACCGCCTGGGAATAGCGCAAGGTCTCGGTGGCGACATGCTGGAGCGTCTCCTCCATCTTCTGCAACTCGCTGAAACGCAGGATGGGCTTGTGATATGAGAGGTCGACGGACACCGAGCCGTATTGCAAGGTATAGGCGGTAAGCACCGCTCCCTCAATGACCTTGTTGCCAATATCCCTCACGCTGCACGACTTCAGCGTTACGGGAGCCAGCGACTGCAGGGTGCCGGGCGACAGCGTGGCACCCTTGCGGATTTCATTTACCATGAAATTCTCCGGCACTCCCGTTGCGTAATGAGCGATATTCGTAAGGTCTTTTCCTGTACCTTTATTATCTTTATAAAGATCCCAATGCTCATCCAGGAATTCCTCGACTGCCTTTGACTCATGCGCATACCACGCAGAATCATTGCGGGCGATCTTATCTTTCCCGCCATTTTTATACACGCCCACTTCATAATTGCCGTAGAGCCTGTAAGATAGCGGTTTCGGATGATTCTCTATCCTGATGTAACCATAATCCTGCTCCGTCACACCAGCCGGCAGAGTGAAGGTGAAGGTCATTGTGGAAGAGCCGGATTGGGCGCGCAGAAGGGGTATGTTCTTCTTTACTTCCTCCGTGGTCCTTATGTTATTACTCATAATCGAGCTCTGAATGCTCGCAAGTCCGGACAAGTCTGATGTGCACTGCCCCTCAAGAGATCCTTTCCCGTTCTTCAGTATCAAGGTTACCCTGATGTTGTCGATTTCAAGGAATCCTCCCTCAAGCGTCATGGTAAGCTGCCGGCCCGCACTGCCGCCGGCCCGTTTCTCCATCTCCCAGTTCGGCGTAGACGCGAAGCGCTGTATCAGGGCAAGACCCGTGCGATATTTATAGGGCAGGCGATAATAGAGCAAGTCATAGTAGCGCAGCAGCATGTCATACCGGGCGGTAAGTCCAGCCGGCGTGAACCCCTCCGCGTTGGGCAGATAGAAACGCTGACCCTTGGGCAGGAACTGCACGAGCTTCATGGGCACGAAGAGCACCAAATCCACTCCGTCGATACATGTTTCCAGCCGATAGCGGCGCATCACCTCCCAATACTGGATGGTCATGGCATGCGAATGGTTGTGGTTGGCAATGATGCGGGTAGCCACGGAGTCGGTCTCATTGCTCGTGGCGGCACGCACGCTGACCCGCTTGGCCTGCGACACCTTTTCCGAAGCCATCTTGATGGCATGCTGGAAATTCTGGGCGGCCGCCGAGGCTTCGTTGCTTGAGTTGCTCTGGCGCGATGAAGACGAGGCGCTGCCTCTTGACTTGGAGTAGCCCGCACTGAGCCCAAGCGAGAAAAAGCCACCATAACCTCCGGCGGCAGAGCCTCCGAAACTCTTCGTGCTTGTTGAGAACTTGGAGGAACTGCTGCCCGTGGACAGCTGTTCTACGGCACGGTCGTAAGTGGCCGTCGTATCGTCATCCTGGGCCGACGCAAACTCTTCCGACACGCGTTCGGATGCCGCGGCGTTATCATAGACCGTGTAAGACTGCGACTGCTCGCGCACCACGAGCCGCTGCTCCTCGCCCGGCGCGAGGATGGTGGAATAGAGCAGTGTGCCCAGGGCAAAGCCGTCAGGCACCCAGGCCTGGTGCATGTTGAGCACATAGCCGATGCCGAGAGAGGATGCCTGCGGAACATTCTCCGGATTCTCGGCCATGGACTTCTTGTAGGCAGACACATCTATGGGATTCTGAAGGCGCACACGCTCCTCGCCCGGCCGGATCGGCGGAGTTACATTAGGCTCCACCAGACGCTGGAGCATGGTATAGCTGAACATGCGCGAGGGAGCCGTATCGGTCGGCAGCCGCACGATGTCGTCGCCCTCTCCCATGAGCTTGACGCTGGGCAGTGCGCGAGGCTTGTCGTTGCCTGTACTGGTGAAGATCTCATGTATAAGTATGAAGTCGCCCACATTGGCGTCAAGATTTGTCCGTGAGAGCAGGTTGGTGAGCGTCTTCTCATAGTCATTGGTTGTAGCGTCAGCGCCGTAGATAACCTCGAGCACCTTGTCTCGCTCCCGCTTTTTCGTTTCGAGCCCGCTCTCTAATTTCTTTTTATCATGTTCTTCCACAAAGGCATGCTCTTCGTCTGTACAGGACCACTTACCCGAATCCTGCTTCGCCTTGATGAGCAGAAGCGTCTCCAGTTCTTGTTCCAGACGGATGACATCCCGGTTGATGACCTCTAACTCGTCAAACTTGGCTATCAGCTCGTTGGCATACAGCACCTTGCCGTCGGCGGTCTTGCTCCCAGGTATGTAAACCTTGTCGATCAGTTCCGACGACTGCTTGATGAATGTCTGCTTGTATCCGCCCTGCGACAAGGTGAATGTGATTTTCTCCTGCATGTTATACTTGTCGGGCAGCGTGATGAGAAACTTTCCATCACCGTCGGTATAGCAGTTCAGCCCCTTGTCGTTCTCCGTCTTCTGCTCCGATGGGTTGGCAATGCCCGAGACGGTTACGAGGATGTCCGGCGCCATCTCCGCGTCGGCATCCTTGCTGCCCTTGTGGCGCATCTTGACGCAGCCGCTCAGCGTGTGGGGCAGCGGCAAGGCGATGGTGATATCCTGGAGGGAGGCGAGCCCTTCGGAGATGATTTCCGAGTCGCTCTTCATCGTCAGGTTAGCCAACAAGTCGCTTCCGAAAAGATGGGTCGGCTCCTCCAGCCCCTCGCCGTCAAGGCTCAGGGTATAGCCGATGCCGTTTTTCCCGTTCTCGTCCACGGTCTTTGCCGACAAGATAATGCTATCCAGCTGCCCATCCGTCACTCCCTCTAATTCGGGATTGGCCACAAAGATGGGGGTGATGGCAGGCGTCAGTTTGGCCGCGCTTGCCCGAGCCAGGTCGGCCACGCACCTGATGCCGGCCAGCACCAGCGCATAGGCCAGGTCTGAGGTCATGCCATAGACACGCCACAGGTCGGCCTGCATGAGCCAGTTGGTTACATGGCGCACATCAATATCAAGCCCCTCGGCTATCGCCTTGCGATTTTCAAAAGTCCTACCTTGAGCCAGCAGACCCGAAATATCATAGATACTACAATTCCTCGCCAGCTCCTTCTTCCTGGCATAACTGATGCCTTTGATGGGAATCAAAGTGCTAAGGTCTTCTGATTTAGCCATATCGTAATATTAGTTAATTAAACAAAGATTTGCTCAGTCCGGACTACCGGCGCCTCGCCAAGAGAGTTTTTAAGGACATTACCTTGTCCATCGGTACGATGGAGTTAAATATCCGCTATTGTATTCCCTGTTGCAAATAAAGGAAATAAAAACATAGCTTCCAAACTTTTCATGTTAATAAATATTAAAACAGACTCGTTTTGTTTGCACAAACATCGGTCATGCATCCCGGGCAGGCCGAGGCCGCTCTTGCCCGCGGTTATGGACAGGGGTGTTATGAGCCAGTATCTTCGCCTTCCGTGAAGAGCCATGAGGCATCAAAAGGAGGAAAATCACATCGCGGGCGATTCCATCGGAAGCTAAGACACGCTTTAAGAAATATCGTGCACGATGGTTGTCCTCTAAAATTCCGTCGACATTCCATCGTGCACGATATGGGAGAAAAGAGTCTTCTCGCCGGTTCCCCGTCCTCACGGGTTGGCCATCCGCCAGGCGCAGAGGTAGGCGGCACGGGTGATCTCGGCCGTCTTCTCGTAGTTGATCAGCCGCGGCTCGTCGGTGGGCTGGTTGTAGTCGGGGTGGCCGTCGGTGTGATACCATACCACGGGTATGCCCTTTCTGGCGAAGGAGCCGTTGTCGCTGCCTCCCACGGGATAGTCCCAGGGGCGGTAGTCGGGATCGAGGCTGAGGGCGCAGCGGCGTATGTCCTCGCGCAGCCAGTCGCCGAACTCGGGGTGGGCGGCGGTATAGAAGTATACCATGTGTGACGGATTGCCGGGCTTGTGGTCGCGCCCGATCATGTCGAAGTTGATGTATGCCTTCACCTTATCTATATAAGGGCAGGTCTCCGTGAAGTAGCGGGAGCCGAGCAGGCCCTCCTCCTCACCGTCCCAGAAGGCGAAGACCACCGTGCGCGCGGGCTTCGCCCCGCTCTCTCCGAAGGCCTTCATGATCTGGAGCACCGCGCTCACGCCCGAGGCATTGTCGTCGGCCCCGTTATAGATCTGGTCGCCCTCGAGGAGGGGATTCATGCCCTCGTGGTCGAGGTGGGCGCCTATGACGACATACTCGTCGGCTCGCTGCCCGGGTATCACGCCCAGCACATTGCGCAGGCGGAGGCTCTGATGACGACCGGCCTTGATGCGGGCCACGCTGTCGGGCTCCACAAACCAGCGCGGGCGGCCGAGGGTGACCTCGCTGACAGCCTCGAAGGGCTGGCCGTAGTCCTGCAGCAAGGGCTGCACGCCCTGCTCCCTGATTCTCGAGATGATGTACTCCGCGGCCAGCCGCGACCCCTCCTCGCCGGCCTTGCGCCCCTTGAGCAGGTCGCTCGCGAGAAAGTAGACATGCGCCTTGGCGGCCTCCGTGGTGATGGCGCCGAGGCCTCGTTGCCGCCGGGCAACCTGTTCCTTGGTGGTTTTCTGCGCCGCGGCGGTGATGGCCAGCAGCAGCATGAAGACTAAAAGATTTCGTTTCATCGTTCGTAATAAATGATATAAATCGTAGATTCTGCCGTTTCGGGGGCAGCTGGCCTTCGGAATGCCAGTCCTCAGACCGGCACGCCGAACTCGCGCAGGCGGCTGCGTGCCTGTGCTGCGTTCTCGAAGACGATGCCCCGCATGCCCGCCCGCTCGCAGCCCTCGATGTTGACGGGGCGGTCGTCGAGGAATACGCATTCCTCCGCCTTCAGCCCGAACTTGCGCAGGAAGCGGCGGTAGATGGCCACATCGGGCTTCACCAGTTTCTCTTCGCAGGAGATCATCATGCCGTCGAGGAGGCCGAACACCCCGTGGGTGCTGATGGTCTCGTAGACCTTGCTCGACCAGTTAGAGAGGCCCCAGAGACCGTAGCCCCTGCCCTTGAGCTCCGTGAGCAGCTCCCGCATGCCCGCAACCTCGCCGCCCACGGTCTCCTGAAAGCGGCGGTCGAAAGCCTCTATCACCTCCGCATATTCCGGCCAGCTCACCTTGAGGCGGCTGATGTTCTCGTGCCAGGGTATTTCCTCCTTGTCGGCCGACGCACACCAGTCGGGGTTCGTAACCGTCTCGTTGAACCACACGGCCTCCTCGTGGGAACCGAACAACTTGTCGAACAACCAGTAGACATCGTAGTCCACGAGCACTTTCCCGAAGTCCAGGACGATATGGCGGATCACAGGGCAGCCTCCTCCCGTGCCTTGCGGTAGCACTCGCCATAGGGCAGCCTGAGCTTGCCGGCCATCGAGGGGAAGGCCTCGAGAAACGAGCAGTAGAGCCATGCCCCCAGCCGATAGCCGTCGAGGGTGCCCTCGGCAAGGGTGGGCAGCCGGTAGCTGGCCTGCAGGTTGATGCCGCCCTGCGAGGCCGCCGTGGCCGTGAGGGCGATGCTGCGCACCCGCCCCGCGTCCATGCGACGGATCTGGCGCAGCACGGAGGCCATCTCGGCAATCATGCGGTCGTCGTCGAAGGGCGAGGGATCGGCAGCGTTTCCGGTCTCCCTCACCTGCGTGATGCGCCCTGCCATCTCCTCCTCGCTGAAGAGCGACAGGCTCGCGTCGGTCTGTTTTTTCCTATTCTTTCGTCGTTGCATATACAGAAATTAAAAACCTCACCCTACTCTCTTTATCCCCCTTTACTCCTTTTGCTCCTCCACTCCTTACCACCTCATTTTCAAGCCATTACGAGCCCCAAAGCTTTTAACGGCCTTTTACTCGCCTTTTAACGGCTAAAAGCTTTCCTTCTAACGGCTGAAAGGCGGGCTTCTAACGGCTAAAAGAAAAACCGTTCATGAGAAAAAGACCATGGGAGCATGACTCATCACGCTCCTGCTGTCTCCTTGCTCCTCTATTCCTTGCTCCTTATTCCATTTATATAGCACAGCGCCGCTCCGATGGCGGTGCAGAACTCCGAGTATTTGGGGATGATGAAGTGCACCTTGTAGAGCTTCTCCAGTCCCGGGAACACCTCCTTGCACTGGGGCAGCAGCGTCAAGTTGCCTATCAGCACGAAGTCTCGTATGCCCGAGTTGAGCGAGGCCAGTATGGTGCCCGAGCCGATGGTCTGCAGCACGGTGGTGATGATTCCCTTGGCGATGTCCTCGCGCGAGGCGTTGCTCTTGGCGTTGCCGAAGAGGCTCGCCGTGGCGTGCTTGGGCAGTCCGGGCAGCGGATAGGGACTGATGTCGCCTATCTGCACATCGATGTTGGCCAGGTCGCCCTGCATGGCGAGCGTGGTGATGGTGCGCACATCGTCGGTCTTGAGCATGATGCGAGAGAGCCCCATGAGGGTGCCTCCGCCCACGCCGATGCCCCCGATGTGGTGAATGTCGTCGCCCTTGCACTGCACGAACGAGGTTCCCGTGCCCATCGACACCACGATCATGTCGTCGAGGTCGGTCTCATAGCGCGCCCCCAGTCCGTCGGCCACAAACTCCTCGGCCTTGTCGGTGGGCAGTCCGTAGATGGGCTGGTCGATATACGACGCGCCCACTCCCGTTACCATCACCTTCTCGATATCGCCGAGCTGCAGCCTGTTGTCTATGAGATACTTGCCGAAAGCCCCATAGAGCGAGGTTACGGGGTCGGTGGCCTTGATGCGGAGGGGCGAGACGACGATGCCGTCCTCGTTGATTCCCACGATCTTCGTGGTGCTGATGCCCACATCGATTCCTATTACGATTGCCATTGCTTGTGGATTTTTGTCTGCAAATATACAAAAAAATCACGGAGCGACTGCGGCAATGTGAGAATATTTTCGTAATTTCGCATCGAGATGGACAAAAGAATCACGGAACAACCTTCCCGTTACGAGTGCCTTGAGCGCATGTCGGTGAGAGAGCTCATCACGGACATCAACCGTGAGAACCGAGGCGTGCCCGGAGCCGTGGAACGGGCGCTGCCACAGATAGAGGCGCTCATCACGGCCGTCGTGGAGAAGCTGCGGGCAGGCGGAAGGCTCTTCTACTGCGGCTGCGGCACGGGCGGAAGGCTCGCCATCCTCGACACCATCGAGGTGCAGAACACCTATACCTCGCCCCCGGAGACGATACAGGCCGTGTTTCCCGGCGGCGTTCACGACCTGCTGAACACCACGGAGTCGAAGGAAGACGACATCGAGGACGGATGGCGGCAGCTCCGGGAGCACGGCATCTCGGCGCAAGACATCGTGGTGGGATTCTCCGCCAGCGGCACCACGCCCTTCGTCCTGTCCACCCTGCGGCACTGCCGTGCGGAGGGCATCGCCACGGGATCCGTGGTCAGCAACCCCGGGACTCCCGTCTCCGAGGCATCAGACCATCCCGTCGTCGTCCTCACCGGCCCGGAATTCGTTACCGGTTCCACCCGCATGAAAGGAGGCACCGCCCAGAAGCTCGTGCTCGACATGATCAGCACCACCTGCATGATACGCCTCGGGAGGGTGGAAGGCAACCGCATGGTGAACGCCAAGACCATCAACCAGAAGCTCCTCGACCGAGCCGTGCGCATCTTCATGGAGCGCAACCCGCAGCATGCCGACCGGCGGGAGGTTGAGAACCTGCTCAGGAAATACGGCAGCGTGAAAAAAGCAGAACAAGCCATCAACAGACTATGAATATCATCGTATCAAAGGAAATAGCATCGGTGTGCCCCGGATTCGTAGGGGCATGCGTGGAAGCCGCCGTCGCCAACACGCCCCTCTCACAAGGACTGTGGCGGGAAATCGACACGCTCGGCGAACACTATCGCGCCTTGCTCACCACCGAAACGCTGAAGGAAATGCCCGGCATAGCGGCCACACGCCGCGTCTACCGCGCATGCGGAAAAGACCCCTCACGCTACCGACCCGCAGCGGAGGCACTCATCCGCCGCTTGCTGCAGGGCAAGCCGCTCTACCGGATAGACACGCTCGTAGACCTCGTCAACCTCGCCAGCATGCGCTTCGGCTACAGCATCGGAGGCTTCGACGCCGACAAGCTCGAGGGCGGCACGCTCACCCTGGGCATCGGGCGTGCCGGAGAGCCCTACGAGGGCATCGGCCGGGGCATGCTCAACATCGAGGGACTGCCCGTATACCGCGACGCCCGCGGGGGCGTGGGCACTCCCACCTCCGACAACGAGCGCACGAAGATAGAACTGCCGACCACCCGACTGCTGGTGCTCATCAACGGATACGACGGCGACGAGGCCAGTGTGCGCGCCAATGCGGAATATATCCTGCGGCTGGCAGACAGATATTGCGAAGGAAAAGAAGGCAAATACTTTATATATAGATAGATGGAAGACAGACAGCAACTCATGCGCAGCCTGATAGCGGAGCTCAACCGGGCTGCCGACGCATACTATAACGGACGGGGAGAACTGATGACCGATTATGAGTGGGACGAGAAATTCGACCGCCTCCGGCAGCTGGAACACGAAACGGGCACCGTGCTCCCAGACCTGTCTCTTATACACATCTGACGCTGCCGACGACTAGTCGAGTG
>CAUULA010000009.1:0-37352 GCA_963545855.1 uncultured Prevotella sp.
GACGTCGAGTCTCGTGGGCTCGGAGATGTGTATAAGAGACAGCTATATAAGATATCCCTTAGATTTCCACACTTAGGCCTGCATACCATGTCGCGCCATATACCGGGGCATACATGAAGGCTGCGTTATCAATGTGTTTCTCGTCCTGAAGGTAGCTGAAGATGTTCTTACCCCCGCAATAGACGGTAAACCCGCCGAATCTCTTGGCCACGCGGGCATTGAAAAGCATGAAAGTGTTGGTCTCTTTTATCTTCACCGCCACCTCGTCATCTTTCATATAATCGATATACATCTTGCCCTGCAAGGAGCCCGTGAGGCTGAAGGTCCAAGTGCCGGGCGTGTATTCAAGGCTCAAATCGCCCGTCATAGCCGGAAAGCGAGATATGTTCTTGCTGGCCTTGGCATACTCCGTGCCGGCCCAGTCCGCACGCTCGTGCTTGAATTTGCCCTGATTGAAAGTCCAGTTCAGCTCTGTCTTGAGATCCTTAAGCGGATTCCACTTCACGCCGAGCTCCACTCCCTGCACATAAGCGTCGTCAATGTTCTCCCACTGATAGGTATATCCCAACTTCTTCACTTCTGCGCTGGCCGGACGGAACTCAATCTTATCCCTCAAGTCGGTGCGGAAAAGGTTGACGCTCAGCTGCACCTTGGAACCGTAGTAGTCGGCCGAAAGATTGTAGCTCATAGAGTGCTCACCCTTCAGATTAGACGACTTCCACACACGGGGAGAGCCGCTGCACAGGTGCAAGTCCTCCGAAAAGCCATAAGGAGCACGGAATCCGGTACCGAAATTGGCACGCAACACAAACGAGGGGGTAAGCTCATACTTCAGCGCAAGGCGCGGATTGAAGGAGGTCTCATGGAAGCTGGTCTTGGGGAAGGTGCCGTCATACACTTTCTCACTCGACTCGTATTCCTCTCCGGAGTGGTGGCTGTCGAGGCGCAGGCCGGGTACCAGGGAGAGATTGGGCAATATGTTCCATTCGTCCTGCAGGAAGAAGCCGAACTCGTTGGCATGTTTCTTTCCGACAGAGGTATAGGCCGTTCCGTTGAGCGGGTCGTCCTCGTCGTTGATGCAGTAGAGACCGGTCTCGCGCAGACGGGTGAAATATCCCTGCACACCTGCCAGTAAGGTGTGGTCGCCGAGGCGTGAGGTGAAGGTGATTGACGGTGTCAGCGTGTTTTCCTTTGCTATATAGGGGCGCATGTCGTCCACTTTAGGCTTCTGATTTCCATGCGATTCCATGTAGTCTCCCAAGAAAGTGTCGTTGGTGGCGTTGCGCTTGTGATGCACATAAGCCGCCGCAAGGTTCAGCTCCGACTTCTTCCCGATGGGCAGCTTATAGCTCATGTCGGCCGTCAGACGGTTGGTCTTGATGTTTTCCGTGCCCTCGGAGAAGGGATTGCGGAACTGGTCGTCGACGAGCGTACCGCCCGCCCGCTGCTCTTCCATCACCTTTCCGCGCAGCACGAGCTTGTCGTTCTTGGCAAAGGGATTGAAGAAATACACACCGAAACCCACATTCGTGAGGGTGGCCTCCACCTTGTCCGACACGCCGTCTTTCTTCTTCACCTGGTCGCGGGTCTCGCCTTCGCCCGTATCGTCGACGGCATTACTCTCCGTGCGTTGCGCGAAGAAGTTCAGTCCGATGTCGTTCTTGCGTATCGAGGCAGAGGCATTCAGGTTCTTATATCCCCAGTTTCCGAATTGCAAGTCGGCCTTTACCTCCGGCTCAAACGACGGCTCCTTGGAGATGATGTTGATGGCTCCGGCCACGGCACTGCTGCCATAGAGAGCCGAGCCCGCACCCTTCACGATCTCCAGGCGGTCGACATCGTTGGTCCCCAATTGCTGCAGACCGTAGACCCCGGCCAAGCCCGAATAGACAGGCTCACCGTCTATCAATACCTGCGTATGCTCCGCGCCGAGGCCCTGCATGCGCACCATGGAGAAGTTACAGAACTGACACTGCTGCTCCACACGGATGCCCGGCACTCCCTCGAGTGCCTCATAGAGGTTCTTGGCATTCTTGTTTGTGATGGCTTTTGAGGTCAACACCTCCGTGCGGATGGGCACATCCTTCAGATAGTGCTGGGTTCTCGTTCCCGTTACCACCACCTGATTCAACTCCTGTTCGTCCTCGTCCAACTGGAAATAGACCTCCGAGCCCTTGCCGTGCTGCATCATCACCTCGCGCTCCTCGCTCTCATAGCCCATGCAGCTGGCCACGACGGTCTGCTTGCCCAGTGGCAGGTTCGACATCTGGAAGTGGCCCGTCTTGTCGCACATGGCCGTCAACTTGGTTCCTTTTACCTGAATCTTTGCATAAGGAATATGTTTTCCCGTTACCTTGCTCTTCACATCACCAAACAACATGGCATCGGTTTCCTGAGCCATGGCCGTCATGGTAACGAGAAGAGTCATAATTACACACAGTAATTTTCTCGTCATTTCACTTAGTGTTTAAAAGTTTTAATATTTCTGAATTTAATTACCAAATGCAAAACTACAACCATTTCCCAGACCTCACAATACCTACTTTTAGGTATTTCCCGCATTTTTTCCGACCCCGGAAACTTGTCTTCCCGACAACGGAGGCAGCAAAGGGACAGAAAGGAAAACTGCTCCGCTTTTTACATGGGCGGCAAGTCTCCTGACGAAATCGGCGAAATTGTCGGACGAAATCGGCGATCTTGTCTTACGATTTCGCCGATTTCGTAACACGGGAAGCCGCTTCCGGCGGCACGGAACCAGAGGAACGCCAAGACACGAACCGACAGACATCTGAAAAACGGGATGCCGGAACCTCCTCATTCCGACATCCCATTTCATATAACTACCCGCCAAACAGCTAAAACTCAACAATCAGCGTCTGCCGCGGCGACAGGCTAAAGTCGGCCCCGAGATCCACCTCGCGCCCCGTGATGACATCCACCGCCTTGCGTGCCGCCCCTATGACCTCGGCATAACGCTTCGCCTCAAAGACGGCGTTACGGGTCGTCCCGTTGAGAATCGTCAGCAATGTCCTGCCCTCGTATTGGCGGGCGATGACATAGACTCCCTTCCACGGAACGAACTGCGTCTGCCGTCCCTTGGATATCAATTCGTTGCCCTGCCGCCAATGGAGCAGCCTGCTCAGCCATGAGAACATGGCGCTTTCGGCCTTCGAGCGTCCCCGCGAAGCGAAGCAATCGTGCCGGTCGCCGGGAAATCCTCCCGGAAAGTCCTTGCGCACATTGCCGTCGGTAACCTCCTTGGTGCCGTTCATCAGCACCTCCGTGCCATAGTAGAGCTGCGGGATGCGATTGACGGTGAGCAAGAGGGCATAGGCCTGCTTCAGGGCAAGCGTATCCCCGCCGTTGCCGAGGAAGCGGTCGGTATCATGGTTCTCGATGAAGGCCATCACGCTCGACGGATCGGCATAGACATAATCATAGCAAAGCACATTGTAGATGCGGTTCAGGCCGTTCCACCAAGCGTCGGTCTCCTCGTCCTTGGCCTTGTTCAGGCGATCGTAGAAGGCAAAGTCCATCACGGTCTTCAGATAGGAATCCTGCCGGGTGAGCTTGCTGCCCCTTTGCCATGCGGCGGGATAGGCGGGCTCGGTAACCCATGTCTCGCCCACGGTGTTGAAGTGAGGATACTCCCTGTCGAGCGCCTCCATCCACTGCGCCATGGCCGTGCGGTCGGCATAGGGATAGGTGTCCATGCGGATGCCGTCGATGCCCACGGTCTCTATCCACCACTCCGAGTTCTGGATGAGATATCTGATGACATGGGGATTCCGCTGGTTGAGGTCGGGCATGGAGGGCACGAACCATCCGTCTACGGTCTCCCTGAGGTCGACTTTGGATGCATAAGGATCAAGCACGGGCGTCAGCTTATAGGAAGTCTGGAGGTATTTGGAGGTCTTGGCCGACGCTCCGCTCGCCATCCCCGTGTTGCGATCCAAGCCGCTGTCGGTGGCATCCCGCACTTCCGAGAGCCATTCCGGGGTGTTGAACCAGTCTTTTGACGGCATGTCCTTCACCCACGGATGCTCGAAGCCGCAGTGGTTGAAGATCATGTCCATGACCACCTTCAGGCCCCTCGCATGCGCCTCCCTGACGAGGCGGGCATACTCCTCATTGGTACCGAAACGCGGGTCTACGCGATAGTAATCGGTAGTGGCATAGCCGTGATAGGTGGAGTAACCGTTGGCATCGGGCGAATTGTTCTCCAGCACCGGGGTAAGCCACAAGGCCGTAACGCCCAGCTCATTGAAGTAGTCCAGATGCCGGCAGATGCCCTCCAGGTCGCCTCCATGGCGGAGAGAGGGCTGTGTGCGGTCGCAGACATAGGCATTCATGCCCTTGAGCTGGTCGTTCCGGGGATTTCCGTTGGCAAAGCGGTCGGGCATCAGCATATAGAGCACATCGGCATTGTCGAAGCCCTTGCGCTCCTCGCCGGCCATCTCGCGCCGGCGCAGCTCATACTTCACCCTGGCTTCCCTGCCCCCGTTCTTGAAGCAGAGCGTCATCGTGCCGGGCTGCGCCCCCTGCAGATTGAGGTAGACCAAGAGATAGTTCGGCGAGTCGAGACGCACGAGCGAGTCGACCCGGACACCCGGATAGGACACCTCTACATCGGCCGTGCGGATGCCCTTGCCATAGACCATCAACTGCAACGAGGCATCTTTCATGCCCGCATACCAGTCGGCGGGTTCCACGCGGCTGACCTTCACCTGCGCACTTGCCGGCACCACGCTCAGAAACAAACTGAATATCAGGATTATATTTCTCATATTAACTATGTATGATCAATGCTGACTGCGGGTCTACTACTACCTTTCCGCCCTCTGTCTTCTCGCTGCCGCCCTCGTCGATTACACCGTCGCAGCAGACTACCGTATAGCTGCCTTCCGGCACGGAAACCTCACGAGGCTCCTTGGAGGAATTCAGGATGACCACGATGCGGTCCCAGCTGTCGCCCACCTCCCTGCCGTCGATATAGAAACCGACCAGACAAGGCTCCGTGGGGAGGAAATGAAGATGGCGGCGCACCTTTTCGGCGTCGCCCATGCGGAAGGCCGGATGGTTCTTGCGCAGCCGGATGAGGTTCTTGTAATAGGCAAAGACCTGCGGATAACGGGTAAGGTTCTGCCAGTCCAGACGATTGATCTCATCCGGAGAGTTGTAGCTGTTGTGCACGCCCTTCTTGTCGCGGAGCATCTCTTCGCCCGCCAAGAGGAAGGGCACACCCTGTGAAGTGAAGACGGCGGTCTGGGCAAGCAGGTCGAGGCGAATCAGCTCCTCGGTCGTAATCTGCGGCATTTCGGCCCGCAAACGGTCTACCAGACACATGTCGTCGTGGCAGCTCACATAGCTGATCATCTGCGACGGCTCGGCAGCCCACGGCTTCTTGGAGTAGTTCACCTTATTATAATCTATCTGGGGATGGGCTATCATGCCCGCGATACCTGCCTTCAGGCTCTCCTCCTCGCCGGCGATGCCCGCAAGAAACGCCCCCTTCCTGTCGTCGGAGAACGGACCGCGGAGGGCATCGCGAATGTCGTCGCTGAAGGCGGCGATGCAGGGCATCCGGCTGATATTGGCCTTCAGGGCAAGCTCCTCGGCAGGATGGGCGCAACTGCCCGCGCTCCATCCCTCGCCATAGATGAATATCGAGGGGTCTATGCGGTCGGCCTCGGCACGGATCTGGTTCATCGTCTCGATATCGTGCACGCCCATCAAGTCGAAACGGAAGCCGTCGATATGGTATTCCGTGGCCCAGTATTTCACCGATTCTATCATGAACCGGCGCATCATGGGCTGCTCTGAGGCCGTCTCATTGCCGCAGCCCGACCCGTCGGAGTAGGTTCCCGTATTTTCTTTCGGACCATAGTTTATCAGCCCCGCACGGCCCACCACCCTTTCAGGGCCGTCGCCCCTGTCGGTCTTACGATAGAAATAGTCGGGATAGGTGCGCTGGAAATTGCTGTGGGCAATGTCGTAAGTGTGGTTGTAAACCACATCGAGGATGACCCGGATGCCTGCTTTGTGAAGAGCCTGCACCATCTGCTTGAACTCCCGGATGCGCACGAGGGGATCGTAGGGGTCGGTGCTGTAGGAGCCCTCGGGCACATTATAGTTGACGGGGTCGTACCCCCAGTTGTATTGAGGCTGGTCGAGACGCGTCTCATCAATCGACCCGAAGTCGTAAGACGGCAGGATATGTACGGCGTTCACGCCCAGATTCCGCAGATGGGCAATGGCCTTCGGCTCGGTAAGCGCAAGAAACTTGCCCTTGTGGACGATGCCCGACGAGGCGTCAATGGAAAAGTCTCGGTGGTGCATCTCATAGATGACGAGGTCGGAGGGCGACTTCAGCTCCGGCCGCCGGTCGTTTTCCCAACTTTCGGGATTGGTCTCTGCCAGGTCGATAATGGCTCCGCGGTTGCCGTTCACGCCCACCGCCTTGGCAAAGACACCGGGTGTTTCACCGAAATAAGTCTTGTAGGTGAAGGGTATCGGCACGCAAGCCATGCCCACCCGGGTATGGTCGGCCACATTGAAACTATAGTATTTTCCCTTCAGGTCGCCTTTCACCACGGCCTGCCAGACATCGCCTCCCACATGTTTCATCTTATAGGAACGGTATTCATTAAGGGCGGCATAGACACCGAGGCTGTCTTTCTTCAGGTAGTTTTCCCACGGAAGCGGCGCGTCCTTGTCGTAGACCGTAAGCCTCACGCGCTTCATCGTCCGCGGCGCGAACAGGCGGAAAGTGGTCTCCGAAGGGGTGTAAGCCACCTCGTTGAAGTCGAAACCGCTCTTTTGTGCGGCAATATCCAGCATGTAAAAGCCCAATATAAACGCAAATAATAGTCTTTTTGTATCCATAAGCCGTATTGGGCAGGTGTCCCGCTGACGGCACACCCGCCACCAATGATTATTGTGCAATGAGCGAAACGGCAAAGCCTCCGCCCGGCGCCTCTGTCAATTTCAAGACATCGCCCTTCTTCACCGTGCGCTTGGTAACCGTATAAACCTTGGGATTTTTCTCGTAGTGAGCACCCTTGGCATCCGCATAAATGGTGCAGGCATACTTGCGCCCCTTGTCGAGGAAGTCGAGTCTGACGATTGACCTGTGTCCGTTTTCATCGCATTTTCCTCCTATAAACCAGTTGTCGGTGCCCTTTGCCTTGCGGGCCACGGTGATGTAATCGGCCGGCTCTGCTTCCAGATACCTGGAGTCTTCCCAGTCAACGGCCACATCCTTAATGAACTGGAAGGCATCGTTATACTTCGCGTAGTTCTCCGGAAGGTCGGCTGCCATCTGAAGAGGACTGTACATTACTAAATAAAGAGCCAGCTGTCCGACCAAGGTGGTGTGCACATAGCTCGCATTGTCAGACCATGTCTTGAGCTGCGTCTCCAATATACCGGGCGTATAGTCCATAGGCCCGCCCTGAAGGCGGGTGAACGGCAGGATCACGGTATGGTCCGGCCGGTTCCCTCCGAAGGCCTCGTATTCGCCCCCACGAGCACTCTCGTTGCCCACGAGATTCGGCCATGTGCGGCACAAGCCCGTAGGCCGGACCGCCTCGTGGGCATTCACCATGATGTGATGCTTGGCCGCCTGTTCCACCACATACTGATAATGATTGTTCATCGACTGGCTGAAATGGTGGTCGCCACGAGGAATTATATCCCCCACATAGCCTGTCTTGACGGCATCATAGCCGTATTGGTTCATCAGGTTGAGCGCTGCCCCCAGGTGCCGCTCATAGTTAATGGTGCTTGAGGAAGTCTCGTTGTGCATCAGGAGTTTCACCCCTTTGGAGTGAGCGTAGTCGTTCAAATACCTGATGTCGAAGTCCGGATAAGGGGTAACGAAGTCGAAGACATCCTGCTTCCAGCAGCCGGCCCAGTCTTCCCAGCCGACATTCCAGCCTTCCACGAGCACTTCGGAGAGGCCGTTCGCGGCAGCAAAGTCGATATATTTCTTTACATTCGCCGTCGTTGCGCCATGCCGCCCGTTAGGCCTTGCCTTGGCCCAGTCGACCTCGTCCAGCTTCACGGAGGGGAACTCGTCGGTATATCTCCATGAGCTTTTACCCACTATCATCTCCCACCACACGCCGCAATACTTCACGGGGTGAATCCAACTGGTGTCCTCAATCTTACATGGCTCGTTAAGGTTCAGTATCAGATTAGAGGACAGCATGTCGCGGGCATCATCACTGACCATCACCGTGCGCCAAGGCGTTGCGCACGGAGTCTGGAGACAACCCTTAAGACCTGTCGCGTCGGGAGTAAGCCAACTCTCAAAGACCATGTTCTTATCGTCGAGGTTGAGGTGCATGGTGGCATAGTTGACGCAGGCCGCCTCGTGAATGTTGATATAGAGCCCGTCGTCCGAGCGCATCTGTAGAGAGGTCTGAACACCCGTCGGAGAGAAGACCGAAACCGACGAGTTGCTCCAGTTTACGGCCTCGTTGAAACGGGCGCGGATGCCGGACAGCTTTGTCTCCTGCGTCTCCTGCTCCTGCGTGTCGTAGTCGCCGGGCAACCACCATGCCGTGTGGTCGCCCGCCATGGCAAACTGCGTATGCTCTTCCTTGATGATGAAATAGTTCAGGGACGCCTGCTGCGGAAACTCGTAGCGCAGTCCCATGCCGTCGTCGTAGACGCGGAAACGGATGATCATGGTGCGCCCCGTGGCTGCCTGGTTCAGCGTTACGGCAAGCTCGTTGTAATGGTTGCGGATGGTGGCCGTCTCTCCCCATACCGGTTTCCATGTCTCATCGAAGGTGGAGGTCTCGCTCTTGGCTACCCGGAAGCCGTCCATTAGGTCGGTTTCGTCAAGCCGCTTGCTGGCATTTTTGTTCTTGGCCAGTTCCAGACCAAGATAGCTTTTCTTCACCACAGGCTTACTCTTGTAGTTCAGAAGATAGCAAGGACGGCCATTATCAACTTGGAAAGCCACCACAATATTGCCGTCAGGCGACTTTACCTCCTGTGCCATTGCCATGACCGGCAACAGCATTGTGAAAAGGAATAAGGCAATCTTTTTCATAAAAACTTTAGTTAATGAACGAGCCCCTTCCCCTTAGAAGGGGAGAGGGCGATAGATTATTTTCTTCCGGACTGGAGCACCAGTTCCGTGATATTCTGCTTGAAATTCTTGTTTTCCATCAAGTCCTCGAGGGTCAGGTGCATGCGATAGCGCCAGTAATGACGCGGGTTGGCCGGAATGTTGATGCGTTCGGCATTCGCATCCGACAGCCGCAGGTCTTCATCGATGGCAAGCCAGTCCTGAATGCTCAATACGCAGAGCATCGACGGCGATGAGAGATGCCGGCTCACGATGTCGCGGGCAAGCCAGCCGGGAAGCGGGTGGGGCGCGGCTCCTCCCCGATGCAGCATGCTGTTATAATAAGCCTGGGCCCGCTCGTAGTCCTCGTCCCACCATTGGCGCAGAGTCGGCATGTCGTGCGTGGAGATGGTGCTCACGCTGCGATAGGGGTTGCGCGAGAGATATCCGAACCTGACAGAGGGATCCTTGGGCATGCTCTGAATCTCAAGGCTCAGGATGCGAAGCTCGTTCATCACCCATGACACGCAGTCGGGAACCATACCGAGATCTTCGGCGCAGACGAGCATACGCGTAGCCTGCACCAGTTTCGGCAGCTTCTTCATGGCCTCACTATACCAGAAATGACTATTGCGGCGATAGTAATAATCGTTATAGAGACGATTGAACGCTGCTTTGTCGCTGTCCCAGAGAGCCTCGTAGGTGAAATCGAACTGGGCTGAGATTCTCGGATGGAAGAGTTCCGGATTCTTACGGTCTCGGAGAAAGAGCACATTGCTGATGAGTGCATAGAGCCCGTCGCGAATCCAAATGTCCTTCTCGGTGGTCTTACCCTCGAAAGCTCTCTCCACCTTGCGCTGCGTGTCAAACGCCGGTTTCATCTCCCAGAGGTCGTCATGTGCATGGTTCAGATAGGTCTCCTTCACTTCCTGCGCATGCTCTCGGAAGACACGGTCTAGTACCCAGTCGGCAATAAACGGCTTCAGGAAGAAGTCGTCTTGGAAGCGGAGCCCGTAGGCCTCTATCTCCTCGCGGCTCATGGCAAGCGACGGCACGAACTGCCCGAGCAAGCCGTGAACGGCCTCCACGGGAATCTCCCATATACGGAAGAAGCCCAGCACATGGTCGATGCGGTAGGCATCGAAGAACTTCGACATGTTCTGGAAGCGGCGCACCCACCATGCGCAGTCGTCCTTGAGCATCTCATCCCAGTTGTAGGTGGGGAATCCCCAGTTCTGGCCGTTCACGCTGAAGTCGTCGGGAGGTGCCCCGGCCTGCCCGTTGAGGTTAAAGTATTTGGGCTCGGTCCATACATCACAGCCGTTGCGATTTACCCCGATGGGGATGTCGCCCTTAAGGATGACGCCCTTGGACCTGGCATACTCGTGCACGCCTTGCATCTGGCTGTTGAGGATGAACTGGACGAAATAGAAGAACGCGACCTCCGCGTATGCCTTCGAGCGCGGATTGGAGAGCTGCTTGCGGTCGCTTTCATTCCACACACGATGATCCTTCCATGTGCTGAAATCGGCCGTGCCGTACTCATCGCGCAAGGTGCAATACTGCGCATACGGCACCAGCCAACGCTCCGTCTCGGCAAAAAACTTCTTGAATCCGGCACTCTTCATCATCTCCCGCCCTTCCTCCTGCTCGAAGAGGAGGCGCAGATAAGCGAGCTTGGCCTTGTTCACCCGCTCATAGTCTATCTGCGGCAAGGCATTCAGTTCCTCGCGTTCTGCGGCGAACTTTGCCCTCAACTGCTCGTCCTTGAGGCCGGGAAGCTGATGGAGGTCTACATATTGCGGATGCAGCGCGAAGATGCTGATGCAGCTATAGGGATAGCTGTCGGTCCAGGTATGGGTGGTCGTAGAGTCGTTGATCGGCAGGATTTGCAGTACACGCTGATGGGTGGCCGCCACGAGATCTATCATCATGCGGAGGTCGCCGAAGTCTCCGACACCGAAACTTCTCTTTGAACGGAGCGAGAATACCGGCACCAGCATTCCGGCCAGCCTCTCGTTGGAGAGCGGGAAAAAGGCCTGCATAAGGTCGTAGCTCACCAGCTCGCCCTCGTTCATCCACGGCAGGTCGATGGTGCGGTTCAGGCCGTCTTCCCACATCGGGGCCGTCTCGGCCTCTTCGCTGAAGGCCACGAACTTGAACTCCAGCCTGCCCCGGGGGAAATCGTCGGCATCGAGGTCCACCACCCATTCATTGTAGTTGTGCTCCGTCATGGGAAGAGCCTGGGCGATATTCCAGTCTCCGAGCTTGTCTCCCGAGCCCACCACGCCCAGTTTCTCGCCGCTACGGAGCTGCGGGGCACGCACCTGAAGCCGGACGGTCTTCTTGAAGTCGGAGCCCTTAAGAGCCTCGACGCGGCACTGCTTGATGCAGTCGGTGAAGGCCGAGCTGTAGAGGTAGGAATCCTCGGGGATGTCGGCCCAGCGGCAGAAGAGGTTATAGAAGTCGGCCCGGGGTGAGCTGAGCTCCAGCGTATGAAGCATGGTTTCCCACTCATGACGGATCTGCACGCCGGCCCGGTGAACGCTGAAGTAATAACGGAGCACTCCCGGAGCCTGCCCCTTGGCAAGGCTCATCTGGCACACCCAATGCTCGCCGTCCACCGTGCTCATTCTGTATTGCGACTCTCTTGCGCTTCCCGGCTTTTCGCCATCCACTACATTGAGGACCAGTTCCTCGCCGAATACGGTTTTGTAGGCGATATTAAATTTCAAGTTCATAGGCTTTGGTTAATAAATTTGGTTCAAAGTTAGCAATTATTATAACACAAGGCGTAACGAAGGAATGCAAAGACAGAAAAGTTTTATGCAAACGATTGCACGCCCATAGGCGGCAGGACCTCCCGGCATTCAAAACCGATAAGTGAAGCACACCCCGCTGCCCGTCAGGGCCACATCGCACCTGCATCGTTCGCCTGTCATCTTGTCGCCGAGCCAATAACCCAACAGGGTGCTCCCGGCACCGATGGCAGCACCGGCAGCCACATCCCCCCAGTCGTGGCGGTGGCGCCGCACCCTGTCGACGGCAGTAAGGGCGGCAACCCCATATCCTGCCCCGGAAATCCACGGAGACACACGGCCGAACTCCTTGCAGAGTATGGTGGCCCCCGCAAAGGCCAGCGTGGCATGCCCCGAGGGGAAGGCACGGCGGTCGGTTCCGTCGGGCCGCCATTCATGCACCGTCCGCTTCAGGGCATAGGCCACACCGAAAGAAACCGTCAGGGAGACCGCGGAATTTACCGTCAGCCGCTTCCACGACGAGGCACTCCGCACGCCGCTCATCTTGAGCACATAGGCCGACGCCACGGGCACAAGGCGCAGATAGTCGTCGATGCCGTCGCCATGAAACTCCTTCTGTGCCTGCATCGGCAAGGCTGTCAGCAGGAACACCAAACTACAGATAAAGTTTTTCATGACGCAAAAATACAAAAAAGAATCCTATCAACCAAATAAACGACACCCGTAGAAAGCAGCAAAAAGACATCCGGAGGCAAGGAGCCCAGATGAAGACTGCATCTTGCCAGATTCCTGCCAGTAAGTGATAATTGTGTTACCAGCCGTTAGTAATCATGTTACAAACAACTTGTAATCCGGTTACAAACGGCTTGTAATCCGCCGGAAGACATGCGGCGCATTACAAGCCCCTCATATCAACAACCCACGGCAGCGGCCGATGGCAGCAGCCCGGCCCATAAACATCCTATGCCTTCCTCGCCCTGATGAAGGTTACGGCTAAGGCTCCGCACAAGAACAGGCCGCCGGCCACGAGCATCATCATGCTCTGATGGCTGCCCACAAGGTGCAGTATAACTCCGCCGAGGAGGGCCGCAATGATCTGGGGAAGGCAGATCGTGCCGTTGAAGAGTCCCAGATAGGCCCCCATGTGGCCGTAGCCCTGCAAGGCATTGGTAACGAAGGTGAACGGCATGGCCAGCATGGCAGCCCAGGCGCAGCCGATGAGCAGGAAGGCGATGAACTGCGTGTAGGGGTTGTGGAGGAACGGAATCATGGCAAAGCCGATGCCGCCGACGGCGAGGCTCACCGAATAGGCCACCTTGGTATTCTTGAAACTGGGAAGCAGAGCCGCCCATACCACGCTGCCCATGGCCTGCACGGCAAAGAGGATTCCCACCCAGTTGCCCGCCTCCTGAAAGGCAGCCGAGCTGGCATCGGTGGTGTTCCACACGGTCTCGGCAATAGCTCCGGTGGTGTAGTTCCACATATACAGCATGCCTGCCCAGCAGAAAAACTGCACCAGCCCCACCTTCCAGAAGGTGGCGGGAGCATTCCTGAGCAGCGTAATCCAGTCGGCCTTCTCCTCCTTGGCCTCAGAGACAGGATTGTATTCCGCATACTCCCGCGGATTCCACTCCCGCACCTTCAGGGCGGTATAGACCACGCAGAGGATGAGGATGGCCGCTCCTATATAGAACGACCACTTCACCGAGTCGGGCACCTCGCCGGCAACCGCCACATTCCGGATGCCCAGCCATGTGAAGAGAAACGGAAAGACAAATCCCACCACACTGCCCGCGTTGCACAGGAAACTCTGAATGCTGTAGGCCTTGGCCTTCTGCTTCTCGTTCACCATGTCGCCCACGAGCATCTTGAAAGGCTGCATCGCCATGTTGAGCGAAGTGTCGAGGAACATCAGCGCGACCAGTCCGAAGACCATCACAGCCCCCACGGCAAGGCCGAAAGACCCCGCGTTGGGCAGCAGGCACATCACGAGGACCGCCAGGGCTGCCCCTATAAATAAATAAGGTATGCGCCGGCCGAAGCGCGTCCAGGTGCGGTCGCTCAGCGTGCCCACAATCGGCTGCACGATGATGCCCATCAGCGGAGGGAGCACCCAGAAGTAATTCAGGCTGTGCGGGTCAGCACCCAGGGTGGCAAAGATTCTCGACACATTGGCACTTTGCAGCGCATAGGCTATCTGTACGCCGAAAAAACCGAAGCTGAGGTTCCAAAGACCCCAGAATTTCATATCAGGTTTCTGCTTGTTCATTGTTATTTAGGTTGTTTGTTTTTAGTTCTTGTCTTATATAACTGTTACCTTCCAAGGGGAGGAAGACCGGCTCACTCCTTGGTTGTGCCACGCACTATCAGCCTGGTTCTTACCACCCTGCGCTCCACCTTGTTCTTCGGAATCAAGCCTTCCACCTGCTGAATGAGGATGTTGGCCGCCTCTTCGCCCACCTGAAAGCCGCGCTGCTCGACCGTGGTGAGCATCGGGTCGCAGGCTATGGCACGATAGCCGTTCGTGAATCCGCAGATTCCGATGTCGTCGGGCACCCTGAAACCCATGCGCTTAGCCGTATACAGGATGCCGATTGCCGTATCGTCGTTCACAGCGAAGAAGCCGTCGGGCCTGTCCTCTCTCTCAAGTATCTGTGGCGTTATGGCCTCCGCGTCGGCGCGGTTGTCGCAATAGCGGATAAGGCTCTCGTCTATCTTCATGCCATGCTTCAGCAAGGCGTCCTTATAGCCGTTGAGACGGTTCTTGGAAATCTCCAATGTCAGGGGTGCCCCATAGAAGGCTATGCGCCGACAGCCCGTATCGACAAGATGGCTCACGGCCGTGAAGGCACCCATGTAATCATCCACCACGACACGCGAAGACTCCACTCCCGTGGAGATCCTATCATAGAAAACGAGGGGAATCCCATTGTCTATGAGCCGCTGGAAATGGTCGTAGCGAACCGTGTCCTTGGCCTGAGAGACGATGACGCCGCACACCCTGCTCTTATAGAAGTTACGGCAGATCTCGACCTCACGCTCATATTTCTCGTTGCTCTGGGCCACCATGATGTAATAGCCGCGGGCATTGGCCTCCTCCTCGATGCCGCTGAGGATTGTCGCAAAATAATAATGTGCGAACTGCGGGATGATGACACCGATGATGTGTGTATTCTTGACCTTTGAATGGCGCAGCTGCTCACCGATGGCATTGGGATAGAAGCTGTGTTCCAGAGCATAAGCCTGAATAGCCTTGCGAGTAGGCTCGCTGATGCGCTTGTTGTCATTGAGGGCACGCGAAACGGTTGCCACGGAGACACCAAACTCCTTGGCAATATCTTTCATCGTAATAGGCGTAGACTCACTCATCAAATTTTGTTTTAAGCTCGATGCAAAGATAATGAAACCCTTGAAATAGTTAACGATTACCTTTTTTATTAATTGCGTTTTAATCGTGCAATCGTTTGCGCATTATAATTAACGCTTTTTACCGAAAAAAATTATAATGTATCACTAAACATGCTAAATTTGCAGCGTGGGAGTCTCTCTATAAGAGACGGCAGAAGCCTTTGAACAACTAACCTAACACTGGCGAACTGCCCCCGGCTCACCTGTTCTGACTAACTGACAATAAAGAAACTAACAAACAACAAAGTTAACTAATAAAATCAAAAAAATGATGAAGCAGGTAAAAATCACTATGCCTCTAAGGATGCTTGCAATAGTTTGCGGGCTTCTCCTTTCAGTCAGTGCCTTTGCACAGTCTATCACTGTCAAAGGGCATGTCAAAGATGCTACCGGCGAGCCAGTCATCGGTGCCACCATCAGCGTAGGCGGTAAGGCGGCAGCGGTGTCGGATATCGACGGCAACTTCTCTATCAAGGCTGACCAGGGCGCAACGCTCACCGTATCTTATATAGGATACATGACCGCCACCGCTACTGCAAGTCCTAATGTGGTCATCACCATGCAGGATGATGCCAAGACCTTGGAACAGGTTGTGGTCATCGGCTATGGTCATGCCAAGAAGGAAGATCTCACCGGTTCGGTTACGGCCATGAAGCCCGACGACCTGTCAAAAGGTATTACGAACAACGCCTCCGACATGCTCGTCGGCAAGGTGGCCGGCGTAGATGTACAGACCGCGGGCGGAACTCCGGGTGCCGGCGCACAGATTCGCATCCGCGGCGGTGCTTCCCTGAACGCCAGCAACGACCCGCTCTATGTAATAGACGGACTGGTCATCGACAACAATACCGCTAAGGGCATGAGCAATATCCTCGCGATGATCAACCCTAACGACATCGAGACATTCACCGTATTGAAGGATGCTTCGGCCACCGCCATCTACGGATCCCGTGCCTCTAACGGCGTGATTATCATCACGACGAAGAAAGGACGCGCAGGGCAAGCCCCAAAACTCAACTATAACGGAGACCTTACGATGTCTATGATTCAGAAAAAATATGATGTCCTGAACGCGGCCGAGTACAAGAAGCTTGTGGCATCCCTCAACGGGCTCGACGCTTCCCTGCTTGGCGATGCCGACACCAACTGGCAGGACGAGATATTCCGCACCGTGGTTTCTGCCAACCACAGCATCAGCATGAGCGGCGGCCTGAAAAATATGCCCTATCGCATAAGTGTAGGCTACAACATCTCCAACGGTATCGTGAAAACCAGCTGGATGCGCCGTACGAACGCATCGGTAAACCTGGCTCCGACTTTACTTGACGGCCATCTGAACTTCAACATCACGGCGAAGTACATGTATGAGAAAGACCGCTATGCCGATGCCAGCGGCGCAATAGGCTCGGCCTTGTCCATCGACCCTACCCGTCCGGTCAGGATGTCGGACGAGAGCTATAAGTTTACAGGCGGCTGGTATCAGACCCTGTCGAATGCCGACTTTAAGGATAAGAGCTGGAAATACACAACCAACTCCAACGCTCCACAAAACCCTCTGGCCCTGCTCAACAACCAGCACACTTTAGCTAACTCCAACGACTTCAGCGGCAATATCGAAATGGACTATAAGATCCATGGCCTCGAAGACTTGAGAGTCCATGCTTCCCTCGGAGCACAGTATACGGCAACCGATCAAAGCGACCAGAACTCACGCTACTCCTACAGTAACAACTACTATGGATGGGAAGGCATGACTTACTATTGGAAGTATAGCATCGTGGGAAGTGCCTACGCCCAGTATCAGCACCAGTTTGGCGATCACGGAGTAGACATCATGGCGGGTGCCGAGGACAGCCACTATCACAGAAGCGGCTATAACGAAGGGCAAGGAACAGAGTGGACCACGGGAGAAGCATACAATCCTGCTCTCCGTTCAGAGCAGCAGTGGGCTCAGCGCAATAGCCTCGTGTCTTACTTCGGCCGCTTGAACTATAACCTCCTCGACCGCTATCTGATCACGGCAACCTTCCGTGCCGACGGTTCCTCTCGCTTTGCCAAAGGACACAAATGGGGCTATTTCCCATCGGCAGCCCTTGCCTGGAAGATCAGCAACGAGAAGTTTCTCAAGGATGTAAACTGGCTCGACGAGCTGAAGCTTCGTCTGGGCTGGGGTAAGACCGGACAGCAGAACGGCATCGACGACTTCTATTACCTGCCGCTCTATGTGCGCGGTAACTCCTACGCACAGTATCCCTTTGGCGACAGCTTTTATTATACGGCTCGCCCAAACAACTATAATGATAAGTTGACATGGGAGAAAACCACGACCTATAATGCAGGTATCGACTTCAGTGCATACAACGGCCGCTTCACAGTAAACCTCGACGGCTACTATCGCAAGACCTCGGACCTGCTTGCTACCGTAAGTGTCCCTGCCGGCACAACATTTGGCGATACCCAGATGCAGAACATTGGGTCTCTGAAGAACTATGGCCTTGAGCTTGCTTTTGATGTGAAGCCTATCGTAACAAAGGATTTCACATGGGACATCACCTACAATGTTGGCTGGAACAAGAATGAGATCACAGAGTTGAAAGCCGGTGCTCAAGACTGGGTATGGACGGGTGATAAGATTTCCCGTGGCAACAACACGAAGATCCAGAGAAACAAGGTGGGACAGCCCACTAACAGCTTCTTCGTCTTCCAGCAAGTCTATGACCAAGCCGGCAAGCCCATTGAAGGCCTTTATGTAGACCGCAATGCCGACGGCCAGATCAACAACGGCGACCGCTACTACTATAAGAGTCCGGCTGCCCCCGTCATCATGGGTCTCACCACCAAGTTCATCTACAAGAACTGGGACTTGAGCGCAGCTTTCCATGCGTCTATCGGCAACTATGTCTACTATGACTTCCTGGCAAGCAAGGCGTCAATATCCACTTCCGGGCTCTACCACAACTCGGCGTTCTCCAACACTTCTCAGGAAGCGATCGACTTGGGATTCACGGGAACAACCGTCAACAACCCCTACCTGAGCGACTACTTCATCCGCAATGCCTCTTATCTGAAGTGTACCAATATCACGCTTGGCTATACATTCCCAGCCCTGCTGACCTACAATGACACCCCGTATTTCTCTGGCCGCATCTACTTCACCGCCCAAAACCCGTTCATCATTACCAAGTATAACGGCATCGACCCCGAGGTTGCAAGCGGCATAGACAGCAATCCATATCCCCGCCCAATGAGCTTCCAGCTCGGGCTGAACCTTAATTTCTAAAGTCTGGAGGAAAAGAATTATGAAAAAAATAGCAATAAAAACAGCAGCTTTAGGTCTCCTGTTGGCAGGAATGGCCTCATGCGCCGATGACCTGAACCTCTCTTCCATCGATCCGCGGTCTTCGCAATCGTATGACGCGACCGAACTGCTCGCAAAGCAATATGCCACCCTTGGCTTGACCGGACAGGAAGGTCCGGCGGGAAAAGCCGACATGAGTGGCGACGAAGGCGAGAGCGGCTTCTATCGCACCGTATTCAATCTTCAAGAGCTCTGCACGGATGAATGCATCTGGGCATGGCAGGACAATGAAGACATCCCCGCCATTACCAACATCGCATGGAACTCAAGCTCCACTCGTGTGAACTGGGCTTATCAGCGTCTTGCATACGATGTAACACTCTACAACCAGTTTATCTATGAGCAAACCGGGAAGCTCGACGAGGATATTGTAGCCGAGGTACGCTTCCTGCGTGCCCTGCACTACTGGTATTTCCTCGACCTTTTCCACAAGGCGCCCTTCAAGGACACCTTCAATGGCGAGCTTCCTGTAGAGAAAGGCGGCAAGGAACTCTATGACTGGATCGACACGGAGCTTACCAAGATAGAAAAAATCCTGAAGCCCGCAGGCACTTATAACGATAAGACGGGCTTCGGACGGGCCGACCAAGGCGCAGCCTATGCCCTTCATGCCCGCCTCGCTCTTAACTCCAGCGTCTATACCGACGGAGCTACCAAGGACTATCAGAAAGCCAAAGACTATTGCGACAGGATTATCAGCAGCAACGCCTATGCACTGTCTGCCGCATCCACCAATGGTTTCTCGGGCTATGCTCAGATCTTCATGGGCGACAACGACGAGAATACACAGGCCATGAAAGAGATTATCTTCCCCATCCGCCAAGACGGAGAGAAGACCCGGGCGTATGCCGGTTCTACTTATCTTGTCAGTTCCATGCGCATCTCCGGCATGCCTTACGCAAACACAGACAACTATTGGAGCTGCAACTTCGCCCGCAAAGACCTCGTGGAGAAATTCTTCCCCGCCGACAATATCCCGATGGCCTCCAAAGGAGATGCGCTGAGCACCCCCACCGAGGCGCAGGTTATCGCGAAGGACAACGAGCTCGGCGTCGCTACGGCGAATGTCATCGCCGCCGCGGACGACGACCGCGCCATGTTCTACATGGGTGTAGGCGGCGGCATCCGCACGCTCTCTCCTGGCCGGCAGATTACGGGTTTCCTGAATGGCGCGTCTATCGTCAAGTGGTCAAACCAGCGCGTCAACAATGGAGCAGCCCACAACCGCACCTTCTCGGACACCGATATTCCGCTCTTCCGCCTTGCTGAGATTTACCTCACACGCGCCGAAGCCCAGTATCGTCTGGGCCAGACAGAAGCGGCCCTTGCCGACCTTAAGGTGCTCACCGACCGTGCCCATGCCGCAGCACACACCTCCATTACGGACAATGTGCTCATCGACGAGTGGTGCAAGGAGTTCTACATGGAAGGCCGGCGGCGTTCAGACCTTGTCCGTTTCGGTCTCTTCACCGGCAGCAAATACCGCTGGGACTTCAAGGGGGGAGTAGCCGGCGGCACGGGCGTCGACTCTCACTTCAACATCTATCCCATCCCTGCCAACGACCTTGCGGGCAACCCCAATATGAAACAGAACCCAGGATATGGCAACTAATATATGCTGATAGCCAAGATTGGAAATTATAATTTTTTAATTAAACATGAAAAAGAATATATTTAATATAGGCTGGCTGTTCGTCATAGCTGCCATGGCAAGCTTCGGATTTACATCCTGTGATGAAGACCGCGACAGCAATCCGACTCTGGACCTGAGCCATGTCTCGGAAGGATTCGTCCTGAACACACCGGCCAACGCAGCCAACAACACATACGATTTGGCCAATGCCCAGACGGTAACCATTACCTGCTCACAGCCAAACTATGGCGGCATTCCCTATGTTACGCGCTATTATGTACAGGTATCCGACAACGCTGCCTTCCTGAACGACACCACCGTGGCTCACAAGGAACTGCCAACTTCCTATACGACGGCCAAGATGGGCGTGGATGCCAGCGAGCTGAACAATGCCGTGGTGGAGCTTTTCCAGGAAGCAAACCCCGACACCGACTATCCCAACGAGGTCAAGCCTATCTACCTCCGCCTTCGTGCCGTACTTGACGGCACAAATGGCATGGGACAGACTTACAGCAACATCATCACCTTGCAGAAGACTCTGGCCTCCTATGTCGCTCCCGCCGCCGAGCTGCCGGCACGCCTCTATGTGGTAGGATCGTCCATCGGCACGCCATGGACATCATGGCAGGTTGCTCCGCAGGTTTACGGCGTCAGCGGCAATTATTACACGATTGTCTATGTCCCGGCAGGCGGACAGCTCAAGTGGGGCACCTTCGAGAACGACTGGCGCGGCTACAACCGCCTGCGCACCGTGCAAGACGAGGCACAGGCCGAAATCAGCGAGAGTGCTGACGGCAACAGCAACATCACCTTCAAGAACGGCGGATGGTATACGCTCCTCTTCAGGGGCGAGATCGTAGGCAAGTCCGTACAGTATGATCTCACGGTATATCCCGGCAAGGTCTATGTCATCGGCAATGCCTGCGACAACTGGGGCGACGCTGATGCATCGCTGGCTTGCACCGCTCCTGCCGACCAGACCGGGCAGTGGATATCGCCCGCATTCAAGCAGGCAGGTGAGCTCCGCGCCTATATCAAGGTCGGAACCTATGAATGGTGGCGCACGGAGTTCACGCTCTATAAGGGCACAACGGTCTACTATCGCGACTTCGACATTCCAAGCAGCTGGGCGCAGGGCGCTCGTGAGAAGGCCGTTCCCGCCAAGCCGGATCCTGACAACTACAGCATCCAGTGCTCTGCCGGACAGCGTCTCTATGTAAGTTTTGACACCGGTACAGGTGAAGTGAAATAACTAAAACGACAAGAAAATGAAGAAGACATTATTATACAGCTTAGCAGCCATGGCAGCCTTCGGGCTTGCCGGCTGCAACGGCGACTACGATGACTGGGCATCGCCCCAGACCTACGGCCCGGAAGAGGCTGCCGCCAAGTATGGCGTAACCTTCAGCAACGGCCCGGAGGCAACGACCGTGATGCCCGACGGAGACGGAATTATCCAGCTCGTCGAAATCAAGACCAGCAACTCCGGCGTGGCCGGATATACCCTGAAAAGCCTCACCGTGAACGGCGAGAGCATAGAGGGAACCGTCAGCGACGGCTATATCACCGTGGATGCCGCCGCCCTCACAAAGCTCATCGAGAAGCAGAACGGCAGCCGTGCCGCCGTGGCACGCCCATTGGAAGTGAAATCCCAGGTGTCCATCAACCTGGAGAACGGCGATGCCGTAACGGCCGAGGGGGCAACCACGACAGGCAGCCTCACTCCCGCCCCCACTCCCGCCATCGACAGCAAGGGCTATTTCCTGCTCGGCAACTTTGTCAATGTGGGCTGGAACCTGCCCACTCCTCTCTGGATGGAAGACAACGGGCAGGGAACCTTCACGGCAAAGGTTACTACCGCCAATGCCGGAATCAACTATTTCCAATTCTTTGAGGGATCACACTATGACAACGCCAACTGGAACGAAGTGAACCTCGGACAAATGGGATGTGCCAAAAACGGCGATACCACCTCGCCCAACCTCCTCGTCTATCGAGGCGATCCGGTCTATACGGGAAAGGTGGATAGCATAGGCATCGAGGGTCAGGGCACCTTCAACATCACGCTCGACATGAAGAACCTCACCTACACCATTACCCGCGCCGAGAGCAAATACTACATCGTGGGCAACCTGCAGGGCTGGAGCCAGACGGATATGTCGTGCATGCTCTATGCGCAAGGCGGCAATGTCTACAGCTATACCACCCGGTGGCAGGGTGCCTGGGACCTGAAAATCTGGGAGGGCAAGGACTTCGGCAACTGGAGCGTAGCCTTCGGCACGGCCGTAGACGGCGCCACCGACATGAACGGAAGCCTCATCAACAAAGACGCCCAGTCGTTTGCAGCACCGTCGAAGAACGAATTCTGGACGCTGACCGTCGACATGAACAGCCAGAGCTATAGCTGGAAGAAGCTCGACAACCAGACTCCCGCCACCTACGCAGCCGTAAGCATCATCGGCGACTTCAACGGATGGGCGACCGACAACAGCAGCGAGATCGACATGACCCAGCGGCCAAACGCCCCGCACAACTGGTATGTGCGCGCCAAGATTGACAAGAGCGGCGGCCTGAAGTTCCGTGCGAACCACGACTGGACCACCAGCTGGGGCTCGGCCAAGGACTATGCCGTGGGCGATGTGTATTACGGTCCGGCAGGAACGGAGAACATCACCGTGCCGGCTGGCACCTACGACTTCTACCTGAACGACATTACAGGACTGTGGAATATCGTGGCGGCAGACTAAGCAAAGACTGCTTCAGACTAAATAAAGTTTGATTTACGATTGGGGAGGGTTCTCGTGAGAGGATCCTCCCTTTTGCTGCCGTGAGGCTGGAGGCCGTTATCCGAATGACAAAATCGGCGAGATTGTCCGACGATTTCGCCGATTCCGTCCCACGATTTCGCCGATTTTGTCATCCTCCTGACGGCAATCCGGAAAACTCCGGCCAACCTCCCGGATTCTCTTCGCCCGCAGAAGGGCATGCCGGGGCGTGCAAACGATTGCACCGACGGAATGGAAAAAGAATGCGGGCCACGGATGGCCATTTGGGGAATAATCGTAACTTTGCCTATGAAACCAAACTATTTAACTTAAACAGGATATGAAACGATTCTACACTTTATTGCTCACGCTCGTTGCCTCCGCGGCACTCTTCGCGCAGGGATGGCCGGCCAGCTATAGCGGCGTCATGCTGCAAGGCTTCTACTGGGACAGCTACGGCGACACCCAATGGAGCCGCCTGAAGAGTCAGGCCGACACGCTAAGCAAGTATTACCAGCTCATCTGGGTGCCGCAAAGCGGCTATTGCAACACCCTCGAGAACCAGATGGGCTATGCCGATATATGGTGGTTCGACCAGAAAAGCGCCTTCGGCACGGCCGACGAGCTGAAGGCGATGATACAGACCTTCAGCTCCAAGGGGCTGAAGACCATTGCCGATGTGGTCATCAACCACAAGAGCGGCAACAGGGGCTGGTGCGACTTCCCCGAAGAGACATGGGAAGGCCACGGAACGATGACCTGGAGCTATGCCGACATCTGCAATACCGACGAGGGGAACCGAGACCCGAGGTCGGAGGGAAAAGGCAAACTCACCGGCGCCAACGACACCGGCACCGACTTCGACGGAAGTCGAGACCTCGACCACACCAGCGCGAATGTGCAGAAAAACATCAAGCTCTATCTGAGGTTCCTGCAGGAAGAGATGGGATATGCGGGTTTCCGTTACGACATGACGGGCGGATATGCCCCCCGGTTCACGAAGATATACAACGAAAGTGCCAACCCCACCTACAGCGTGGGCGAATATTGGATGAGCGACGGACTGGGCGGGCTGAAGTCGTGGATAGACGGTACGGGGAAGACCAGCGCCGCTTTCGACTTCCAGCTGAAGTGGCTCATCAACAATGTGTTCAACACCGGCGGAACGCAATGGCGCAACCTGGCCAACTACGAATCCGGTTCCCTCATCGGCGACGCGGCCTACAGGCGCTATGCCGTTACCTTCACGGACAACCACGACACAGGGCGAAGCAGCGACAACATGCTCAAGGCAAACATCGAGGCTGCCAACGCCTATATCCTCACCATGCCCGGAACGCCGTGCATATTCCTCACCCACTGGAAAGAATACAAGAAAGCCATCAAGAAACAGATACTGGCACGCAGACTGGCAGGCGTGAACAACCAGAGCGAAGTGCTCTCCTCCGTGGGCGAAAACGCGGGCTACAGCGTGAGCGTAAAGGGCACCAAGGGCAACCTGCTGCTGTGTCTGGGAACCACCACGGCTGCCACCACCGGCTATAAACTGGCCGTGGAGGGCGGGAACTATAAGCTCTATATCAGCGACAACATCGATATCAGCAGCATAGAAGAGGTGGGCGAAGAGGAAAACTCCTTTACCCTGCCCCCGTTCGTAACCGAGCAGGAAGGCACCTATGCCTACTTCGAGAAGCCCTCCAACTGGGGAAACACCATCAATGTATGGGCCTGGCACAACGACGGCAGCAACATGTATTCTGGCAACTGGCCGGGCACGGCGAGCCAGGCGGATGTGTCGGAAGCGGGCATCCACGACGGCAAGAAGGTCTATCTGTGGAAATACGGCGGGACGCTGGCAGCCCCCGACAAGATCATCTTCAACGACGGCACGGGCAACCAGACCTCTGACAAGGACTTCCGGAACGGGGGCTACTATACCCTCGAGGGCTTGCAGGCCGTAGTAACGGGAATAGAGGCTCCCACCATGGGCGTTGACAAGCCGGCAGGCGACGCCTGGTACACCCTCTCGGGCATACGCATCGGCAAGCCCTCGGCAAAAGGCATCTATATTCACGGTGGCAGGAAAGCCATCATTCGGTAACCTTACATATAAGTTAGGCATTTTAAACGAGGGGGTCTCTCTGTGAAGAAGGGCCCCTTTTTTTCGTTCTTTGCCCTTGAATTGAGAATTTATTCGTATCTTTGTGGAAAATAATTACAACCGGAATATGGATATTAGAAGATTCTTTTTCATAGGTTTCCTCGCCTTATGGATCACCACGGGGCAGGCACAGAAATATGTGGGCGGCGACCTCTCGATGCTGACGAGGTATGAGGAGGCGGGCTCTAAATATTACGATCACGGCGGAAACGCCATTACAAACATGCTCACCTTCCTCAAGGATGAGGGCTGGAACGCCCTGCGCGTGCGGCTCTTCGTAGACCCCCGCAATGCCACCGGGACAGAGAAGGGCGAAGGGGTATGCCAGGACTTGGACTATGTGAAGGCCCTCGGGAAACGCATCAAGGAGGCAGGATTCAGCTTCCTGCTCGACTTCCACTACTCCGACACCTGGGCCGACCCGTCTAAACAGTGGACTCCAAGCGACTGGCTGGCCTTAAGCGAGACGGAACTCTATGCCAAGATCTACGACTATACCAAGGCCTCTTTGCAGACGCTCAAGGACCATGGAGCGGCTCCCGACCTCATCCAGATAGGCAACGAAATAAGCTATGGCATGCTGTGGGGCGCAAGAGACGCCACGACCTACCGGTGCTACACCAACAGCACGGCCAACTGGGAGCGATTTGCCACCCTGCTCAGAAACGCCGGCAGGGCGTGCCGCGAGGTCTGCCCCGACGCCAGAATCATCATCCACACCGAGCGGGTAGCAGACACCGGTGTCCTGAAAGGATTCTATGACAACATGGCGAGACGACAAGTGGACTACGACATCATAGGCATCAGCTACTATCCCTACTACCACGGGAAGCTGGAACAGCTGGAGATAGCTCTCAACACGCTGGAAAACAGTTTTGACAAAGACATCATGGTGGTGGAGGCGGGATATCCCGCACACTGGCAAGTTCCCGGTACAACCATCGATTACAGCGCCACCTATCCCTACTCGGACGCAGGGCAGAAGGCATTCACAGATGCTCTCGTCGCCAAGCTCAACAGCCACGGCAAGGTGAAGGGATTGTTCTGGTGGTGGCCGGAAGCGAACGAATACGGGCACACAGGCCCGCAGGTTACGACCAACTGGTATAACGCCACCCTGTTTGACAACAATACCGGAAGGGCTTACTCCGCCCTCTCCTCCTTGAGAGGCTTCCTGGTTACGACCGGTATCAATGCCATAAGGGCTGACGGGAAAGAAGAGAACGCCCGCTGGTATAACCTGGCGGGACTGGAGATAAAAGTCCCCGGCATGAAGAATGTCTATATTCATCGGGGCAAGAAGGTGGTGTACAATTACACAAAATGAAGTTTCTTTTGTCAAAAGGCGAATATCCTTGAGGTTTTCCGGATATTTTTTTATTCCTTTGTAACCGTTTATGGAAGACGGAAACACCATATTAACCATTACGGGATCCGACTCCACGGGAGGCTCGGGCATACAGGCCGACATCAAGACCATATCCGAACTGGGCGGATATGCCGTCTCGGTCGTTACCTCCATCACCTTGCAGAACACCCTGGGCATACAGGAATTCTACGACCTGCCCGCCCGCATCGTGCAGGGACAGATGGAAGCCATCGTCAACGATGTGCAGCCGGAGATCGTGAAGATAGGCATGGTGCGCCGGGTGGATGTCCTGCAGGTCATCGCAGACACGCTTTCCAAGCACCGCCCCCGGCATATCATCTACGACCCGATACTCTATTCCAGCAAGGGCGAGCGCCTGATGGACGACGAGGTGGTAGCACAGATACGCCGGCTGCTCGTTCCCCTTTGCAGTCTCGTCATAGAGAAGCGCCACAATATGCATGGAGCGGGCAACGCCTATGCCAGTGCCATAGCGGTCTTTCTTAGCCGGGGGGAGGAGCTGGCGACGGCTCAGGAGATGGCGGATGCCTACATGGAGTCGCTCCAGAACCGGCTCTCCGGCCTGCGGGGAAGGAGCCAGGAACTGTATTCGGAGTTCCTCTCGCTGCTCAAGAGGCACATCCACACCAATAATGATGTGGCCTATTATGCCGACCGACTCAATGTAAGTCCGAGATATCTGGCGCAAGTATGCAGGCGCGAGGGCAAGAACTCGCCCAAGCAAATCATCGACTCCTTTCTCATTCAGGAACTCAAACAAGCCCTCCTGACGCCCGGCCGGGCCATGAAACAGGTGGCCTACGACTACGGCTTCTCCTCGCAAGCCCACTTCACCAAGTTCTTCCGCAAGATGGAAGACATCACCCCGAGTCAATATCGAAAACAAAAATAAGACATGGAACCAACAAGACAAGAACTGAATCGCAACCTCGCCCAGATGCTCAAGGGCGGTGTTATCATGGATGTAACCACTCCCGAACAGGCTCGCATTGCCGAACAGGCCGGGGCGTGCGCCGTCATGGCACTCGAACGGATACCTGCCGACATCCGCGCGGCGGGCGGAGTATCGCGCATGAGCGACCCGAAGATGATCAAGGGCATACAGCAAGCCGTGAGCATTCCCGTCATGGCCAAGTGCCGCATCGGCCATTTTGCCGAAGCGCAGATACTGCAGGCCATTGAAATAGACTATGTCGACGAGAGCGAGGTGCTCTCGCCGGCAGACAATATCCACCATATCGACAAGACGAAGTTCGATGTGCCCTTTGTCTGCGGCGCCAAAAACCTGGGCGAAGCACTGCGCCGGATAGCCGAGGGAGCCACCATGATTCGCACGAAAGGCGAGCCCGGGACGGGCGATGTGGTGCAGGCCGTGAGCCATATGCGCCGCATGCAGGCCGAAATCAGGCGGCTGACAGCCATGGCAGAGGACGAGCTCTTCGAGGCCGCCAAGCAACTGCAAGTGCCCTATGAGCTTGCCAAATATGTGCACGACAACGGCAAGCTGCCGGTGGTGAACTTCGCCGCCGGAGGCATTGCCACCCCTGCCGACGCCGCCCTCATGATGCAGTTGGGCGCGGAGGGAGTGTTCGTGGGCTCGGGAATCTTCAAGAGCGGGAATCCCGCCAAGCGTGCCGAGGCCATCGTGAAAGCCGTTACCAACTTCAACAATCCTAAGATGTTGGCCGAGTTGAGCGAGGATTTAGGCGAGGCAATGGTGGGCATCAACGAGCAGGAAATTCAGTTGCTCATGGCAGAAAGAGGCAAGTAGATGGGCTTGATGAATCCTGTGATCGGCGTCCTCGCCCTGCAAGGGGCCTTTATAGAACATGAGAAAATGCTCCGGAAGATAGGTGCCGAGGTCTTCGAGATTCGCCAACCGGCAGACTTCAGGCAGCCTAAGGACGGGCTCGTCATACCCGGCGGCGAGAGCACCACGCAGCTGAAACTGCTCCGGGAACTCGGTCTCTTGGAACCCATCCGCGAGGAGATACGGCGCGGACTGCCCGTGTTCGGCACCTGCGCAGGGCTGATTCTCTTAGCCAAGAGAGTGGAGGGAGAAGACTCCCGGCGCATCGCCACCATGGACATGGAGGTCTGCCGCAATGCCTATGGCCGCCAGCTGGGCAGCTTCACGACGGTGGCCGCCGTCGAGGATGTCGGCTCCGACATCCCCATGACTTTCATCCGTGCCCCCTATATAAACAAGGTGGAAGGCACGGAATGCAAGGCCCTGGCCACCGTGGACGGCCATGTCGTGGCGGCAAGGCAAGGCGTGCAGCTCGCAACGGCGTTTCATCCCGAACTGGGGAGCGACACACGGGTGCACCGATATTTCCTGAAAATGATCGCGGAATCCTCTCTGCCGTCCGCAGAAAAGAAAGAGAGATAGAGCACCGGGATTTCTCGGGCTATACCAGAAGCCGCGTCCCCATGCGAGGGACGCGGCTTCCGCTTTTTCTTCCTGCCGCCTCATGATTTACGAAACCGGCGAGATTGAACGACGAAATCGGCGAAATCGTGGCACGAAATCGCCGATCTTGTCAGATGGGAGACGGCCTTTCACTCTCCTTGCATCCCCGTCTCGCCCGGATGCGAGGAAGCAACCTTAGTCTTCACCATCGATGCCGGCCACCACTTTCGGGCCGCGCACCTTCTCCGTGGCCTTCAGTCCGCTCTTAATCTGGATGTTAATGCCGTCGGAAAGACCTGTTACGACCTTGCGCCGCTCATAGGTCTTCTTCTCTCCGGAGCCTTTCACGATGTTCACATAGGTATCGTTTCCCTGAAACTCGACGGCGCTTTCCGGAATGGTGAGCACCTTTTCCGCGTGCGCCAGCACTATCTCGGCATTGGCACTGTAGCCGCTCCGGATAGAGGCCGAGGGATTCGTGACGGCCGCCTTTATCTCAAACTGGTTGGCTCCGTTGTTCTCCACGGCCTTGGGCGAGATATACTCCAACGAGGCCTGCATGTGCTCGTCCTGCAGCGCACCGATGGTAATCTTCATGGGCATGCCCGTTACGAGCTGCCCCACCTCCGTCTCGTCGATGTTGCCGCGGAAAATAAGGTCGCTCATGTTAGCCACGCTTGCGATGGTGGTTCCATCGTTAAAGGTGTTGGAAAGGATGACCGTGTTGCCCACCTTGACGGGAATGTCGAGGATGAGACCACTCACCGTGGAACGCACGAGCGTGCTGCTGGTGCTGGCATTGCTCTTGGAGACACCGTCGCGCACCACCTGCAGGTTGTCGTCTGCTGCCGCCAGCTCCTCCTTGGCCTGCTTGTAGGTCTGGTGAATCTTGTCGTATTCGTCGGCCGACACAAGCCCCTTGTCGAAGAGCTGCTTCTCGCGGGCATAGTCCACCTGCGCCTGCTTGAGGTTGATCTGGGCCAGTCGGAGGCGAGCCTGAGCATTACTCAGCTGCCCCATGTCGGGTATCACCTTCACCTTGGCTATCACCTCGCCGGCCTGAATGGACTGTCCGGCCTCCTTCAGGAGTTCCGTAATGATGCCGGAAATCTGCGGTTTCACATTCACTTCGTTACGAGGCTCGATCTTTCCGGTTACCACCGTGGTCTTCTTGAGGTCCATCACCTTGGGCGTGAACTCATCATAAACCACGGGCTGCGGCCGTGATTTCACCCACAGAAAGATGAATGTCAGGATAAAGACAAGGACTATGAGTCCTGCAACAATGAATTTAATGTACTTCTTCATATTTCGTTCTTATTTTCTATTCATCACGCATGGCGTCCACGGGCTTGATGCTCATGGCTCTTGCCGCCGGCGCCAACCCGGCAAGAACGCCGAGGACGCTGAGGAGCGCCACCGCTCCCACTGCCGTCCAGAAGCTTATCTGGAAGTGGGCCTCGATGATTCCGTCGGTGGTGTTGCCCAGCTCCAGCAGTTGCAATATCAGCACGGCGAAGAGCACTCCGCTCATTCCGGCAACGGCCGTGAGCGCGATGCTCTCCGAGATAATCTGCGAGAGGATGGTTCTGGGAGTAGCCCCGATGGCCCGGCGGATACCGATTTCGGTGGTTCGTTCCCGCACGGTTACCATCATTATGTTGGAAACTCCGATGGCTCCGGCCAGCAGCGTGCCTATGCCTACCAGCCAGATGAGGAAGTTTACACCCGTGAAGAGACTGTCGACCATGCCGAACATCACCTCCGTATTATATATCGTAACCGCCTTCTCGTCGGTAGGATCCACCTTGTGAGCCCGTGCTATCACCTCCCGCACACGCGGAGTGATCTCGCTCATCTTGACACCCGGCCGGCCGGTAATGCTAATCAACCCTACTCCATCTCCCCTATTATAGGCCTGCTGCATCAGGGTAAGCGGAATGAGGACACTCTCCTCAGCCCTTCCGTTGATGCTGATGTTGCCCGAACTGTAGTCCACGCCCACGATGCTGTAATACATCGAGTCGATGCGCACCAGCTGGCCGCACGGGTCGCCGCCGCCCGGGAAGAGCGTCTTGTATATCTTCTTGCCTATGACGCACACCTTGCGCCGCTGAAGCATGTCCATGTCGTTGAGATAGCGGCCATAGAACAGGTTCGGCTCCTCCACCTTCGCATACTCCGGGAGCAGGCCTTTCACGGTGCCCAGAGCTTTCTTCTCGCCGAAGACAACCGGCCGCTGCCACATCGAAACCACGGGAGAGGCCACATCTATATCGGCCACCTGACTCTTCAGGCGCTCCACATCGCGATAGGTCATCTGCCATTCACGCCCCTTGCGGAAGCCGGCATAAGGCTTGGTGGTGGGCTGCGCGAAGATAATAGCCGAGTTGGTGGCAAACCCCTTGAAGTTGTTCGAGAGCATTTCTTCCAGTCCCTTGCCTCCTCCTATCAGCGCAATGAGCATGAAAACGCCCCAGAACACGCCGAAGCCAGTCAAGAACGAGCGCGACTTATTACGCGTCAGCGTGTCAAGGATTTCCTTGTATGTGTCAAAATCTATTCTCATCTCTTCTCTATTCAGCACGAAGCGCCTCTATCGGGCGTATCTTCGAGGCCTTGCGGGCGGGAATGATTCCGGCGACGGTTCCCGCTATCACCATGACCAGCATGGCCTCTATACAGACATCCAAGCCCACCGTGGGGTTGACGAACATCGTGGCCTCAAACATTCCGGAGTCTACTTTCATATGGCCGACAGTGGCATCCATGTAGGCATTGGCTCCTATCCCCAGCAGCATTCCGATATATCCGAAGAAGCTGGTAATGATGACACTCTCCACGATAATCAGCCTCAAGATCGACCCGGGCTTAGCTCCTATCGCCTTGCGAACGCCGAACTCGCGGGTTCGCTCCTTCACCGTGATGAGCATAATGTTAGAAACGCCCACGATGCCGCTAAGGAGCGTGAAGAGTCCGATTATCCACAAGGCTATGCGGATGATGCCCATCCCCTTGTTCATCTGGAGGTTTTGGGTGAATCGGTTCCATATCCAGACGGCCTCGTTGTCGTCGTGCGCAGCCTGATGGTTGGCATTGAGCACGGCCCGATATTGCTTTTCAAAGTCCTCGTTCTCTTTCTCGGAGTCCAAGCCATGAAACGAAAACACGATGTTCCCCGTCTTGTCGCCGCTGTTATAGATGGTCCGGAAAGTGGTGAAGGATATGAATGCGTCGGTGCCCATCATGCTCTTATCGGTCTGATAGATGCCTACGATGTTGAACGCGAGGTCGCCTACCTTGGCCGTCTGCCCTATCAGGCCCGACAGGGGGCGGCTGGTAAGTTCCTTGGCCATATCCTCGCTGATGACCAGCGACTTTCTCCTGCCTTGGATATCCATGTCGTTGATAAACCTGCCGTACAGCATATCCCGCTTGTTGATTACGCAGTCGTTGGGATAGACACCGCTGATATTCACGCTGGTATAGTTCTCCCCGATGCTGATGATCGTCCCGGGATGGTCGAGTTCGGCACCTACCTCCTCCACATTCTCGCTGAACAATTGCTCGGTAAGTTGCTTGTCGCGGTCGTTAAGGTCGATGGAGCGACCCTCCTTCATCCCCTTGTAAGGCTTCGAAGTCTGCCCGCCGAAGATAACCATCGAGTTGCTGAGATACCTCATGGAGTTCTGCTGCGTGGCATTGATAAGCCCGTTGCCCGCCCCCAAGAGGAATATCAGCATGAAGATGCCCCATGCCACGGCAAAGCCCGTCAGTGCCGTGCGCAGCTTGTTGCGCTTTGCCGTCGACCAGATTTCCGTGATGATGTCTCTCATTTCCTGCTCCTTATCCTACTTTTGAAGTGTAAACACCAGACCGTGAGCCCTTTTTCATTTCATGACTCCATTCACTCCGAAGGGACTGGACCTATGTTCGGTGTTGATATCGATGTTTCCTATCAGACCGTCCTTTATGTGAATGATCTTGTCGGTCTCGTTGGCGACGCCGCTCTCATGGGTTACCACGACGATGGTCTTGCGCTCCTCCTCGTGCAACTGCTTGAGAAGCTCCATCACTTCCATGCTCGTCTTCGAGTCCAAGGCACCCGTCGGCTCATCCGCAAGGATAATCTTCGGCTGGGTGATGAGGGCACGCGCAATGGCAACGCGCTGCTTCTGCCCGCCGCTCATCTCGTTGGGATAATGCCCGGCCCATTGCAGAAGCCCCAGCTTTTCCAGATATTCCATGGCCAGTTGACGACGCTTCTTGCGACTCACACCCTGATAGAAGAGTGGCAACTCTACATTTTCCACCGCCGTTTTGAAGCCTATCAGGTTGAAGCTCTGGAATATAAAGCCTATCATTCGATTGCGATACTCCGCCGCACGGCGTTCGGAAAGGTCTTTGATAAGCGTTCCCGCCAGCGTATATTCCCCGCTATCATAATTGTCGAGGATGCCTAATATATTTAATAAGGTGGACTTCCCGGAGCCCGAAGCTCCCATGATGGAGACAAACTCGCCCTCCTCAATATCCAGGCTGATACCCTTCAATACATGCAGAGGCTGGGCTCCGAAATAGGTCTTGTTGATATCTTTCAAATGAATCATCATACTCTATAGACGCAATGTGCATCGATTTAGTTGCAGAACAGCTCTGTTTTTTCTCAAAACCGGAAGGTTATGGGCAGATGGAACTTCACGCGCTCCTTCCTTCCGATATACATTCCGGGGGTCCAGTCGTGCATTTTGGACACCACTCGCTTGCCCTCGTTCTCGAAAAGGACGGTAAACTGTTCTTTCAGTCGTGCCTGTTCGTCGGCGGGCAGTTTGGCGAAATTGACATCATCACATCCCGTTATCTTGCAGGAATCTGTCTGGACATCCTCTACTGAACCGTCTTCCGCCACCCAGAAACTCATCATCAGCTTTGCCGTAACCCCCATTTTCTGAGCCTTCTTGGGGTATTTAAGATGGTCGGACAAATACTTTACGATGCCTTGGACGCCGCATTTATAGGTGGGATAGAAGAGTATCTGCTTCAGCTTTCCGGCCTTGTCGAGCTCATCGAGCTTGGCTTTCATCTTCTCCACCATGACGGTTCCAAGCACTATCCTGCCCTCCGGGTCGATGAGATACATCGTAGGAATCCAGTTGACATGATACTTCCGGTCTACTTCCGTCTCCTTTTTCCACTTCTTGAGCTCGCTGTATTGCAGCCAATACATCTTGTTTTTCTTGATGCACTGCTGCCAGGAGTCCTTGTTGGTGTCAAAAGAAATGCCGATGACAGCCACCTTGTTCCAGTAGAGAGAGTCTATCTCCTTCACCTTGGGAATGTCTTTCCTGCAGTCGGGACACCACGAAGCCCAGAAGTCGAGCACCACATAGGCGCCCCGATAGTAGCTCAGCGAACGATTCCTAACAGAGTCCACGACGAAGTCTGGTGCCTCCGTTCCCGGCTTCAGGAGGTCGGCGGCATACTTGGCATCCATGTCTTCCGGGTGCTCCTGGGCACCTGCGGCCAACGCGCACACAAAAAGCAATGCGGCAAAAAACAGTTTTTTCATTTTGTCTCTATCTTTTCTATTCTCAGCGTCTGGTCGCAATAGTCTACCACCGCAGGACGATGAGTGATGAAAATAATGGTCTTGTCGTGAGATGACAACACATTCCGCAGCAACTGCCGTTCGGTCTCGGGGTCGAGGGCAGAGGTTGCCTCGTCGAAGAGCATCACCGGGCGGTCGCGCAGCAGGGCGCGGGCAATGGCAATGCGCTGTGCCTGCCCCTCGCTGAGTCCGCCCCCGCTCTCGGCACAAAGCGTGTCCAAGCCGTCGGGAAGGTCCATCACAAACTCCGCGCACGCCCGTCTCAAGGCCTCCTTCATTTCCTCTTCTGAAGCGTCGAGCTTGCCCAGCCGCAGGTTGTCGCGTATGCTTCCGCTCATCAGCGTGTTGCCCTGGGGCACATAGACGAGGTTGCACCGTGTGAGCGGCGACAATTCCTCGATGCGCTGGCCGGAATAGATTTCCACCTTCCCTGCCTGCGGACGGAGAAGAGCCAGTATCAGTCGCACGAGCGTGGTCTTGCCAGCCCCCGTCTCGCCGAGTATCGCCGTGCACGACCCGGGTAGGAAATCGAAGCTCAAACGGTCGAGAACCTTCCCCTCGGCAGCATCGTAAGCATAGCTCACATCCTTCATTCTTACCCCGCAGGGGGCGGCCAGCTCCACTGGCTCTCCCTGCTCCTCGAGCGGATTTTCCTCAAGTTCCATCAGTCGCTCGGCCGCCGTAAACACACTCACGAAGGCCGGAGCAAGCTTGGTAAGGTTGCGGGCAGGGCTCTGAATACGGTTCACCAACTGCAGGAAAGCCGTCATTCCGCCGAAGGTGAGGGTGTTTGCCGACATCCTCACGGCCGCCCAAAGGAAAGCCACCAGATATCCGAGCGCAAACCCGAAGTTGAGAATCAGGTTGGAGAATACCGAGAACGCCGTGCGCCTGACTACATTCTGCCGCAGCTCGCTCTGCGTGTTCTCAAGTCGGTCTACCATGGCCGAGTCGCTTTCCAGCGTCTTGATGAGCATGCGGTTCTGAATGGTTTCCTGCAAGACGCTCTGCACCTTGGAGTCGGAATTGCGCACCTTGCGGGTCAGACGGCGCATCTGAAAGATGTAGACCTTGCTCAGCATCACGAACACCGGTATGATGGCGACGGTGATAAAGGCAAGTATCCTGTCCATGGAAAAGAGATAAAAGAAGGCTCCGAAGAACATCGCGAGCACGCTCAGGGTGTTCGGAATGGTCTCGGTGAGAAAGTTCACCACATTGCCGACATCGAATTCGAGACGGTTGAGCACATCGCCCGAGTGCAGGGAACCCTTGCCGCGCCACTCCGAACGCAAGATGCGGTCGAGCATGCGCTGCTGCATACGGTTCTGAGCCTTCACTCCGAGGATGTTGCGCACCCACACCGAGGAGATGTTGAGACCGAAATCGCAGAGAATCAGAATGCCCATGACGGCCACGGCCCAATAGATGGAGCCCGACACATGATGGGCTGCCACATCGATGGCATGCTGCACCGCCCACACCTGCAACAGGCTCACGGCCACCGACAGCAGGCCTATCAGGGCATTGAGCACGGCCTGCAGGCGATTGCCACGCCACGCATTCCAGAGCCATTTGAAGATGGCCTTGGAGCCATACTTCGTGTCTTGTATCTTCAGAAATTTCTTGATTTTCATATTGCTGTATTCCGGGGACTACCTCTGGTCGGCTCCCCACATCATCTTTTCGCGCAGCGTGGAGAAGTAACGCTGGTTCAGGCGTTTCACCATCTTCACCTCGTAGGGAGCTTTCGACACCGTGAGACGGGTGCCCTCGACAAGTTTCTCCGACCGGCCGTCTATTGCCACGAGGAAGTTATGCGAGCGGCTCTCCACCTCAAGCTCAATCCTGGCATCGTCGCGCACGACGATGGGGCGGATGTTCAGACTGTGGGGAGCCACCGGGGTGATGCACAGGTTGCGGTCGGAGGGCACCATGATGGGGCCTCCGTTCGACAGGTTATAGGCCGTGGAGCCGGTAGGCGTCGACACGATGAGGCCGTCGGCCTGATAGGTAACCAGATATTCGCCGTTCACGCAGGCGCGAATGGATATCATGGAGGCCATATCACGCTTCAGCACGGCGATGTCGTTCAGGGCGCAGGGATTGCCCTCTATGGGCTCTCCGTCGGTCTCCAGCCGTATCATCGTGTGCCCCTCGATTCTCACCCTGCCCTCATAGATCTCCCCGAGAGCCTGTCCCACCTCGGCGGGAAGCACATCGGCCAGGAATCCGAGCCTGCCGGTATTCACGCCCATGATGGGGGTCTGCCTCGATCCCACCAGCGAGGCGGCCTTCAGGAAGGTGCCGTCGCCTCCGATGGAGAGGGCATAGTCCACCTCGACATCATAGCCGTCGAAGACTCCGTCGGCGCCGATCTCCATATTGAGAACCTTTGTCAGATAATCATAGAATGCCCGATGCACATACACCTCGGCCTCTCTCTCACGGAGAGAATCGAGGATTCGCCGTATTGCCGTCGACTTATCATCTTGAAACGCCTTGCCAAAAAGGGCAAAACGCAATTTCTTCCCTGCCATATCCTTTTCTCTTTCAAGGTCGCAGCACCTGCTTTTGACAGGGCAAAGATAACATAATTCAAGGAAAAACACAAATTTTTCGATGATTTCGGAAGGATGAATCGCAAAACCATTAAAATCTTCTATAAACCGCATCTTCCGCCTCTGCCATAGAGGCAAGCGGGAAGCCGGCGGACAGGAGGCCGTCTCCCTGTCTCTTATACACATCTCCGAGCCCACGAGACTCGACGTCATC
>CAUULA010000010.1:0-36476 GCA_963545855.1 uncultured Prevotella sp.
GAGATGACGTCGAGTCTCGTGGGCTCGGAGATGTGTATAAGAGACAGTCTATCGGGCCATCGCGGAATATGGCAAGACGGCCCTCAAGCCGGGCGGAGAACTCTATTTTGAAATCAATCCCTTATATGCCGGTGAGCTGAAAGCCATGCTGGAAAAAACGGGATACGGGAATTTGGAAATCAGGAAAGACCAGTTTGGCAAACAACGGATGATGAAAGGAACAAGACCATGAAGGAAATGACCGAGCAACAAGCGCTCTATAAGCTCGCCGCACTCTGTTCGACAGCCGAGCACTGCTCGTGGGAAATGCTCGAGAAGATGCGCAAGTGGGACATCCCCGACGACGCTCAGGCACGCATCATGGCGTATCTGACCCGGGAAAAATACATCGACGACAGCCGCTACTGCCGTTTCTTTGTCAACGACAAGCTGAAATACAATGGATGGGGAAGGCGCAAGATAGAACAGGCCTTACGCCTGAAGCACATCGGCAAGGATATTTCCGACCCGGTTTTCGATGCCGTGGAAGACGAGCAATACCTTGAAATCCTCCGCCCGATGGCGCAACGGAAGTGGAAGACTATCAAGGCCGTGAGCGACTACGAGCGTTCCGTGAAGCTCATCAGGTGGGCTATGGCGCGCGGATACAGCCTCGACATCATCCGGAAATGCGTCGACAACCTCAGCGACATAGAGCTATGACCGGAGTCTGCAGCCGTCTTCTGAACCTGATTTCGCCCCAGCGGTGCGTATCGTGCGGCCTCCGGCTGGCTCCGGGCGAGGACATTGTCTGCACGAAATGCAACCTCCGGCTGCCCCGCACGCTCTATCACGAAGACCCATACGAGAATGCCATGGCCACAATGTTCTGGGGGCGGATGAAGACAGAGCGGTGCGCAGCTTTCCTCTTCTATAATGCGGGCAGCGAGGCCGGCAACATCATCTACGAGATGAAGTATCACGGACATCCGGAAATCGGCAGGAAAATGGGGCACAAGATGGCCTCGGAGCTCATGGATTCCGGTTTTTTCGAGGATATCGACCTGCTCATTCCCCTGCCCTTGGGCAAAAACCGGCTCCGCCAGCGGGGCTTCAACCAGAGCGCGGAGATAGCCCGGGGCGTCAGCGAGGTTACGGGCATCTTGGTGGGCGAACGCATCGTGAGCCGCACGCAGTTCAGGGAAAGCCAAACCCATAAAGGCCGCTGGGAGCGCAATGAGAATGTGAAGGATGCCTTCCGCCTTGAAGACGCAAGCCCCATCAGGGGCAAGCATCTGCTCCTGATAGACGATGTGGCCACCACGGGGGCCACCCTCATCGCCTGTGGCACCGAGCTCCTGAAGGCTGAAGACACCCGGGTGAGCATCCTCACCCTTGCCTACGCAAAGTCGTGAAACGGGCGGGAAGCTCTCGAAAGCCCGCAACCGGTCATACCGGAAAATCATGAATTGTGCATCCCGAATTATGAATCACATGCACGGCAAATCATGAATTATGCATTATGGATTATGAATTTCGAATTAAAATCCTTATCTTTGCAGGAAAATAAACCCTCATCAAACGAACGACATGGACAAACTGAAACTGGAATTTGCCTCTAAGCTCCTTGAAATCAAGGCCATCAAGGTGCAGCCGAAAGAACCTTTCACCTGGGCGAGCGGATGGAAATCGCCCTTCTACTGCGACAACCGCAAGACGCTCTCCTACCCCGAAGTGCGCACCTTCGTAAAGCTCGAGCTGGTGCACGCCATCCTTGAGAACTTCCCCGAGGCAACAGCCGTGGCCGGAGTAGCCACCGGAGCCATCGCCCAAGGCGCTCTGGTGGCCGACGCGCTGTGCCTGCCTTTCTGCTATGTAAGGTCGAAACCCAAGGACCACGGCATGGGCAACCTCATCGAGGGCACGCTGCCCAAGGGCTCAAAGGTGGTGGTCGTAGAGGATCTCATCTCCACCGGCGGCTCCTCACTCAAGGCTGTGGAGGCCTTGCGACAGGCAGGGTTCGGGGTCGTGGGCATGGTGGCTTCCTACACTTACGGCTTCCCGGTTGCAGAAGAGGCGTTCACGGCGGCCGGGGTGAGGCTCGTTACCCTCACCGACTACGAGCATGTGATTGACAAGGCGCTTGAGATTGGATACATCAAGGCCGAGGATGTGGACACCCTGCATCGCTGGCGACAGGATCCCGCACACTATGAAGCAGAGTAAGAGACCGTTGACAGAAAAGTAAAATCGCCGAAATCGTAGGACAAAATCGCCGAAATCGTGCAACGAAATCGCCGGTTTTGTCAGACAGGCAACAATAAACCATCAAACAAAAAGATATGAGCAGCACTTTTGAAAGCACCATACGGCAGATTCCGTATCCGCAGACAAGCGTCTACGAAAAACTCAGCGACCTGAACAATCTTGAGAAGGTGCGCGACAGAATACCGCAAGACAAGCTCGAAGACTTCAGCTTCGACGCCGACCACATTGCCATCAAGGCACCCATGGTGGGTGAAATCAAGCTCCGCATCATAGACCGGGAGGAGCCGAAGACCGTTAAGTTTGAGACCGAGCAAAGCCCCGTGCCCTTCAATTTCTGGATTCAGCTGCTGCCCATGGACGCCGCCAACTGCAAGATGAAGCTCACCATCAAGGCCGAACTGAACCCGTTTATCAAAGGAACGGTATCGGGGCCGCTGACGGAAGGACTGGAAAAGGTGGCCGATGTGCTGCAGATGATACAATACGAATAAGGGAAAGACGACTTTTTAAGAGTGGTATTATGGCAAACAAGCTTTGGGAAAAGGACTTCGAGGTCAGCAAGGAGATAGAGCGGTTCACGGTGGGGAAAGACCGTGAGCTCGACCTCTATCTGGCAAAATATGATGTGCTGGGCTCCATGGCGCATATCACCATGCTGCAAACCATCGGTCTCCTCACGCCCGAGGAACTCAAGGCGCTGCTCGCGGAGCTGAAAAACATCTACAGGCTTGCCGATGAGGGCAGGTTTGAGATTGAAGAGGGTGTGGAGGATGTGCACTCGCAGGTGGAGCTGATGCTCACGCGCAAACTCGGCGACACGGGCAAGAAGATCCATTCGGGACGCTCCCGCAACGACCAAGTGCTCGTAGACCTGAAGCTCTTCACCCGCCACGCCCTGAAGGAAACGGCAGAATTGGTGAAGATGCTCTTCGACGAACTCATCCGCAAGAGCAACCAATACGAAGAAGTCCTGATGCCGGGATACACCCATCTGCAGATTGCCATGCCCTCAAGCTTCGGCCTCTGGTTCGGGGCCTATGCAGAGTCGCTCGTCGACGACATGCTCTTCCTGCGGGCTGCCTACAAGATGACGAACCGCAATCCACTAGGGTCGGCGGCAGGATACGGCTCTTCTTTTCCGCTCAACCGCACTCTGACGACCGACCTGCTGGGATTCGATTCCATGGACTACAATGTGGTCTACGCCCAGATGGGCCGCGGCAAGATGGAGCGCAATGTAGCGTTCGCGCTCGCCACCGTAGCCGGGACGCTGTCAAAAATGGCTTTTGACGCCTGTCTCTTCAACTCACAGAACTTCAATTTCATAAGACTGCCCAAGGAATGTACCACCGGCTCCAGCATCATGCCTCATAAAAAGAACCCCGATGTGTTTGAGTTGATCCGGGCGAAAAGCAACAAGCTGCAGGGACTGCCACAGCAAATCATGCTCATTATGAACAACCTCCCCATGGGCTATTTTCGTGATTTGCAAATTATAAAGGAAGTTTTCCTGCCTGCCTTCGACGAACTCAAGGAGTGTCTGCAGATGGCCGCGTACATCATCAACAAGACAGAAGTGAACGAACACATCCTCGAAAACCCGATGTACGAGCCCATGTTCTCCGTTGAAGAAGTGAACCGGCTCGCCGCGGCGGGCATGCCTTTCCGTGACGCCTACAAGAAAGTAGGGCTCGAAATCGAGGCCGGGACTTTCAAGGCCGACAAGCAGGTCCCCCACACCCACGAAGGTTCCATGGGCAATCTCTGTAACGACAGGATTGAAGCCCTGATGCAACAGACACTCGAGGAGTTTCATTTCGAAAGAATGGAAAAGGCCGAAAAGGATTTGTTGAAATAGCTTTCCTATTACTATGCCCTACAAGGACAGAACATAAAACCCACAAAATGAAGAAATTCAGAATATCTCTATCCCTGTTGCTTGCCGCCGCCCTGACCTCCTGTGGCGGCGAGGAGTTCACCTACAGCGACTATCACTGCAACCTCACCATAGACAACAGCAAGCATCTTGACCAGACCTTGAACTCTGCTTTGAATCCTGATTCCAAGGGAATATTCTGCAAGATATCTCATAAAATCAACTCCGGAGCACTCTATTTCGTATTCAGGAACAGCCAGGGACAGGCTTCCGAGTCCATCTTCAATGCCATCGACCAGAGGCTGCAGAGCCAAAACCACCTCGGCATGAATAACGGCGTCATCGTGGGATACGGCAACCTCAGCGACCCGGCACAGTTCTATGCCTACGACGCGGAATGCCCCAACTGCTTCGACTACAACGCCATTCCCATGAAGAGCTATCCCCTCGATATAAACAACAGCGGCGTTGCCACATGCAGCAAATGCGGGCGGCAGTATAACATGAATACCGGCGGCAACTGCATCAACAACACCGGAAAAGGACTGACCACATATCGGGCAACCACGACAGGCGCAAACGGCCGGCTTCACATCTACTAAAGACATGCATAAATATTAAAAATGTGAAAAATCCTTTGGTGTTTCAAGGATTAAACAGTACCTTTGCATTGAAATCAACGACCATGCCGCAATGGTGGAATCGGTAGACACGAGGGACTTAAAATCCCTTGGCCAGTAATGGCTGTGCGGGTTCGAGTCCCGCTCGCGGCACTTCTATTAAACTTTAATCCTTATGTGCAAAAAATTATTGCTTGCTTTTGCAGCCTGTCCTTTATTGGTTCTCAGTTCTTGTTCGAAGCTCGGTGCCTTGTCAGCCGACAACTTCACCGTAACACCCAAACCGCTTGAGACCGTGGGAGGAAATGTCCCCGTTACCATCAACGGAGCCTTCCCGGAGAAATATATGAAACGCAATGCCGTGGTAACCGTTATCCCGGAATTGCGTTCTACGACCAACAGCCAGATCGTGGCACAAGGAACGCCCGCGAGTTTCCAGGGCGAGAAGGTGATGGGGAACGACCAGACCATCTCCTATCGGCTGGGCGGACACTACACGATGAAGAGTAACTTCACCTATCAGGAAGGCCTTCAGAAATGCGATATGTATCTCACTTTCAATGCGCGCCTTGGCAACAAGAGGGTCAGCATCCCTGCCGTGAAAGTAAACTATGGCATCATCACCACTTCCGAACTGTACAAGAAGACCCTCATGAACGCCGGCGGCTGTATTGCTCCCGACTCTTTCCAGAGAGTAAAGGAACAGAAGCAGGAGGCAAACATCAAGTTCCTTGTCAATCAGGCCAACATCCGCAAGAGCGAACTGAAGAATAACAGCGTGCAGGAGTTCGTGAGGATGCTGAAGAAAATCAATCAGGACCGCGAAGGTCTCAATATGAACAATGTGGAGATTCAGGCCTATGCGTCTCCTGAAGGCGGCGTGGCGTTTAACGACAAATTGGCTAACAAGCGCCAGAACACTTCAGAAGATTATGTGAAACAGCAACTGAAGAATGCCGGTTTGAAGACGGGTATCGACGCGCACTATACCGCACAGGACTGGGACGGCTTCCAACGCCTCGTCCAAGCAAGTAATATTCAGGACAAGGAAGTCATCCTGCGCGTGCTCTCCATGTACAAGGACCCCGAACAGCGTGAGCAGCAAATCCGCAATATGAGTGAAGGTTTCCGCGAATTAGCTGACGGAATACTGCCCGAATTGCGGCGAAGCCGCCTCATCATCAATTACGAGACCATCGGCCGCAGCGACGATGAGATCAAGGAGCAGTATAAGAAGGATGCCACGAAGCTTTCTGCCGAGGAGCTTCTCTATCTCGCCACGCTCGTGGAAACGAACGCGGAGAAAGAGCAAATCTACACAACCACCGCAAATTACTACGATAAAGACTACCGCGCCTACAACAATCTTGCGGTGCTGGCATTCAAGGAAGGTGATGAGGGAAAGGCCAAAAGCTGTCTTGAGCGTGCCTTCAGCAAGAATCCCAACGCGCCGGAGGCTAACGCAAACCTCGGCTTGATCGCGCTGAAAAACAGCAACATCGAGGAGGCAGAGCGGTATATTGCCAAAGCTACTGGCGCCAACGACCTCAATCAGGCTCTCGGAAACCTCAATATTGCCAAAGGAAACTATGCCCAGGCAGAGGAGAATTTCAAGGACAGCTATAACAACAGTGCCGCCCTCGCACAGATTCTGAATAAGAATTATGCTGCCGCAAAGGCTACCCTGAATAACATCAAGGCTCCTGACGGGCTCACAAGCTACCTCCATGCAGTGGCCAGCGCACGGCAGGGAAACAAATACGCCGCACAGTCCTACCTGAAGGAAGCACTGCAGAAAGATCCTTCTCTCAGCGCTTATGCTGAAAACGACCTGGAGTTCGAAAGCCTGAGATGAGAGAAAACGACTTGGAATTAAAAGTCTGAAATGAGGAAAATAGCATATCTTTTTCTGCTCACCCTGGTTCTTGGAGCCTGCAATACCGACAATAGCCACTTCAAATTGGAAGGCCGGATGCGCAACATGAACCAAGGTGAGTTTTACATTTACAGTCTCGACGGCTCCGTCGGCGGCATCGACACCATCAAGGTGAATGGCGGGAAGCTGGCCTATGAGATGCCGTGCACCAAACCGGCTACCCTGATGCTCGTGTTCCCGAACTTTTCCGAGCAGCCTGTGTTTGCCGAACCGGGCAAGTCGGTGGAGCTGAAAGCTGATGCCTCACACTTGAAAGAGCTTGAAATCACGGGCACGAAGGAGAACGAATTGATGAACGACTTCCGCAAACAGGTTGCCAATGCCTCGCCTCCCGAGATATTGAAGCATGCCGAACAGTTCGTCAAAGACCATCCCACATCCCCCATCAGCACCTACATCGTCCGTAAATATTTCATCGCAGGTGCCAGGCCTGACTACAAAAAGGCAGAGAAGTTGCTGAAAATAATGCAGAGAGAGGATCCCGAAAACAGGGAGATTATTCGCCTGTCGGCAGTACTGAAGCCGCTCGCAGGACTCACAACGGGCTCGCAACTTCCCAATTTCACGGCATACGACATCAATGGCAACCTGGTCAGCAAATCTTCTCTGAACGCCCCCGTGGCCTTGATAACCACTTGGGCTACATGGAACTACGACAGCCAGACTTTCCAGAGACAGCTGAAAGGATATGTCAAGCGGTCCAAGGGTCGGCTAAAAGCCGTGAGCATTTGCGTGGATCCCTATAAGAAAACTTGCCGGGATTTCCTGAAAAACGACTCGCTGACCATCTGGCCGACAATCTGCGACGAACAAATGCTCGAGTCGCCACTATTGCAAAAGCTCGGCCTATATACCATTCCCGGCAATATTCTACTGAAAGACGGCAAGATTATCGCGCGAGACTTGAAGCTTACAGACCTGCAGAGACGGCTCGAAGAACTGATTTAACACCCACGAATATAATCTAAATGCTGGTAAAGACATACTGCGCGGCCGTAAATGGGCTCGATGTTACGACGATAACCATAGAGGTGAGCCTCAACCGGGGCGTCATGTATCACTTCACGGGGCTGGGCGATGAGGCCGTGCGTGAGGGCAAAGACCGCATAGCAGCCGCCTTGCAGTATTCCGGATACCGATTCCCAACAGCCGACATCACCGTCAATATGGCTCCCGCCGACCTCAGAAAGGAAGGCAGCAGTTTCGATCTGCCGCTTGCGATAGCCATCCTTGCCGCCAACGGAAATATAGAATCAGAGCAGCTCGGGCAATATATGATGGTAGGAGAACTCAGCCTCGACGGCAGACTGCAACCCGTGAAAGGAGCCCTGCCCATCGCCATCCGTGCCCGAAAGGAGCACTTCAAGGGCCTGATCGTGCCCCGACAGAATGTCCGTGAGGCTGCCGTGGTCAACAATCTGGAGGTCTACGGCATGGAGTCCATGATGGATGTCATCCAGTTTCTCACAGGTCAGAAGGCTTTCGAGCCTACCGTTATCGACACGCGCAAGGAGTTTTACGAGCATCAATACCAATACGATCTCGACTTCGCCGATGTCCGCGGGCAAGAGAATGTGAAGCGGGCATTGGAAGTGGCAGCGGCCGGCTCGCACAACATCATCCTCATCGGACCGCCCGGAAGCGGAAAGTCCATGATGGCAAAGCGCCTTCCCTCCATCCTTCCTCCCCTCACTCTGGCCGAGAGTCTGGAAACAACACAGGTGCATTCCATAGCCGGAAAGCTCGGCAAAGGCAGTTCCCTCATCGCGCAGCGACCCTTCCGGTCGCCTCACCACACGATTTCCGAAGTAGCATTGGTAGGCGGAGGAACCAATCCCATGCCCGGAGAGATCAGCTTGGCACATCATGGCATCCTGTATTGCGACGAGCTTCCCGAGTTCAATCGCCATACCCTTGAAGTCTTGCGCCAGCCGCTGGAAGACCGCAAGATTACCATTTCACGGGCCAAATATGCCGTCGAGTTTCCCTGCAACTTCCAGTTCGTGGCCTCGATGAATCCCTGTCCCTGCGGATATTACGGCGACCCCACGCACCACTGTGTGTGCACGCCGGGACAGATACAGAAATATATGTCGAAAATCTCCGGTCCGCTCATGGACCGCATCGACCTCCAGATAGAGATTACGCCCGTTCCCTTCTCCGACATTTCCAAGGCCGGGCCCGGCGAACCGAGTGCTGCCATCCGGGAACGGGTAATCAAGGCGCGTGCCATCCAGAACGAGCGGTTCAAGGATTACCGGGGAATCTATTGCAACGCGCAGATGTCAGAGCGCATGATCCACAAGTTCGCCGAGCCCTCAGAGGAAGGCATCAGCCTGCTCAAGACCGCCATGGAACGCCTCAGCCTGAGCGCCAGGGCCTACAATCGCATCCTGAAGGTGGCCCGCACCATCGCCGACCTTGCCGACAGCGAGGGCGTCCGACCCGAACATCTGGCAGAAGCCATCAGCTACCGGAACCTCGATCGCGGCGACTGGGCCGAACGCGGCATCTGACGGAAGCCTACCATCACATTTTAAAGACATAAAAACATAAAGACATGAAATATCCCCGCATATTACGAACACTCCCGTTTCTGCTCTTGGCAGCAGCCCCCCTTGCAATCCGGGCACAGTCAAAAGCACAGGCCATAACTCCCGCATATACCATCAACGGCGAATATTACACCAAGGAACTGCCCCTGAACACGCTTATGGAAAGCATCAAGGAGGTTGGGAGTTTCAGCGACAAAGACAGCAACTCCATTCTCAGAATCGCCCTGAAAGCAGACGCTCAACTTCCGGAAAGCGCAAAAAGGTTCCTCATACCCCGAGAACGAGTAAGGGGATTAGACGACTTCGAGAGCGCGATCCACACCGACTCGCTGATGCGGAGAGCCACGCACGGCAACGGGCAGACCACCCCTGCCCTTGCAATCAACGAGAAGCTACCCGGCGACTTCCGCCTGAAAGACATCGACGGGCATGTCTGGACAAAGGATTCCATCGCCGGCAAGACCGTCGTCGTCAATGTATGGTACTCCGGATGCGGCCCTTGCCGGAAAGAGATGCCCGCCCTTTCCCTTTGGAAAGACAAATACCCCGATGCCGTTTTCCTGTCAGCTGATTTCGAGAATGCCGACAAAATCCGGAGAATCACAACCGGACGCTTTAGCTGGACACATCTGGCAGAAGACACCTACTTCACGAAATGGGTGGGCGACAAGGGCTATCCGCTGAACCTTGTCATAGACAGAGAGGGCATCGTGAGGCACATCTCGCATGGGGCGAGCGAGGCCGTGCATCGGAAAATATTAGAATTACTGGACACCCTGCACGGCCATTGAATGCGAGGAGGCAGGCCGAAAAGCCACGAGCAGCGTCGTTTCCGATTGCCAGAGGCTGTCTCAGTCTGAGATTTTCCTGCCTAAGAAATAGGTGTTGAAGGTGTCGCGGCCATAGCCCTTGCCGGAATATACGAAAGTGCTTGCCGACGCGTCGGCCAGTTCTCGTCCGCAATAGTACACCCGGAAGGAGTCTTTGGCGTAGCCTCCGCCGATTTCCCGGAATGTGCTGGATGTCGCATCCTCCAGCAATCGTCCGCGATAATACACCCTGAAAGCATCCTTGGCATAGCCTGCCCCTATCTCCCGGAAGGTGCTGGCGGAAGCTCCTTCCAGCTTGCGACCGTTATAAAAGACATCAAAATTCGACTTGAAATAGCCCTCGCCCGCACGATTCCGTCCATAGGGCTCCGCCTCTTCATACTCCGGAGCATATCCCTCGCCGAGCAGACGGAAAGTGAGAGGGTCTACATAGGCCAGTATCTTTCCGTCCAAATACACATGATAGCGGTCTTTGGCATAGCCTTTTCCCAGAACCCGGAAGGTTCTGAAGTCTGCCGTTTCCATCGGCACATAGTCGTAGAACACCTGTCCGTCCCTTATCAGATAGTCCGACCTGTATTCTTGAGCCATCAAGGGCATAGACACGAACAGCAGGAATAGGCCCAAGGCCATCTTAGCAATAATGCCTCTTTTCATTTTTCTCATGACAACTTACCGTTAATTATCGCTACAAAGATAAGCATTAAAAAGATAAAATCGGCGAGATTGAAGAACAAAATCGCCGAAATCGTGGGACGAAATCGGCGAGATTGTCCCGCTTTCTGCCGCTTTCTATCAGACTGGCCGTGGAGTCCCGAAGGGCGAAGGGCGCCCGCCCCCTCTTTCTCAGAATGAATACTGCATTGATACCAGCAGCTCGCGCCCCCTCAACACATAATAATCCGTGAACATGCTTACGCCACTATACTGGCTGACTATATACTCCCGCTTATTAAAGAGGTTACTCAGCATGGCCGACAAACGCAGCCTCTTCATCCGCCAGACAGCCTTGGCGTCGGCAATGAGGGCGTTGAGCGTGTGCCCTTCCTGCAGTTCCTTGCGATGGTGGGTCATGCTCCATGTGAGGTCTGCCGGCCCCATCGTGGAGGTCAGCGAGAGGCTCTGCCCCCATCCGCACAAGGTCTTCATCACGGAGGAATACTGCCACTTGAAGTTGCCCTGATAGCTCAAGGCTCCCCATGCGGGTGCAAACTCGATATGGGGTGTCAGCTCATAGACTTTAGCACGGTAGCCCAACAGGCTGCCGGCCGACATCTGCCAGCCGGCCGCATACATGAAACTGCCGCTCAGGCGCAGCTTCAGGTGCCAGTCGTAGATGCCTTTCGAGAGGGTGCCTTCCGTCCGGAAGAAGTCGCTGCGGGTATGGCCTTCTTCCTTGGAGAGATAATACTTTCCTTCCGCAATGCGCAGATCGCTGATCGTGTTGTGCCAATTTCTCCCCACCGTCATGTGCGCATTGAGGAAAAACTCCTGCACCGGACGCTTGTAGACATAGCCTAAGGTGGAATAGAGGGCGGCCGTCCGGGGTATCAGCCCCCGGCTCTCGTAATAGGTGCGATAGTCCCGCCGGTAGCTCCCCAGCACAAATTCCTCCATATTTCCGATGCTCTCATCGTAGCTTCCCGCAAAGGTCCACTCGCCGTGAAAGCCCGATTTCCACCGCACATAGACGCTCGGATGCCACAGAAAGAACGACCGCCGCTGCCGGGTATACCGTTCCCACGACACCTTGGGGCTGAAGGAGGCCTGCCATTTCCCCCGCTCGTATTGCCAATAAGGCGCGAGATACAGTGAGAGCAGGGCGTTGCCGCCCTGCACATTCAGGCTCTGCACATCCGCTCCCACGGTGTATTGGCGTGTCAGATACAGCCGCTTGTTCAGCCAGCCTATAGCTGCCGCCCCATGCCAGAGATTGGTCTGCAGGGGCATCTCGTCCTTATCCACATACAAGCAGGGGGAGGAATGGTGGTAGTCCAGGACCGACTGCAGCGACAACTGTCCGTTGCCAAGCGTATACAGGCGATGGAGATTGCCCTCTACATTCACTTCCGGCGTGCGGACACGCTGGCTTAGCGTGTCGTTCAGGTCGGCCTTTCCGTCGGCCTTTCTTGCCGACAGCCGCAATAGTTCCCTGCCATAAGCGGTCTCGGTGTTCACCTTACGCTCCAGCTCCAGCGACAAGTCGTCATGCCGCAGGATAAGACGCTGTTTCTGATTTGTTACCACGGGCAAGGCCGCCCCGAGGTTGTAAACCGACTCGTTCCTTGTATCCTGCCGTTCCACGATGCGCAGATAGTCGGCCGTAAAGCGAAGTTCCCCGTCGCTGTCTGTCTTCTGAATCTTGCTGGCTCCATACCGTTGGGAAGTGTTGAAACGCAGTCGGTTGGCATCGATCGGAGCCACGAGCGAGGGTGTGGAAAACCATGAGGGCAGACTCCGTGGGCTCAGGCCACGGCCATAGTCGGCCAGCACTCTCGTTTCCTGCGCGAGATCCCGGCCCGTGCGGTCATAGGCAGCGTCGTACATCCATTGCCGCCTCTTGCCAATCTGCAGCAGATGAACCGCTCCGCCCACATGCGTAGGCTCACCGGCGAGCGCATATGGCTTCAGGGTGGGCAGCAGTTTGTCGCGCGCCTCATCCTTCAAGACGATATTCATGGCCACGGCATCCGTCAGAATCTTATCCCGCAAGGCCTTGACGGGCTGGTCGTGCTCGATGATCTCGGCCTTTCTCACATCCCTGGCCTTGATGCTTTCCTCCAACTGGCTGTATCTTCCGCCCGTCAGGTCAAGCCCCTCTACGGTGAAGCGACTTAGTTCCCTGCCGTTCACCTGCAGGCTGCCGTCGTCGCCGACCTCTACTCCGGGCAACTTCTTCAACACATCCTTCAGTGAGTTGTCGCGCTCGCTGGCAAAGCGGGTGAGGTCGTAGACCGTCGTATCTTGCCTGCCGAAGACCCTCCCGGCACGCACTTTCACCTCGCTCAGCTCAAAGGTCTGGGCCGACATCAGTATTCTCGTCGCCCCGTCCGGGACAACTTTCACACGCTTTTTGACATATCCTATACTGGCGGCCTGCAGCGAGTCGCCCGCCTGCAAGGCCTGTATGCCGATGCGAAACTCGCCCCGGTCGTTTGTGCGAGTAAACTTCAAGGGCCTGCCTTGCCGCAGCAGCGTAACCGAAGCTCCACCTATCGGGCTCCGGGTAACCGTATCCTCCACCACGCCGAAAAGCAAGCTCTGTGCCCGCAGGCTGGGAAAGGTCGTCAGAAAGACAAGGATTCCTATGATCCTTTTCACGGTATAGCCTCCTTCATGAGAGATTCTTGCGTGGCTTAAAACCATCCGGCATCGCCCGGAATCACCGCTCTATCAGGTTATAGGGTATTGGCTTGGAATGCTTCAGCTCGTTCCCCTCGCCGTCGGTAATCTTGATGGAGTTGCGGGATGACGACGGATAGCTCATCAGCGTATAGCCGATGGCGTCGGCATAATAACGCTTATAAATCTTGTTGAGCGACCCGCGGTCTATCGGGGTGAAGCCTCTGCCCTTATACTCAATGGCCTTCCCCGTGCCGACATTCATCATCCCGACGGCCGTGAACACAAATTCCCGTCCCTCGTCATAAGCCTGAAGAATCAGGCCGGGCAGTCCTTGCAGCTTCCATGGGCCGTTGTCGATGGGCACATCATCGGTATACCATGCGCTCCAGATCCTTCCCTTATACGCCGCTACGGCCTGATGGCACCGGTAACCGAGCAGTTCTTTTACGCTGTCGGCCACCAACGACCACTCCGGAAGCTCCTCGCCCTCCTCCACGGCATAGCGATCGTTGGCCACGCGGTCAAGAAACATGGTCCTGCCCATAGCCGGATAGTTCTTGTAAAGCCGCCAATTCACCCTGGCCGTGTAGCGGATATTCAGGTTATCGCGCCTCCTGATCTGCTCCGCGACCATCGAATCCACCTGATAAGCGGCATAGCTGTAGAAGGCCGAAGCCGTCTCGCCGATCTGCAGCAGCATGCGCTCATCGTAACCGGTGGAGTCCGGAACGGCAGGAACGATGGCCCGCAGATCATACACCACCTCATATTTCACCCGGTCTATGGAATCTCCACGGGCAGCGTCTGCCGCCGTATAGACCGTTACCTCCTGCGACCGCGCCGCCAACGAGAACAGCACACAGAGCAAAAACATGACATTTCTTTTCATACGTTTCCATTTTTAGAATTCCTGACGCAAAGTTAGCAAACCCCTTGCAGCCGCGCCACCGGTTTCTATTACCGTATTCTTACTCTGCAAACGGTTTTTTATTACTAATTTATTAACATCTGCCCCAAAAGCCTTTGGTTTCGCCAAGTTTATGCTATCTTTGCAAGAGCAGGAGCCAACGACCTGCTTTCCGAAACACAACGGCTATGGACAGACGAATCAAGACAGTATATTACCTGAGCATCTTCACGCTGCTGCTCATGCTGACAGGGCAGTTCTACTGGCTATACAACCAGTATCAATACAACGGCAGCAAGAAAGCTGACGAGATGAAGCAGGTCTGCGCAAAGGTCATCAAGGCCGAAGAGCGGATAAGAAGCGACGCACGCACGAGGGCAAAACCGAGAAACGGCGAGAAAGACACCCTGAAAATCAACATCAACATACACATCGACAACCGCAGGAACGGCCCCGCGCAGACCACTTCGACCTTCACCTACGACCTGCCCGGCAAGCGGCGCATCAGGTTCAGCGGGCGAGGACTGGAAACGGAGGATGCCTCCACCATCTACAACCGCTATGTCAACACCCGCTTCAGGCCGTTCCAGAAAGATGTTCTCGACTCTTTGCTCATCGCCGGGAGCCTGCCTCCCTCCGCCGAATTCAGGTTTCTGAAAAAGACAGAGGTGAAGATGGAGCCGCAATACCGCATCCTCAACAGATGGCGCAAAGAGCTGGAAGTGGTCTACTGCAGCAACCCCATGCTCAAGGAAGGCGTCTCCTTCATCATCCCCATCCCCGTGAGTGGCGTCATCAGGACCATGGCGTGGCAGCTGCTGATAAGCCTCCTGTTCCTCTGCGTGTTGGCTTTCTGCCTCATATATCAGGTGAAAACGATTCTCATACAGAAGCGCATCGACGGCATCCGGCATGAGTTTATGAAGAACATGATATTCGAGATGAAACAACCCAGGGAAGATTCCTCCGGCAAAAACTTCCTCCGACTCGGCAACACAGAGTTCCGCTACGACCTCAATGAGCTGAAATGCGGCAACGAACGGGTGATGCTCACCTCGCGACAGGCTGAAATCTTCAAGCTCCTGAGCGATGCCCCCAACGAGATTGTGCCGCGGGAGCAGATTCTCCTCGCGGCCTGGGGCGACGACTCTTATGCCAATTCCATGGCCCTGAATGTACAGATAAGCTATCTGAGACGGGCCATCAGGTCGGATGAAAGCCTCGCCATCGATGTCATATACAAGAAAGGCTACCTTCTGAGGGTGAAATTATAAGGCCGGAAAGAGGCCGTTTCTCGTAATTTCTTCGTAAATTTGCGGCATAAACGATAACGAGATGACAGCGGAAAACCTGATAACCAGCCCTCAGAACACGAGAGTCAAAAAACTTGTAACCCTGCAGCAGAAGTCGTCAGAGCGCAGGAAGACGGGGCTCTTCGTCGTAGAGGGCGTCCGGGAAGTGAGCCATTGCGTCAATGCCGGGTTCACGATCGACTCCCTTTTCCTTTGCCCCGAGATTATGCAGGACCACCCCGAGGCAGCCCGTCTGCCGGGCTTGTTACGCCAGACTGACAGCTATCAGGTTACCAAGGAGGTCTACGGCAAGATGGCCTATCGGGGAGCAACCGAGGGCATCATGGCCCTCGTCAAGGCTCGCGGGAAGACCCTGCAAGACCTCCGGCTGCCCTCAAGTCCGCTCATCGTGGTCCTGGAGAGCGTGGAGAAGCCGGGAAACCTGGGAGCCGTGCTGCGCAGCGCCGACGCGGCGGCTGCCGACGCCGTCATCGTCTGCGACCCGCTGACCGATCTCTACAACCCCAACCTCATCCGCAGCAGCGTCGGCTCCGTCTTCACCATCCCCCTCGTGGCCTGCTCTTCCGAAGAGTGCGTCGCGTTTCTGAAAGCCAAAGGCATCCGCATCCTCACCGCCCAGCTGCAGGACTCACGGCTCTACTATGACACCGACATGACCTGCGGCACGGCCCTTGTCATGGGAACGGAGGCCACGGGGCTCACAAACCTGTGGCGCACGGCCGCCGATGCCCACATCCGCATCCCCATGCTTGGTCGGCTCGACTCATTGAATGTATCGGTAAGCACGGCCATCCTTCTCTTCGAGGCTGTCAGACAGCGCAACGAAATCGGCGAGATTGACCGACGAAATCGCCGAGATTGACCGACGAAATCGCCGATTTTGTCGAGCCGGTAACGGCCTTTTACACGAAGCGACACCGGCCCGCCCACGAAAAACAAACGCCAAAAGGGAGACAAAAGATTGTAAATTACGAAAAAACTGCTTATATTTGCAATATACAGACACCCTATCATCATGAAACGAAAACGGCTCTTCATCCTGCTCCTCATGCTCCCCGGAATTGCCGTCCTGCCCTGCTGGGCACAGCAGCAACAGCGCAAGAAGGTGGCCGTGGTGCTCTCCGGCGGCGGCGCCAAGGGCATGGCGCACATCGGGGTGCTCAAAGTGCTTGAGCGAGCGGGCATTCCCGTCGACATCGTAACAGGCACCTCGATGGGCAGCATTGTGGGAGGGCTCTACAGTATAGGCTATACCGCCGACCAACTTGACTCCCTCGTGCGGGCGCAGAACTGGACTTATGTGCTGTCCGATGATGAAAACCTCAGAAATCAGAGCCTCAGCAAGCGTGAGAAGAAGAATACCTACCTCTTCCAACGGGGCATCTCGCTGAAGTCGAAAAAGAAGTCGGCATCGGCGGGAATACTCCGGGGAAAGAACCTTGCGGTGCTCTTCCGCAACCTCACCAACGGCTATAACGACAGCCTCGACTTCTATTCGCTCCCGCGGCCATTTGCCTGCGTGGCCACCGACATCGTTACCAATACGGAGTATGACTTCCATAGCGGCGTGCTCGCCGAGGCCATGAGGGCCAGCATGGCCATCCCCGGTGCCTTCTCGCCGGTAAGAAAAGGGCGGATGATGCTCGTAGACGGCGGACTGCGCAACAACTACCCGGCCGACATCGCCCGCCGAATGGGGGCCGACATCATCATCGGATCCACCGTCCAAGGAACTCCCAAGACGGCAGATGACCTGACAAACACGGCGGCAATCTTAGGCCAGATCGTGGATGTGAACTGCAAGAACAAGTACGACGAGAATCTGTCCATCACCGATGTGCCCATCCGCGTGAACACCAAACCTTACGGTGCGGCGAGCTTCACCCGTGAAGCCATCGACACGCTCATACACCGCGGTGAGGAAGAAGCCATGAGGCACTGGGACGAACTCATGGCACTCAAGGCCCGAATCGGCATCCCGGCCGACTATCAGGTCAGCCCGATAGCCTGTCAGCAGCCGCAGTCGATGGAAAAGAAATACCTTGTAAGCCGGTTCAACTTCGTCGGCACGACCCCTGAAGACGAGTATTTCATCCGCACTAAGTTCCGCCTGAAAGACGGAGACAGCATTGATGCTGCCCACGCGGAGCTCATCGCCACCTCCATGAGGGTAGACCTCTACTATGAAGAGGCCGACTATGAGTTCGCAAGAAACCATGACGGCTATACGCTTACCTTTAAAGCCGGCGCACGGGAGACCGCCCAGATACAGGCGGGAACACGCTTCGACACCGAAGAGATGGCAGCCATCCAGATAGGAGCAGAGGTTCCCTTCCACACCAAGATACCCGCCGTGCTCGACATCACGGTGCGGCTCGGACGCCGCGTGAAGGCCCGGGCTGAAATCGTATACACCCCCGTCAGCTTCACCAAGCTGCGTCTGGCATACGAATATGCCCACAACGACATGAATATCTACAGCAAGGGGTCGAAGGCTTTCAATCATACCTTCAACCACCATGCCGTCAGCTTCACGCCTCTGGACTTCAATCTGCGCAACTTCAACATCACCATGAGTGCCTGCTGGGACTACTATCACCACGACGATTTGCTGGCCGGAGTGCAGTATCTGGCCGCCGGCGACCTGCAGAAACTTACCGACGACCACTACTACAGCTACCATTTCCAGACGCTATACGACTCTGAGAACGATGCTTACTTCCCCACCCGGGGCGCCCGTTTCCATGGCGGATACGGCTATTACACCGATAACTTCACCGGATTTGACGGCCACACGGGCTTCTCCGTGCTTGACGCGGCATGGCGAATGGCGTTTGCCCTCAGCAAGCGGCTTACTCTCCAGCCCATGGCTTACGGCCGCATGCTCTTCGGAAGCGAGATTCCCATGGTCGTCGCCAATACCATCGGAGGCGATTTCTTCGGCCACTATGTAGACCAGCAGATGCCGTTTGCCGGACTGGGACACATGGAACTTGCCGACAACCACTTCATCGGCTTGCGGCTCAAGGCGCAGGAAAACATCTATAAGTCCGTCTTCCTCACCGCCAAAGTCAATGCCGCAGTGCATGCCAATCGGCTTGCCGACCTCTTCTCCACCACCATGCTCTGGGGCGCTCAGGTCGGCGGGTACTATAAATCCATGCTCGGCCCGCTCGGGGCAAGCCTCGGATGGAACAACCGCAGCGACAGGCTCTATTTCTATATCAACCTCGGATATGAGTTTTAGAGGGCCTTTCAGGAGCCTGCGTGCCCTAAAAGGCCACTTTTAAGGTCGCCTTCTCGCCGATGCTTTCTTGCGGCAAGGCCACCTTGAGGATGCCGTCCGCATAACTGGAAGCCTTGGTCTTCACACCGTTCACGAAGACTTTCCGCGGCTGTCGGGGCAGATAGACCTCCAACTGGTAGACTCGATGAGTATACATGCCCTTATATTGCCCCTCAACGGGAAGCACCTCGAACTCCAGCAGGCGGTCTGAAAGACTGCTTTGGAAGGTGGTCCGGGCAATGGCTCCCTGCTCAAAGTCATACGAGATGCCGTCGTCTTCAAGCATCGTGAAGCTTGACTTGCCGTCAGGATACACCCTCACCGTCAGCGTATCGAGCGGATATTCGCCCACAAAGTTCATGTCGCGTTGCATCGGAACGATGGCTCCGGGACGCACGAAGAGCAAGCCGGCACGATTTTTGGGGTATGCGTGGGTAACGGTAGTGCCCCCCGCAACCTTTTTTCCTGTCCAGAAGTCGGTCCACTCGCCCTCCGGCAGGTAGACAGAGTTGCTGAAAATGCCCACAAGCAGATTCTTTCCGAACATATACTGATAGCAGGCATCATCCACATTGCGGTCGTCGGGAAACTCGAGCGGCATCGCCCTGACGATGGGCATGCCCGTCTGCGATCCCTCGATGGCCGTAGAGTAGATATAGGGCAGCAGGGCATAGCGCAGCCGGATATAGTCGATATACATCCGTTTCTGTTTCGGCGCGAAGTATTCCGGCTGCATCAGCGAGTACCAACTGTTGATCTGCATCCACGGGAGAAACACCCCGAAGTGCAGCGCCGGCATCTCCAGGGCCAGCGAATCCACCGACATGATGTCGCAGGAGGTATTCATGTGCCCGCTCATTCCCAGGTTCAGCTGGTCGAAGAGAGCCGTCTTGCCGCCCCCGTTGTCGCCGCTCGTCGATGCGCCCCAGTGCTGCGTTCCGGCATATCCCGAGGTATAGTGATGCCAGTTGCGGCGTCCCGTGTGGCGGCGCATCATCAGCTCCATCTGCTTGGGCAGCAGCACCTGGTTCAGGTTATGCATTTCCTTGTCGCTATAACCGTTGTAATATTTCCATGTGGGATGCTCGTCGATGGTGCGGGCGGGGTCCATCTTGAATCCGTCCACGCCATTGTCGATGAATTTCGTCAAGTGATCCATCCAGTGCTCCTTGCCGCTGGTCTTCCTGCCCGCGGCCGCAGCAATCTCGTCTTCTTCCGTAATGCTGAGGTCGTATTCCTCGCAGAGCCACAGTCCGAGCCTGAATCCCATGCCGTGGAGGCGTCCGATGAAGAGGCGGAAGTGCTCTTTCTTCGGATAGGAGAGAGAGTCCCAGTAGCCTTCGGGCGAGAAGAGCTTGTAGTTCCACTTCTTCTTGGTTGAGAAGTCGTAGCGCTTCTCCATCCACTGCGGCTCCAACCAGAGGAGGTCGCAGGGGCATCCGTCGCGGCGGAAGGCGACCGCGTCGCTCAGCACATCAAACTGATTCTCATACATATTAGGGCCGAAACAAAGACCGTAGGCATACTTCGGCTGCAGATAGGCACGCCCCGTGATGAGCGTGAAGGCGCTGAGCACATCGGGCATCGACCGTCCGAACATCAGATAGAAGTCGGCCTCGTCGACAGTATTGAAGATGTTGAGGGCGTCGCTCTGATAGCGCCCTACATCGAAGAAATTCTTCACGGTGGTATTATTGAACACCCCCCAGCCCTCGCTGCTCATCAAAAAGGGCTGCGGAATCTCGGTGTGCTGATAGGTGGCCCACATGCGCAGCAGTTCGCCGCGGTGCTGGATATGCTCGCGCGAGGTGCTGCCGCCGCCGTAGAAGCGCTCTCCGGGCTTCATCGAGAGGCTCACGACGCTACACTTGCGGTAGTCGCCCGTCTCCACGGTATCCTTCGCCTGTTTCCGGTTTCTGTCGTCGCCGATGATGCCGTCGTTTCTCGCCACCTTCAACGAGGCAAACTGCTCGTTGACGCTCTTGCCCAGCTCTGCCGTGAGGGCGTCGGCCCCCGGGCGGAAGAGCACCCGCTCAAGCACGATGCGGCCGTTCCTGTCGGCCACACGGACGGCACCGTCTTTCTTACTCACCGTGAGCACATACTTGTCCGTGGAGAGCTCCACGGTCGAGCCGTTATCCCTTTGCCGGCAGTCCACCCGCTGCCAGTCAGCCTTCTGCACGCCGTAGCGAATCATCAGGTTCTCGGCATACCGGTCGCGCGGGGTGATGCGTATGCGAAAGATTTCATCGGTGCAGACCTGAATATTCATCTGCATCCGATTGTCGAGTCGTAGGTTGAACTCCGTCTGAGCCTGTGCTCTCATCGGCATCGCCACGGCCGCCGCGAAGAGCAGTAAAAGTAGTTTCTTCATTGTTTTCTATGATATTATCAGCCACAAAGATAATGGAAATATTTGAGAAAAGCACGAAACAGGATTGGGATTCCGAAAAATTATGCGTATCTTTGGCACAATTAAGCGCAACAAGACCGACGAATATGAGAACGATGAGAGTTTTTCTGGCAGCCCTCTCACTGGCGGCCTGCCTGCATTTGGAGGCTCAGACAAGGTGGAACGACTATCACGCTGCCGACGGCAAGGTGCTCTATCAGGGACAGTATCTGCCCGATGTCGACGCCGAAAGCTTCGAGGAGCTCGGCTTCGGATATGCCAGAGACCGCTATAATGTGTATTATCTGGGCGAGGTGCTTGAGTTTGTAGACCCCTCCTGCTTCAAGGTGGACGCCCGTTTCACGCGGCATCACAAGATTGGGGCTGCCGCACGGACGCCCGTTCCTCGCACGGCACACTCGGAAAATCAGGGAAAAGCCTCTGCCTTGGCCTCCCCCCAGGGCGAGGGCAAGGGGCTGGACATTGAGGGATGGCTCGGACTGGGCCCGTCGGAAGCGGGCGAGTATCTCGTGAAAGACGGCATCGTAACCTACGAGGGGCATGCCGTCAAAGGTGCCGATGCCGCGTCCTTCGAACCGCTGAAGGCCGGCTATGCCCGCGACCGGCGGCATGGCTACTACAAAGGCACCGTCATCAGCAATGCCATCGGCGGCAAGCACTTCTCCTATAGCGGCGACGACTATGCCACCGACGGGCTCCACACCTACTTCAAAGGCAAGGAGGTGGATCGCAACTAAGCCCCTCCCTCTTTCTCGGAGACGACCGACGGTTTGACAAAATCGGCGAAACCGTACGACGAGATCGGCGAGATCGTACGACAAAATCGGCGATTTTGTCAGTCTGTTTGCCGCTGACAGCCACACGGGAAACCGACACAGGCAGGACGAAACACCAGAGGAGACCCGCCCGCCGGTCATTTTCCACCTTATTAATAAAAAAAAGACGAGAGATTCCCGATTATCGAGAATAATTCGTATTTTTGCAATCAAATTCACAAACAGCAATGAAAGACAAGTTCAAGCGCACCACCGTTACGGCCGCTCTGCCGTATGCCAACGGCGGTGTCCATATCGGCCATCTGGCCGGAGTCTATGTTCCGGCCGATATCTATGTACGCTACCTGCGCCTGAAGAGGCAGGAAGTGGTTTTCATTGGCGGCAGCGACGAGCACGGAGTGCCGATTACCATCCGCGCGAGAGAAGAGGGCATCACGCCCCAGGATGTGGTAGACCGTTACCATAAACTCATCAAGGACTCGTTCGAGGAGTTCGGCATCTCATTCGACATCTACAGCCGCACCACCTCAAGCGTGCATCACCAGTTTGCGTCAGACTTCTTCCGCAAGCTCTACGACGACGGGAAGCTGCTGGAGAAGGAAACGGAACAGCTCTACGACGAGGAAGCCCGGCAGTTCCTCGCCGACCGCTATATCGTCGGGGAGTGCCCTCACTGCCACAACCAGAACGCCTATGGCGACCAGTGCGAGAAGTGCGGGTCGGACCTGAGTCCGATGGAACTCATCAATCCCCACTCCACCATCTCCGGCTCCAAGCCCATTGTGAAGAAGACAAAGAACTGGTATCTGCCCCTGAACAACTATCAGGAGTGGCTGAAACAGTGGATTCTCGACGGGCACAAAGAGTGGCGCTCCAATGTCTACGGGCAGTGCAAGAGCTGGCTCGACATAGACCTGCAGCCGCGCGCCATGACCCGCGACCTCAACTGGGGCATTCCCGTGCCGGTGGAGGGAGCGGAGGGCAAGGTGCTCTATGTATGGTTCGACGCGCCCATCGGCTACATCTCCAACACCAAGGAACTGTGCGACCGAGAGCCGCGGAAGTGGGGTCCGTGGCAGAAATGGTGGCAGGACGAGGGAACCCGGCTGGTGCACTTCATCGGAAAGGACAACATCGTGTTCCACTGCCTCATCTTCCCGACCATGCTGAAAGCGCATGGAGACTATGTCCTGCCCGACAATGTGCCGGCAAACGAGTTCCTCAACCTTGAGAACGACAAGATTTCCACCTCGCGCAACTGGGCTGTCTGGCTGCACGAATACCTCCGGGAGCTGCCCGGCAAGCAGGATGTGCTGCGCTATGTGCTCACCGCCAACGCTCCCGAGACCAAGGACAACAACTTCACCTGGAAGGATTTCCAGGAACGCAACAATAATGAGCTCGTGGCCGTCTACGGCAACTTCGTGAACCGCGCGCTGCAGCTCACAAGGAAATACTGGGACGGCATAGTGCCCGCCTGCGGCGAACTGACCGACACCGACCGCAAGACCATCGGGGAATTCAAGGACGCAAGGCAGAAGATAGAGAGCCTGCTCGACAGCTTCAAGTTCCGCGACGCGCAGTTCGAGGCCATGAACCTCGCCCGCATCGGCAACCGATACATCACCGAGTGTGAGCCGTGGAAAGTGTGGAAGGCCGACCCCAAGCGTGTGGAGACCATCCTCAACATCAGCTTGCAGCTGGTGGCCAATCTGGCCATAGCCTTCGAGCCGTTCCTGCCTTTCTCCTCCAAGGACCTGCGAGGCATGCTCAACATCGAGAGATTCGAATGGGGCCAGCTTGGCCAAACCGACCTCCTGAAGGCCGGACATCGGCTTGCCGAGCCTCACCTGCTCTTCGAAAAGATAGAGGACGAGACCATTCAGGCGCAGCTCGACAAGCTCGCCGCCACCAAGAAGGCCAACGAGGCTGCTGCCTACAAGGCCAAGGACATCAAGCAGAACATACCGTTCGGAGACTTCGAGAAACTTGACATCCGTGTCGGACACATCCTCAACTGCGAAAAGGTGAAGAAAGCCGACAAGCTCCTGAAGTTCACCATCGACGACGGCAGCGGCACGGAGCGCACCATCGTGAGCGGAATCGCCAAGTTCTATGCCCCCGAAGACCTCGTCGGCAAGGACATTCTCTTCATCGCCAACCTTGCTCCGCGCAAGCTCATGGGCATCGAAAGCCAGGGAATGATCCTCTCCGCGGAGAACTTCGACGGAGACCTGAGCGTTACGACGGTGCTCGGCAAGGTAAAACCGGGCAGTCAGGTGTGCTGAACACCACGACATTTTCATGGAATAAACAAAGCTAACAACAATAAACTCTCTAATTAATTAAATGACTGTCCCCTGCTCCGCGACGGAGCGGGGGATTTGTTTTTCCCTACATCCGGCATATCCTGAAAAGACAGGAACACTCCCTTTCTCCCCCCAGGATTCATTCCTATATGGTTAAACAACTAAAAATAAATGAGGGCAACACAATGTATTTCGGAGAAATAAGCTATCTTTGCAGCAAAATCTAAAAAAATGAATCTCCACATGAAAAAACTAATGACACTGACTCTCATGCTCCTTGCGGCACTGATGGTCAACGCCCAGATGGCAAAGCCGGTACATATGTCTTCGACATTGAAGACCAATGGAACTGCTGAAGGCGAAATAATCTTCAGCGGAAGCATAGATCCCGGATGGCATGTTTACTCCACCGACTTAGGCTCCGAGGGACCTATCCCTGCCACATTTCATGTAGAAAAGAAAGACGGAATCGAACTTGTGGGCAAGCTTACGCCACGCGGAAAGGAGATTGCGAAATTCGACAAGATGTTCGAGATGAACCTCCGCTATTTCGAAGGGTCGGTTACCTTCGTGCAGAAAGTGAGGTTCACCAAGCCAAACTATACCATCGATGCCTATCTGGAGTATGGCACCTGCAACGACGAGAGCTGTCTTCCTCCCCAAGAGGTAAGTATCAAGCAGTCGGGTAAGTCGCCCGCTTTCACGGCAACGGCAAAGCCCGAGGAGAACAAGAAGGAAAGCAAGCCGGATCCGGCCGCAGCAGCAGCCCTTGCCAAGGCTAAGGCCGACTCGCTGGCAGCAACTGCCTTGCAGAACCGGGAAGATGCCACGACAGGGATTGACTCCGCCGCCATCGCCGCCACCCTTTCCCCTTCGAATACCGATTCATGGTGGAAGCCCGTCGTCAAGGAACTGAAATCTTTCGGCGGTACCAACGACATCATGGGCCACTCCTTGTGGTACATCTTCCTGATGGGCATCATCGGCGGGCTCTTAGCCCTCGTCATGCCCTGCATCTGGCCTATTATCCCGATGACGATAAGCTTCTTCCTGAAGCGTGCGAAGGAGGATAAGAAGCGTGGAATACGCGACGCCATCATCTACGGAGTGTCCATCGTGGTGATCTATCTTGGCGTCGGACTGCTCGTTACGGCCATTTTCGGTCCGAGCAAGCTCAATGAACTCTCGACGAGTGCCGTGTTCAACATCTTCCTTTTCCTGCTGTTAGTGGTGTTTGCCTTTTCCTTTTTCGGATGGTTTGAAATCAAACTGCCCGACAGCTGGTCGAATTCCGTAGACTCAAAAGCCTCGAATACCACCGGTATGTTATCCATTTTCCTGATGGCATTTACATTGGTTCTCGTCTCATTCTCCTGCACCGCGCCGATCATTGGACTGCTGCTGGTGGAGACGGTAACCTCCGGCAACTGGATCGCGCCCACCGTGGGCATGCTCGGATTCGCGCTGGCACTGGCCATTCCGTTTGCCCTCTTCGCCATGTTTCCCAGCTGGCTGAAGAGCGCGCCGAAGTCAGGATCATGGATGAACACCGTCAAGGTGGTGCTCGGATTCATCGAACTGGCCTTCGCCTTGAAGTTCCTTTCCGTGGCTGATCTGGCCTACGGATGGCATATCCTCGACCGCGAGGTCTTCCTTTCCCTGTGGATCATCATCTTCGCGGCTCTCGGCTTCTACCTTATAGGCTGGCTGAAGTTCCAGATAGACGAGATCGGAGGCGAGCTGAACAAGCCCAAACCCGTGGCCTGCATCATGCTCGGTCTGGGCTCGCTGGCGTTCGCCGTCTACATGCTGCCTGGCTTGTGGGGGGCTCCCTGCAAGGCCGTGAGTGCCTTCGCGCCGCCCATTACCACGCAGGACTTTAATCTCAACACCAAGGTGGTAGAGGCTAAGTATACCGACTACGACCTCGGCATGGCAGCAGCCAAAGCGCAAGGCAAGCCCGTATTCATCGATTTCACCGGTTTCGGCTGCGTGAACTGCCGCAAGATGGAGGCTGCCGTCTGGACAGATGCCTCCGTGGCCGACATCCTCACCAAGGACTATGTGCTGATTTCACTCTTCGTAGACGACAAGACGCCCCTTCCCGAGCCCATCGAGATCAACGAGAACGGCCAGCAGCGCAAGCTGCGCACCGTGGGCGACAAGTGGAGCTACCTGCAGAGCCACAAGTTCGGCGCCAACACGCAGCCGTTCTATGTGCCCGTAGACAATGAGGGCAGCCCGCTCGTGGGCTCCTACAGCTACAAGGAAGACATACCCGCTTTCCTCGAATTCCTCAACAAAGGGCTCGAGAACTACAAGAAATGACACCCGTCCCGGCTCTCTGTGTGGAGAGCCGGGACTTCCTACAATATAATACTATGCTTGACAAAAAGATTCGCGAACAGATTATCAGCCTGATCCACAGGCAGGTGGTTCCTGCCGTGGGGTGCACGGAGCCGATGGCCGTAGCGCTCTGCACGGCCCGCTCCAGGGAACTCCTGGGCAGGCGGCCGGAACGAATATCCGTAGGGCTCAGTGCCAACATCCTGAAGAATGCCATGGGCGTGGGCATCCCGGGGACAGGAATGATCGGACTGCCCATAGCCGTAGCTCTCGGAGCCCTCATCGGTAAATCGGAATATAAGCTTGAAGTCATCAAAGAACTCACCCCCGAAGCCCTCGAGGAAGGCCGGCAGTACATCGCCGAAAACCGCATCTGCATCAGCCTGAAGCAGAACTGCTGCGACATCTTACATGTGGAAGTAACCTGTCAGGCGGGCACCGACAAGGCCACGGCCGTCATCTCCGGCTCGCATACCAACATCGTCCGAGAGGAAAGAAACGGGCAGATGCTGCGCGACGAGCAGACCGCTGCCGCCGGCAACAGCATGGACTGCGGCATCTGCCTGAACCTGAAGATGGTCTACGACTTTGCCACCACGACCCCCGTCGACGAAATCAAGTTCATGCTCGAGACGCAGGAATACAACATGCGGGCGGCCCGGGAATCGCTGAAAGGCAACTACGGCCACTGTCTGGGCAAGACCATGGACCGTCCCTTGAGCCATGGCATCTTCGGAAACTCCATGTTTTCGCACATTCTCTCTAAGACCGCGCTCGCCTGCGACGCACGAATGGGCGGCGCGATGATACCTGTAATGAGCAACTCCGGCTCCGGAAACCAGGGCATCTGCGCCACAAACCCCGTGGCCGTATACGCTGCCGAGAACGAGAACACCGAAGAGGAGCTCATCCGTGCGCTCACCCTGAGCCACCTGACAGCCATCTACATCAAGCAGAGCCTTGGCGTCTTGAGTGCCCTATGCGGATGTGTCGTGGCAAGCATAGGCTCCAGTTGCGGCATCACTTACCTTATGGGCGGCGACTATACCGACATCACGCACGCCGTGAAGAACATGATAGCCAACCTCACGGGAATGATCTGCGACGGCGCCAAGCCCAGCTGCTCGCTCAAGATATGCTCGGGTGTCTCCACGGCCCTGCTCTCCGCCCTGTTGGCTCGCGAGGGCAAGCATGTTACGGAGGCAGAGGGAATCATCGACGAGGATGTAGACCGCAGCATCCGCAACCTCACCAGCATCGGCAAGGAGGCCATGTGCCGCACCGACGAGATGGTGCTCGACATCATGACCCACAAGGATTGCAAGGACTGAAAACGGCAAGCCGCCGACCGTGCGGCAGCCAAGAGACGGGCAATAATCCCTCCCCCGCTTTATTACAAGCAGCGTGTAACAGGATTACCAGCGGTTGGTAATGTCGTTACCAACCGCTGGTAATTTTATGAAAGACGCCTGTCGCGTCTCTTCGAAACGGAATCCGGCAACATCACGAACCGTCAAAAGAGGGGCCAACCCTGATGGGTCTGCCCCCTTGTATGGATATATGCAGGCGGTCTTAGCCTGCGATCAACTGCCTGGCAGCTGCATAAGGCATAGTACAAAATGCCCTCCCTGCTGCTGGTATTGATACTGCGCGCTAAGCGAAACGCGCCTCAACTGGTCGGGGTAAGTGTCGTTGGCTTGCCGAATAATCCCATAAAGAATCGTATTGTTTGTATTTAAATTGATTGAGCCTCCGTTTCCTCCTACTATATTATATATAGGTGTGGGAAGCGCAATCCACTCCCTGCCGTCGGCCGGGTATGGATGACGGCAGGCAAAAACATTCGGGCCAGGCGCATCGGCATTCTTTCGGCAGCTGCTGAAGCCGTGCGCTATACATGAGAAATCTCCCGTTGAATGGAGGAATAGAACTCCTCGATCACATTCAGCATATCACCGGGGAGGTATTCATAAGCTTTTTCTATGAACTCTTCGGGGATTTCGTAGAATGCTTCGGCCATGCTTCCGCAGATGGCAGCTTTGGTATCGGTGTCGCCTTTGGCAAGAACGGCGATGCGAATGGCGTCTTCGAAGTTCTGGCTTTCCAGGAAACAGCGGATGGCATAGGGAACGGTTTCCTGGCAGGTGGCATCGAAGTGCCCCTCGTCTCCTATCTTATAGATGTCCTTGAGGGGCGGAATCGTATAGCCGAAGTTATGCCTGACGGCACTTTCTATTTCCTCCTTGGTCATGCGCACGGTGCGAAGCCAGTAGATGACGGTAGCCACGCACTGCGCTCCTTTTACGCCTTCGCGGTGGGCATGGCTCACCATGGCCGAGCGTTCGGCCTCTCTCAGCACTTCATGATAGTCGTCGAAGAGCCATCCTATGGGGCTCACACGCATGGCCGAGCCGTTTCCGTAGGAGCTGGCGGGATGCGAGTGGTCGCTGTTCAGCCAGTGGTGGAACATGTTTCCGTAGCCTCCCATGGGGTCTGGATAGCGGTGGCACCAGTCAAGCAGGGAATCTTTGTAGGGTCGTCCGTTCAATACGCTGTCGGCAATGGCAATGGTGCAGATGGTGTCGTCGGTGTAGTTACATTGAGGAGCAAACAATTCAAATCCCTCGACAGGCTTCTCATCGAATTCGAAACGCGAACCTATGATGTCTCCTATGATGGCTCCCAGCATGGCCGTAAAGATTTAAAAGTTAGAACAGAAAATGGTGATCCCACCGAGAATCGAACTCGGATCAAAGGTTTAGGAAACCTCCGTTCTATCCATTTAACTATGGGACCTAACCAAATGCAAAGGTAATACTTTAACATTAAACTTCCAAAAAACTATCAGTTTTTTTCTTTCTGCTTTAAACTCTTGGGTTTCCCATGCGTCTAACTGTTGTTATGAATCGACTTCTGATTGGCTTTTCGCTGTTGCTGAGCGTACTCTCGGCTTCGGCAGAGGGTATCGTCAAGGGCAAGGTGCTGGACAAGAATACCAATAATCCGCTTGAGTTTGTCAATATTCAGGTATTCTTTGCCTCTGATACTACTTTGCTGGCGGGTGGCACAATTACGGACATCAATGGCTTTTTCCAGGTCTCGAAGCTCTCCGACGGGCCGTATATTGTCAAGGTGTCGTATGTCGGTTACAAGGAGGTTAACCGCCATTTTACCATCTCCAGCCAGAATCAGGTGGCAAACTATCCGGTGATTTATATCCACGAAGATGCAAAGATGCTGAGAGAAGTGCAGGTTACCGGGCAGCGGTCGGCCATGAGGCTCGAGGTAGACCGCAAGTCGTATGATGTCAGTCAGTTGGTGTCGACTGCCGGGCAGACAGCGTCGGATGTGCTGGAGAGTATTCCCGCGGTGGAAGTTGACAACGACGGAAACATCTCGCTGCGTGGAAACTCAAGCGTAGAGGTGTGGATTAATGGTAAGGCGAGCGGTCTCACGAGCGACAATCGTGCCTCCATACTGGAGCAGTTGCCCGCTGAAAGCATCGAGCGCATTGAGGTTATCGACAATCCTTCAGCCAAATTCAGCGCCGAAGGGTCGGCCGGAATCATCAATATCGTATTGAAAAAGAATCGCACGGCAGGCTATTACGGGTCCGTCCAGGCAGGTGTTGACACGCGGAAAGGCGCGAATACCAGTTTCAACATCAATTATACCAGCTCAAAATGGGACGCCTATGCCAACATCGGGTTCCGCCATCGCAACGACGAGGGCTACACCGACAGCGAGCAGGAGTATCCCGGCTCCGGCCTGTATCAGAACTATCACGGTACAACCCGTAACCAGGGCAACAACCTCTTCACCCGTGCCGGACTCACATGGCATATTACCCGGAAGGACGACATCGGTATCAGCGGCATGTTTATGAAAGGTCTGCACAAGAACTGGGGCGATACGCCTTACCGCTACGGCCGCCTGAATACGGGCGAGGAGACGCGTATGATGCTCCGTCGGGCCACCGGACGCGGCGACATGGACATGCCGCATGGCGAGTTCAACTATCGACATAACTTCACCGACAAGCATTTTCTCGACATGACGGCAAGCTACAATCGCTGGAAGGCCGACAACGACAACTGGTATCAGGATTCCACCGTCTATTACGGAGCGGCCCCACAGCCCACGGAGTACGGCTACCAATATCGCCCGATGTTCGTGAACAGCCGGGGGTGGGAGTTCAAGATCGACTACGAGAACCCCCTCACCGACAAGTTTAAGATTCAGGCGGGATATCAGGGAAACCTCAATCACGAGAACACTCCTCAGGAAAGCTGGATAGACAACTCGTCGTGGACAGGCACGAATGCCGTGGAGGATCATGCCTACTACAACCGATTTATCTACGATATGGATATCCACGCACTCTATTTCACGGCTCAGTATCAGCTCGGAAAGCTTGGCATTATGGGCGGTTTGCGAGGCGAATACTGGAAGGTGAACACCGAGAGCTACGACTGGGAGCAGGAACATGATGCCGCCAAGCGTGGAGAGCCATTCAAGAAAGACTATTTCGAACTCTTCCCGAGCATCTTCATGAGCTATCAGCTCACGCCGAACGACCAGTTCCAGCTGAACTATGCCCGCCGGCTTCGCCGCCCGTGGGGAGGACAATTGAATTCTTTCCGCGATACGAGGGATGCCACGACGGTCTCGTTTGGTAATCCGGAGCTGACCCCGGAGTTCTCCAACTCGTTCTCGCTGAACTACCTGCGCACATGGAATAAGTCTTCGCTGCTCGTCAGTGCCTATTATCGCCCTACGACGGATGTCATGCAGCGCATCAACTGGCGCGGCTCTTCCGACGGGCTGATGTATTCCACCAGCGTGAATGTGGCGCGTTCCACCAGCTCCGGACTTGAAGCTACGATGAAGAATAACCTCTTCCGCCGACTCGAGCTCACCACGAACATGAATGCCTACTACTATAAATTGAACGGCTTCAGCTATGACATCGACGGGCAGACCATCACCGGCGAGGGACGGCACAGCTTTACCTGGGACGCCCGTATGACGGCAAGCCTCATCCTGCCTTACGACATTTCCGTCCAGATGAGCGGGCGTTACAACTCCCGGCAGGCCGTCTCGCAGGGATACCGCAAAGCCAGATACAATGTGGACCTGGGGCTCCGCAAGAACTTCCTCAACAAGAAGCTCACCCTCTCTGTCAGCTGCCGCGACCTCTTCAACTCCCGCAAGTGGGAGAGCTATACCTCTTCCGACACTTTCTGGCGCCACCAGATCAACAAGCGAGGAAGCCGGAAGGTGAACTTCACGCTGACCTGGAACTTCGGAAACAACAACAAGAAGAAACATCGGGAGCAGCAGGGCGGCGAAGACGAGCTCGATCCGCAAGAGCGTTATAATGGCGGCGGGGAGATGTAAAAACATAATTTTTCCTCCATTCTTCTTTCAGGCTTTTCGCTTTTTCATTATCTTTGCACGGAAAATCTATAATAGATAATATCATGAAGAGTGTCAAGACAGTCATTTCGGCATTGCTGTTATTGTCGGCCATGTCGGTTTCCGCTCAGCCGGAGAGGGTTACGCCCTATGTCAATCCGTTTATCGGAACAGGAAAGGTAGATGCAAACAGCCTCAAGGGAGGCAATTTCCCGGGAGCCACGATGCCGTTCGGAATGGTGCAGCTGAGCCCCGAGGAGTTTGTCCGCCCCAACGGAGACGAGGCTTCCGGTTATGATTATAGTTGTAATACGATATATGGCTTTGCCCACACCCACTTGAGCGGTACGGGCTGCGTAGACCTGCTGGATGTGCTGATGCAGCCTTCGGTGAAGCCCCTCGCCGCTCTCACCGGGCAGGAAACTTTCCCCGAGACATTCAGCCATGCCCATGAACAGGCCCGTGTGGGCTACTATTCGGTGCGCTACGACGGCTCCGACATCCTCTCCGAGCTTACCGCCACCGTGCGCACGGGCATGACCCGCATCACTTTTCCTGCCGGAATGCCTCACAGCCTGATATTCGACATGGCGCACGCAGGCCAGAACCGCGGCGGCGACCGCAAGACCGTCATCATCAATTCACAGCTCCGCCTGCTCGATTCCATCACGCTCGTGGGCTACCGCAAACTCAGCGGATGGCAGAAGGAGCGGTCCGTATATTTCTATGCCAAGTTCTCCCGCCCTGTTACGGGAGCCATCTTCAAGTCGGGACAGGCAATCTTTCCAAGCGGGGATGTCGCCAACGGGCGCAACACCAAGTGCTTCCTGTCATTCGGCAACGCCTCCGCCCCCCTGCTCGTAAAGGTAGCCCTCTCACCCGTGAGCATCGAGAATGCCCGTGCCAACATGGAGAAAGAAAACCCGTCGTGGGACTTCGACGCTGTCGCGAAGAACGCGGAAAGCGCCTGGGAACGGGAGCTCTCCAACATACGGGTAGACGGAACCGACGAGCAGAAGGCCATTTTCTATACGGGTCTCTACCATGCCTACATCCAGCCGAATACGATTTCGGATATCAACGGCGACTATGTGCGCTCTGACTATACTGTGGGAAGGCTTAAGGAGGGCGAGACCCAGTACAGCACCTTCTCTCTCTGGGACACTTTCCGGGCCTGTAACCCGCTCTATACGCTGCTCAAACCCGAGCGTGTGGGCGACTTCGTGAAGAGCATGCTGCGGCAATATGAGGTCTATGGGTATCTCCCCATCTGGCAGTTATGGGGCTCGGAGAACTACTGCATGATAGGCAACCATGCCATTCCTGTGGTCGTCGATGCCGCCTTGAAGGGGCTTCCCGGAGTAGACCGGGCCAAGGTCTACGAGGCCGTGAGGGGCAGTTCGCTTCGCGATCATCCGCAATCACCATGGTCCATGCTCGATAAATACGGCTATCTGCCGGAGCCCCGGCAGATAGAATCGGTGTCTATCACGCTTGAGAACGCCTATGACGACGCCTGCGTGGCACGGCTGGCGAAGGCGTTGGGCAAGACCGACGACTACGACTACTTCAACCGTCGCTCCCGTTTCTATCGCAATCTTTATGATGCCCGGACGGGCTTCTTCCGTGCCAAAGACGAGCAGGGCAACTGGATGGAGCCGTTCAATTCCTATTCCTATAAGCCCGTGGGCATGCACCCCTATGCCGAGGGCAATGCCTGGCAGTATCGCTTCTTTGTGCCGCAGGATGTTCCCGATCTGGTGATGCTGATGGGGGGCAAGCGCAAATTCGAGCAGGCGCTCGACGCCCTGTTTACCGACGAGACGCGTGTAGACCTCGACGGTGGCGGCAATGCTTCCGGGTTCATCGGGCAATATGCCCATGGCAATGAGCCGAGCCACCATTGCGCCTACTTGTATAACTGGTGCGGAGCCGACCGTAAGGCGCAGTATTACGCCAACAAGGTGATGACCGAGCAGTATAACGCACGGCACGACGGCTACTCCGGCAACGAGGATTGCGGTCAGATGTCGGCCTGGTATGTCTGGTCGAGCATGGGGTTCTATCCTGTGGATCCGGCTTCGGGTGTTTACAGCTTCGGCTCTCCGCAGTTCCGCAAGGTGGAGATAACCCTCCCGGAAGGTCGTAAATTCATCGTCAGGAGCAACCGCAAGGGGAAGGAAGACTGCTACATCAAGAGCGTTAAGCTCAATGGGAAGCCCTATAAGAAGAACCATATCACCCACGGAGACATCCTCCGGGGAGGCACGCTGGAGTTCGTGATGGGCAGATAAATGGGCAAAGGGGAAGCCAGACGCCGTCAGGAGGCTGACAATCTCGGCGATTTCGTTCCACGATTTCGGCGATTTCGTGGGACAAAATCGCCGAAATTGTCCGACCGTAGACTACAGATGTGAGGCAGGCTGGCCGCCGGGCCTACTCCTCGTCTTTATGGGCGCTGCCCCCTTTCGTGTCAAGACATGCCTCCACTACATTCAGAATGTAGTCGCCCACCTTCTCGCACTCGGCTATCAAGTCGACATAGTAGACGCCCAACTGATAGCTGTACTTTCCGTTCTCCACATCACGCACATTCTGGTTCTTTAGCTGATTGCGGAAGTTATTGATCTCGTGCTCGATGTTATACGACTTGTTGATGTTCTTGCGCTGTGCCGGATGCTCCACCTTGAGCACCATTTCGTCGAAGGCCTGGTCTACGAGCGACATCATCATGACGATGTGCTCGTGCTGCTGCGGCGTGAAGCTTTCCTCGCCGTGTTCCCGTTTGCGGTTCAGGGAGCGGCCTATGTTAAAGCAACTGTCGCCTATGCTTTCGAGCTCGCTTATCTGCCGGAGCATCATCTGGATTTCCATTTTCGACTCGCTCGACAGCCTTCCTTCGGACACTTGGTTCAGATAGTTGGCAATCTCGACCTCCATGCGGTCGGTGATGGCCTCGTATTTTTCAATGCGGGAGAAGAGATTCATGAAGTCTTTCTCGTTATCGGTGTCGAGCAGAGTCTTCGTAAAGCCGTACATTCGCTGGCAACGCTCGGCGAAACTGTTGATTTCCTTCTGTGCCTCCAGGATGCTGAGCTCGGCCGTAGAGAGCAGTCCGGCGGAGATATACTTCAGTCGATACTCCTCATCTTGCTCTTTCATCGGCAGAATCTTGCACACGAGTTCCTCAATCTGCTTGACAAACCAGATGAGCAGAAGCGTATTGAAGATGTTGAAAGCCGTGTGGAAGGCCGACAGTTTGAAAAGAGGATTGTTGTCTGCGCCCATCACATGGGTAACAAACCAGCTCACGCCGTCGCAGGCGGGGTAGAAAAACGGGAGGATAATGACCACGCCAAACACATTGAAGAACATGTGCGCCAGGGCGGCACGGCGGGCTTGTGTATTGGCCGTGAGCGATGCCATGAAGGCTGTAATCGTGGTTCCGATGTTCTGACCCATGGCTAAAGCGGCAGCTTGCTCGAACCCGAACCCGGGAATATTCATGTCGAAGAGCATCAGGGTGATGGCCATGGTGGCGGCAGAAGCCTGTACGAGCATGGTTACGAGGGCTCCTACGAGCACGAAGAGGAGGATGGTCCAATAGCTGTTGCCGGATACATGAGCGAGCATGTTGGCCACCAAGGCGCCGATGTTCATGTTGTTTGCCGCCTGCTGGAGGAAGCTCAGTCCCATGAAGAGGAACGAGAAGCCGAAGATGAATTCACCTATGCTTTTCTTCTTGGAGTTGTTTGAGAAAATGAGCGGCATGCCGAAAGCCAGCAGAGGAATGGCAAAAGCCGCAATGTTAATCTTGAATCCGATGGCTGAAATGACCCATGCGGTAACGGTCGTGCCGATGTTGGCTCCCATGATGACCCCGATAGCCTGGGTGAGATTCATCAATCCGGCGTTGACAAACGAGACTATCATGACGGTCGTGGCACTCGAACTCTGGATAAGAGCCGTAACAAAGATGCCCGTAAGCACGCCCATCACGCGGTTTTTGGTCATAGAGGCGAGCACGGTTCTCAACCGGTCGCCGGCGAATTTCTCAAGTCCCTCGCTCATAATCTTCATTCCGTAGAGGAACATGGCGAGTGAGCCTAACAGAGAAAAGAGGTTCAGAATGGTATTCACAAGAATCTATAAGAAGTGTGGTAATAATTATCGCAATTACCCTGCAAAGGTAATTAAATTCAATAAAAATGCCAAATATATTCTTGCTTTTCGCCCTCCTTCCGGCTGGGGAATGCTCACTTCATGACTCAAGACAGGCGCACGCATCTTATATAATAA
>CAUULA010000011.1:0-35387 GCA_963545855.1 uncultured Prevotella sp.
ATCTACACTCGACTAGTCGTCGGCAGCGTCAGATGTGTATAAGAGACAGTACTGAGACAGCTGATTCTGATACCGCAGTAGTTGACACAACTGTTGCTGATAGTGCAGCTGTTGATACAGCAGCTGTTGCTGAGTAAGCTCGAACTGAAAAATGAGAGAACGACCGCTCGAGGCTAAGCCTTGAGCGGTTTTTCGTTTACCGCCATCCGGCATGCGTAAATACAATACCCCTTGAATGGATCGTTCATTCAAGGGGTATTACTTGTGAAACTATAAGATCTTTAGTATTCTCCCCAAGCCTTGATATCAATGTTTTCAGGTCTCAAAGTGCAAAAGGCATTGATAAAAGCACCGGCCAGGCGGCTGTTGGTAATCAAGGGAATGTTCAGATCTATGGCCGTACGACGAATCTTGTAACCATTGGTCAGCTCGTGCGGCGTAAGATCCTTGGGTATATTTACCACCATATCAATCTTATGTTCATGCATCAAGGTTAGTGCCTGCGGCTCTAAACCTTCATCTGAAGGCCAGTAAACACGCGTATTCTCCACTCCATTCTCAGCGAGATACTTTGATGTTCCTCCCGTGGCATAAAGTTCATACCCTTGTTTCTTCAGCTTGCGTGCAGCCTCCAGCATCTCTGCTTTTTGCTTTGCCCCGCCCGTGGAGAGAAGCACTGTGTGCTTGGGAATGCGATGCCCGACACTTAGCATTGCCTTCAACAACGCCTGGTTCGTGTCATCGCCAAGGCAACCGACCTCACCCGTGGAGCTCATGTCTACTCCTAAGACCGGATCCGCCTTCTGTAAGCGGTTGAAAGAGAACTGACTTGCCTTGATTCCCACATAATCGAGATCAAAAAGATTCTTGTTAGGCTTCTCTACCGGGAGCCCTAACATCACCTTTGTGGCAAGTTCAATAAGGTTCAGCTTGAGCACTTTACTCACAAAGGGGAATGAGCGAGACGCCCGCAAATTACACTCTATCACCAGAATATCATTCTCACGAGCCATAAACTGGATATTAAAAGGCCCGTTGATATGGAGGGCGGAAGCTATCTCACGGCTCACCCGCTTGATGCGCCTCACCGTTTCCACATAGATCTTCTGCGGCGGAAACTGAATCGTCGCATCACCTGAATGCACTCCCGCAAACTCAATATGCTCACTAATTGCATACGCAAGGATTTCTCCATTCCGTGCAACGGCATCCATCTCGATTTCCTTCGCATTCTCGATAAACTTCGACACAACGACGGGATGGTCTTCGCTTACATTAGCCGCAAGCTGCAAGAAACGATGCAATTCGTCTGCATTGGAACAAACATTCATAGCCGCACCCGAGAGTACATAGGACGGGCGCACCAAAACAGGGAAGCCTACCCGATCGACAAACTGGTCAATATCATCCATGCTCATCAAGGCACTCCACTCCGGTTGGTTGATTCCGTGATCGGTAAGCATGGCAGAGAACTTTGCCCGGTCTTCTGCATTGTCTATATCCTTGGCAGCCGTACCCAAAATAGGCACATTCGCAGCATCAAGCCACAATGCCAGATTATTGGGGATTTGCCCTCCTGTAGATATAATTACACCATGTGGAACCTCCAAATCAATAATATCCATGACACGCTCGAAGGTGAGTTCATCGAAATAGAGGCGGTCGCACATATCATAATCAGTAGATACCGTCTCGGGATTATAGTTAATCATGATGGAGCGATAACCTTCTTTGCGTATTGTATTCAAAGCCTGCACCCCACACCAGTCAAACTCTACAGAACTCCCGATGCGATAAGCTCCCGAGCCTAAAACGATGACCGAGCGTTTGTCATGATAAAACCCTAAGTCTGAAGCCACGCCGGAATAGGTAACATAGAGGTAGTTGGTCTGTGCAGGATACTCTGCTGCAAGCGTGTCAATCTGTTTTACGACCGGCAAAATACCATTGTTCTTGCGCAGATTACGGACAACCAATGCAGCTTTGTGCATATTTCCAATCTCGTGTTCCAGTCCTACGGCACGGGCTATCTGGAAATCTGTAAATCCATAAACCTTTGCCTTGCGCAACAGTTCCTTGTCAAGCGTATTGATGTTACACCTCTTCAAAGTCTCATCGATATCAATTATTCGCTTCAACTTCTCAAGAAACCACTTGTCTATCTTGGTCAGATCATGTATCTGGTCAACTGTATAACCTTTATGCATGGCCTTGGAAATCACGAAGACACGCTTGTCCGTGGGTTCTTTTAACGCTGCATCTATATCATCTATTTCAAGTTCCTTATTCTCAACGAAGCCATGCATGCCTTGGCCGATCATACGGAGTCCCTTCTGTATGGCCTCCTCAAAAGTGCGACCGATAGCCATTACCTCTCCCACGGACTTCATGCTTGAGCCCAACTCCTTATCTACGCCGCGGAACTTAGAAAGATCCCACCGGGGAATCTTGCACACAACATAGTCGAGGGCCGGTTCAAAGAACGCGCTCGTTGTCTTTGTTACGGAATTCTTCAATTCAAAAAGGCCATACCCCATGCCAAGCTTTGCCGCCACAAAAGCCAATGGATACCCCGTTGCCTTCGATGCCAATGCAGAAGAACGGCTCAAACGGGCATTCACCTCTATGACACGGTAATCTTCGCTCTTAGGATCAAAAGCATACTGCACATTACATTCCCCTATAATCCCAATATGCCGGATAATCTTGATAGACAACGCACGCAGCTTATGATATTCACTGTTGCTAAGCGTCTGAGACGGGGCTACGACTATCGACTCACCTGTATGGATGCCAAGCGGATCGAAATTTTCCATATTACATACCGTAATACAATTGTCATATCTGTCCCGCACAACCTCATATTCTATTTCTTTCCAACCCTTTAGGCTTTTCTCCACAAGAACTTGCGGCGAGAATGAAAATGCCTTCTCGGCAAGCTTATTGAGTTCTTCTTCATTATCCGCAAACCCACTCCCAAGTCCACCAAGGGCATAAGCGGCACGGATGATAACAGGGTAACCCAAATCCGAAGCCGCCTTACGAGTTTGCTCTATGTTCTCACAAGCCTTACTGCTGATGGTTTTCACATCGATCTCATCCAGTCTTTTTACGAAGAGTTCTCGGTCTTCTGTATCTATTATGGCTTGAACAGGAGTGCCTAGAACTTGTACATTATATTTCTGAAGCACACCGCTCTTATAGAGTTCCACTCCGCAATTAAGAGCTGTCTGACCTCCAAAACTAAGCAATATACCATCTGGCCTTTCTTTCTTGATAACCTTTTCAACGAAATATGGCTGTATCGGTAGGAAATATATCTGATCGGCAACACCCTCGGAAGTCTGTACAGTAGCAATGTTCGGATTAATGAGTACTGTAGCCACACCTTCTTCTCTCAAAGCTTTCAGTGCCTGGGAACCTGAATAATCGAATTCGCCGGCTTCACCTATCTTCAATGCCCCTGAACCAAGCAATAATACCTTCTTTATATTTTCATCTTTCATGATATTTTACTTTAATGCTTCCACAAATTTATCAAACATAAACTCTGTATCTAATGGGCCAGAACAGGCTTCCGGATGAAACTGGCTGGAAAACCACGGATTTTCTTTATGGCGGATACCTTCATTGCTGCCGTCATTCATATTGACAAAAAGTTCTTGCCAGTCCCGACCCAAAGTAGTAGCATCCAAAGCATAACCGTGATTCTGAGAAGTTATATAACACTTTTCTGTTCCGACTAAACGGACTGGCTGATTGTGAGAGCGATGCCCATATCTCAGCTTATAAATGATGGCTCCCGATGCCTTCCCTAACAACTGATTGCCCATACAAATACCACAAATGGGCTTTCCCGAAAGCCCCATCTGCTTTCGTATAATCTTTACTGCGTCCTCACAAGTATCTGGATCGCCAGGCCCATTAGCCAGAAAAAGACCATCAAAGTCCATACCTGTGTAGTCATAGTTCCAAGGCACCCTGATTACTTCCATATTTCGATTAACCAGTTCGCGAATTATATTCGCCTTGACGCCACAATCTACCAATACAACCTTTTTCCCTGCTCCTTCATTATATCTGATAATGGTCTTGCAACTTACCCTATCAACAAAATTAACACCCTCATAGTTGGCTTCCGGAATACTATCGGGCTCGTCGTCAAATAGGATTCGGCCCATCATTACGCCATGCTCACGAAGAACCTTAGTAAGCTCTCGCGTGTCTATATCCATAATACCCGGTACATGCTCACGCTTCAGCCAATCCGCAAGACTCTCTACCGCATTCCAATGAGAATACTGTTCACTATAATCTGAAACAATAAGAGCCGATGCATAGATCTTATCGCTTTCCATAAAAGAAGGAAGACCATTCGATTCCATCGTGAAAGGGGGCACTCCATAATTACCCACTAACGGGAATGTCAGTGCTAGCAACTGACCTGCATAGGACGGATCGGTAAGGCTTTCTGGATATCCCGTCATCGCCGTATTAAATACAACCTCACCAGCTACTGGAGTTTCATATCCAAATGATTTCCCATGAAATTCCGTACCATCCGATAGCATTAAAGTTACATTTCTCATTATAATCAGAATTTTTGTTCGTATTGATAAACTCTCTCTATATAATTAACAAAAGCTTGATTACAAAGCTTTGTTCCTCCAGGAGTCGGATACTTCCCTGTGAAATACCAATCACCCTGATGTCCTGGTATTGCCTTATGCAGACCTTCTATAGACTGGAAGACCAGTTCTATTGGTGTCGTTACACCCGCGGGGCGCAACATCTCTACAATCTCCTTACTAATATCTTCTACACTAAATAACTCATAAACATCCCGAACGCAATTGCGCATCTCACTCTTAGGTTTCAATAGTTCTTGCTGACAATTGTGATAAGTATCGTCTATCAATTGATACAACCCCCTATCCTTTAACAACTCCATGGTAGCCCTGAAGGCACAGAACTCTTCCAGCCGAGGCATATCAATGCCATAGTAATCAGGATATCGAATCTGGGGAGCACTGCTTACCACTACAATCTTCTTAGGATGCAACCTGTCAAGAATACGGATAATACTCTCTTTCAATGTAGTACCGCGGACGATGCTGTCATCTATGATTACAAGCTTATCTACATAAGGCTCTATGCTTCCATATGTTATGTCATACACATGCGAGGCCAGATCATTTCGCGAATTACTTTCCGCGATAAAAGTGCGCAGCTTGATATCTTTCCATGCGACCTTTTCACTTCTCACGAAGGGACTTAGTATTTTATCCAGTTCCTCATGCGTAGGAGTATGTCCCAAAGTTAAAATCTCATGGATTTTTTTCTCGTGCACAAATTTACGGAAACCCTCCAAAAGCCCATAGAGGGCAACCTCTGCTGTATTGGGGATGAAGGAGAAAACCGTATGCTCTGTATCATTGTCCACGGCCGCCAATACTGGCTGAGTAAGTTGCTCACCTAATTTTTTGCGTTCCAAATAAATATCCTTGTCCGACCCCCGGGAAAAATAAATTCTTTCGAAGGAGCATGCGGCATCCTCCTTCTGGTCTAGAATCTGTTTCAACTCACATTCCCCGCTACGCTTTACCAATAGAGCATAGCCGGGAGGAAGTTCCTGTATGTCTTCGCATTCCAACTCAAACGTGGTCTGTAATACCGGACGTTCAGAAGCGACGACTACAATTTCATCATCCTTATAATAATAGGCCGGACGAATAGCCCATGGATCCCGCATGGAAAACATCTCGCCCGAGCCGGTAAGACCACATACCACATATCCTCCATCAAAGTTTTCCATGGAGGTTTTGAGGACATTGCTCATTTCTACATGGTCTTCAATATAATGTGTGATATCTGTGTTCTGCAAGCCTTTCTCCTGAGCCTCAACGAAGTTTCTCTCCACTTCCCTGTCAAGCCGGTGTCCCATTAATTCGAGCATAATATAGCTGTCGCCATAAATGCGAGGGAACTGCCCTTGTCGGGTAAGCCTTTCAAAAATCTCTTCAATATTAGTCATATTGAAGTTGCCGCAGAGGCAGAGGTTCTTGGCTTTCCAGTTATTCCGGCGGAGAAAAGGATGAACATAGCGCATGCCTTTCTTTCCCGTCGTAGAATATCTCAAGTGCCCCATATACAGTTCGCCGGCAAAAGGCAGGTTCCTCTTGACATATTCAACATCATTCAATTGCTCTTGGGAAAAATCCTTATATTGGGAATGAACACTGGAAAATATATTCTGTATGGCATCTTTTCCTTCTGCACGCTCTCGAAACATATATTCATTACCAGGCCGAGTTTCTAATTTAACGCAGGCTATACCTGCTCCCTCCTGCCCGCGATTGTGTTCTTTCTCCATCATGAGATAGAGCTTATTGAGCGCATACATCCATGTACCATACTTCTGATGGTAATATTCCAATGGCTTCAGCAATCTAATAAGTGCTATTCCACATTCATGTTTCAGTGATTCCAATTTATATGCCCTTTATTTCAACTACCAAATTATGATTTTCTTTACCCTTTCTCTCAAAAGAAAAATGAAGAATGTAATGTTTTGAGTCATTGTCATTCTTCATTTTCATATTTCTTAGTTTCTCACTATGTTTACGACCAGGGAGGCTACCGAGGTTACGATGCCCACGAGCGAGAACCAGATAGTGGTCGATTGACCGAATCCCGAATTTTTGGCTTTTACTTTGTTCGGCTCTACATAGATCACATCATTCTGCTGTAAATAATAATAAGGAGAATTTATGATATGCGCGTCATTCAAGTTCAAACGATGCGCGCGCTTCTCGCCATTAGCGTCCTCGCGAATCAAAATGATATTATTACGCTTACCATAGATGGTCAAGTCTCCAGCCTGGGCAAGAGCCTCGAGAATACTCATTTTCTCTGTCTCAACCTGAACAACCCTGGGCGACGCAACCTCACCCATGACCGTAACATGATAACTCGACATACGAACCGTAACAATCGGATTCTCTGTCTTTGAAAGATAAGGCGCTATCTTGCTTGCAACCAAATCCTGACACTCATTCTTAGTCAGACCGGCAACATGCAATTTCCCTACAACCGGGAAGTTTATATAACCATCGTTATCAACCAGATAGCCTTGCAAAGAACCCGATCCTCCGTTCAGCTGCCCTTTGGCACCAATACTATTGGATATAGCCAGATTAAATGGGGTCGCTGCTTCTGGAGTAAGGGTGTTTACCGTGATGGTAAGCATGTCCTTTGGCATGATCTTCGCATCATACAGGCCCCTCGAGGCCGCAAGGCTAACAGAGTCAATGTTCTGGAAATAAGCCACTTTCTTACTGCTTGCACAGCTTCCGACAAGCACAATCATCAACACTGCGATGAATGGAATCAGGATTTTTTTCATATCATAAAATTTCGTGTTGCCAATAAAACTAAGCAAATTTAATACTATTTTTTGAATGTCGCAAAGATTTAGCGAATTAATTAACTAAATTCTCAGAAATCAAAGAATCTGAAATAGCGATAGGCGTTATTATAGCTAATATCCTCAACCATGCGATAAAGCGGCTCCCGGTCTGCGGGCAACAGTCCTTTTTCCACCTCATTTCCCAGGATATTACACAACAGTCTTCTGAAATACTCATGCCGGGGATAACTTAGGAACGAGCGGGAATCGGTAAGCATCCCGACAAAGCGAGACAACAACCCAAGATTGGAAAGCGCCTCCATCTGCCTGCGCATGCCATCCAGATTATCGTTAAACCACCACCCCGCTCCAAACTGCATCTTCCCGGGTTCACTTCCATCTTGGAAATTGCCAATCATGGATGCCACCATTTCATTGGCGTTGGGGTTTAGGGTGTAAATGATGGTCCTTGTCAGTTTCCCTTCCGAATCCAGATAATTGAAAAAATGGCTCATCGCCAAGGCCGTGTCGCATTCCCCTATCGAGTCAAAACCCGTGTCCGGACCAAGCTGCTTGAACATCCTTTGGCTATTGTTACGCATCGGCCCATAGTGAAACTGTTGTGTCCAATCCGCATCGGCATCCATTTCTGCGTTCAAGGCAAGGAAGCTTTTCTTGTATTGGTGTATCTCCTGGGCACTCAACTGCATGCCCCGCATGGCCTTGGAGAAAATCGTCTCTACCTGGGAATCGGAATAAAACTCATCGTAGAACTTCTCTATGCCATGATCCGAGAGCCTGCATCCATTCTCCCCGAAGAAGTCGTGCCTCTTCTGCAGGGCGTCCATCAGGTCTTTAAATGTAACAATGTTGGTATCAGAAACTTCTGCCAATTGATTGATGTAGTCATTGAATCCTACCTTGTCTATATCCATCGCCTTGTCAGGACGCCATGCCGGCAACACCTTTATTTCAAATCCACTATCCCGGGTTGTCCTGTGCCAACGAAGGTCATCTACAGGATCATCTGTCGTACAGACGCATTTCACATTGTATTTGCGCATCAATCCCCGTGCCGAGAATTCCGGCAGCTGCAGCTTCTCATTACATTCATCATAAATCTCACGGGCGGTTTCCGGTGTCAATAGCTTCTGAATGCCAAATGCGGTACGCAGCTCAAGGTGTGTCCAATGATACAAGGGGTTCCTATATAAATAAGGTACTGTCTCTGCCCATTTCTCAAATTTCTCCCAGTCAGAAGCCCCGCCCGTTATATATCTCTCGTCAATGCCATTACTCCGCATGGCCCTCCACTTATAATGGTCGCCCCCAAGCCAAAGCTCCGTGATGTTGTTGAACCGATGATCCTCGGCTATCATCCGGGCATCCAGATGGCAATGATAGTCGATAATGGGCATCTTTGCCGCATGATGATGAAAGAGATCCCGGGCTGTCTCCGTATCCAGCAGGAAGTCCTTATCCATAAACTGTTTCATGATGTATTTGACTTTTTAAGTGTTTTCGTGTGCAAATATACTAAAAATTTTGGATTTGTGAGTTTTTTGACCTATATTTGCGGTAAAATACGACACAAAGGCCAATATGAAAAGAACCGAAAAAGTCCTTCTGATATACACAGGGGGTACCATCGGCATGGGGCGCAATCCCGAAACCGGCGCATTAGAGCCACTGGATCTCACCCACTTGGTGAATCTTCTACCAGAATTTCACTACATCAGAACAGGCGTAGATGTCTATCAGTTTGAGCCCATCATCGACTCAAGCGATATGAATCCGGAGCTGTGGGCACAGCTCGTACGAATCATTTCGGAGCGATACGAGCTTTACGACGGGTTCGTGATTCTCCACGGAACCGACACGATGGCCTACACAGCATCAGCTCTCTCATTCATGTTGGAGAACTTGACAAAGCCTGTTATCCTCACCGGGAGCCAGCTCCCGTTAGGGCAATTGCGCACGGATGGCAAGGAAAACCTCCTGACCAGCATTGAACTGGCCTCCCAGCACAACCCCGACGGAACTCCCATTGCCCCGGAAGTGAGCATCTACTTTAACGGCGCGCTCCTCCGGGGGAATCGTTCTACCAAGCAGAATGCCGACGGCTTCGATGCCTTCGACTCCTTCAACTACCCGCATCTGTGTGATTCCGGCGTCAATTTCACCTTCCACAGGCACAACATTCTGAAACCGGACTTCTCAAAACCGATGGCCCCCCACCTTGAAATGGACTGCAACATCATTGTGTTCTCCTTGTTTCCCGGCATTCAGGAGCCCGCCGTGAAACATGTGCTTGAGGCACCGGGACTGCGGAGCATCGTGATGAGAACCTATGGCAGCGGCAATGCGCCCCACGCCCCGTGGATGACCAAACTGCTGAAAGAGGCAAGCGCCAGCGGCGTCTGCATCGTCAATATCAGCCAGTGTATATCGGGAAGTGTAGAGATGTCGAGATACGATACGGGCTATCAACTTCAGGACGCGGGGGTCGTCTCGGGGCTTGACAGCACCGTAGAGGCCGCCATTGCCAAGCTGATGCACCTGCAGGCAAGATACGACGACTATGCCATCATCCGCAAGATGATGACCATGTCGCTGGCGGGAGAAATCACAATTTAGCCCTGTTCTGTAATTATTACAATGGAATATTTGGATTTTTTACAAAATCTTTATAACTTTGTGCCATATTAAATATAAATACAAACAAACAACATTATGAAAGATTTAAAAGGAACAAAGACCGAGAAGAACCTCCAGGAGGCTTTTGCCGGTGAGAGTCAGGCACGAAACAAGTACACATTTTTCGCAAGCAAGGCCAGAAAAGACGGCTACGAGCAGATAGCGGCTCTCTTCGAAGAGACAGCCAACAATGAGAAAGAGCATGCCAAGCTGTGGTTCAAATATCTTGAAGGCGGTGAAATCAAGGATACGATGAGCAATCTCGAGGCTGCCGCCAACGGTGAGAACTACGAGTGGACCGACATGTACGACCGCATGGCCAAGGAGGCCGAGGAGGAAGGCTTCAAGGAAATCGCTATCAAGTTCCGTGCCGTGGGTGCCATCGAGAAGCATCACGAGGAACGCTATCGCAAGCTCCTGAAAAACATCGAGGACGGCGTTGTGTTCTCCCGCGACGGCGACAGGATATGGATTTGCCGCAACTGCGGACACATCGTAGTAGGCCCCAAGGCACCGAAAGTTTGCCCGGTATGCCTCCACCCGCAAAGTTTCTTCGAGCTCCGGGCAGAAAACTATTAATCATTTCACGGCCATAGACTTAGGGCGGGACTTCTGGTTCCGCCCTTTTTATTGCCTGCCTCAAATCGCACGGATTCTCCCCGTCAGCAGCAAAAGCTCTCTGCAAGGCGCCTCGGAAGAGGCAGGAGAACAGCAGGCGTTCATACCCTGCCGGGAAGAAAACACCAAACTGGCTGACAAAATCGGCGAGATTGAAAGACGGAATCGGCGAAATCGCGATGCAAAATCGCCGAGATTGTCAAATGAACTGCCGCTGCCTATATGCGCAGACTCTTGAGTATCCGGGCCATCATGTCCTTGGTCTCTATCCGAGTGGGTACCAATGGCAGGCGGAGCACATTCTCTATATAGCCCATATCGTTGAGCAATGCCTTCACGCCGGCAGGATTTCCGTCGACGAAGAGCAGCTTATAGAGCTCCGTAAACATGTGGTGAATCTTGCGTGCAGGCTCGTATTCTCCCTTGAACTCCAGTCGGATCATGCGTGAGAATTCCCTGGGAAGGGCGTTTCCGATAACTGAAATCACGCCCACGGCTCCGCTCGCCACCATGGAAAAGGTCAGCGCGTCATCGCCGCTGATGACATCAAAGCGGTCGGGCTTTCCCTTGATGATCTCATCCACCTGCTCCAGAGAGCCGGAAGCCTCCTTCACCCCGACTATGTTCGGACAGTCGTTGGCAAGGCGGATAAGGGTCTGGGGCTTCATGTTCACCCCCGTTCTGCCCGGCACATTATAGAGAACAAGGGGAATAGGGCTTATCTCGGCTATGGTCTTGAAATGCTGATAAAGCCCCTCCTGGGAAGGCTTGTTGTAATAAGGGCAGATGCTCAGGATGCCGTCAATGCCCGTCCAGTCGGTATTCCGAATCTCCTCGACGACCGCACGGGTATCATTTCCGCCGCAATACTTCAAGACAGGCAGGCGCCCCTGGTTGACTTCGAGAACCAGACTGGTTATCTTGTCCTTCTCCTCACGCGTCAGACACGGCACCTCGCCCGTAGTGGCAAGGATGCAGAAGAAGTCGGCCCCGTTGTCTATCTGATATTCCACGAGTCGTTTCAAGGCACCATAGTCCACCTCGCCTTGCGGCGTGAAAGGTGTAACGAGCGCTATTCCAAGTCCCTTAAAAATGTGATATGCCATAATCGTGATGCTTGTGTGAAAATCATTCTGTCAGTCTCTGCATGCAAAGATATAAATTTTCCAAAAGACTTCCAAGACTTCTACATTATTTAATAAAACCTATTTTCAGCGGGTTCCCATCCAGAGAAAGAGCATGCTGAGCAACACCAGGGCCAGGTCGGATGCCTTGGAGCACAGGTTCTTCTCGTGAAAGAAAAGAGCTCCCATCAGGAAACTGACCACCACCGACGACCTCCTCACCATCGAGACGATGGAAATCATCGCGCCGGGAATGCTCAGCGCATAGAAATAGACGAAGTCGGCCGCACTCAGAAAGACGCTGATCAGCACGATTGCCCAGTCCCAGTGGAATCCGTCCCGTGGCTGCTGGTCCAGTGAAGACTTCCTCCTGAAACCTTTATGGCTGATGATCAGCACCACTCCCATCATCGCCATCTGATAGATATTATACCAGCTTTGCACGGCCATGCGGTCTAATCCCACTCCTCCGTCGGCCGGCGAAGCCATCAGGTATTTGTCGTAAAGTCCGCTCAAGGCTCCCAGAAGCGCGGCCGTCAGCAAGAAATACACCCACACATCGTGCTTGAAGTCAATGCCTTCCTTCTTCCCGCTGCGGCTCAGAAGATAGAAGGAGAGGATGGCAAGCACGACTCCCGTCCACTGCCAGGCGTTCAGCTCCTCGCCGAAAATCAGCAAGGCCCCCACCAGGGTCATCACAGGACGGGTGGCGTTGACAGGTCCCGCAATGGTCAACGGCAGATGCTTCAGGGCAAAATATCCGAAAGTCCACGAGCTCAGCACGATACAGCTTTTCAGAAGAATATACTTGTGCATCTCCCATCCTCCGCTCCCGACATGGAAAATCGTGCGGTCAAGCACGCCCGTATTGACCGACAGCAGGATGAAAGGCAGGAATATCAACGACGAGAAGAGAGTGTTCAGAAACAGAACCGCGACCACATCATTCCCCTTGAGCGATTTCTTCTTGCAGGCATCATAAAGACCTAACAGGGCCGCGGAGACAAAAGCTAAAGCCAGCCACATATTCGTTTTCCTCAATATTTAATGTCCCAGAGGAACAAAGCATGCCCCGGCATGCTCTCCCCTGCGTTCGAGCGACTGCCGGAAACAACGATCTGCCGGAATTCCTCCTGCGAAATCTTCCCACGGCCCACATCTACAAGAGTGCCCACGACAGCCCTCACCATGTTGCGAAGAAACCGGTTGGCCGTAATCACGAATCTCCATCGCTTCACATCTCCGTCTTCCATCAACTCCCATTGTGCCTTGGTTACATCGCAAAGCGTGGTCTTCACATCAGCTCCGGCCTTGCAGAAGGCTCCGAAATCCTTCACCTCGAGAAGCAGCCGGGCAGCCTCGTTCATTCTGGCAAAGTCCAGCTGATAGGGCATCTCCAGCGAATAGTGCCGCAGAAAGGGGTCGCGACCGATATGAATGAAATAATGATAAGTGCGCAAAGTGGCGGAGAAGCGGGCATGGAGGCCGTCAGCCACTTTCTCTATCCTGCTCACCGCTATATCCCGGGGCAGCATACGGTTGAGCCTGTAGGCAAGCTGGGCCTCGTCGAAGACATCCCCGGCATCGAAATGAGCCACCATCTGCCGGGCATGCACACCGGCGTCGGTCCGGCCGGCACCCGTTATCTCCACCGGCCTCCGCAACAGGGTGGACAGGCACGACTGGAGTTCTTCCTGCACGGAAATTCCGTTCGGCTGAACCTGCCACCCATGATACCGGGTGCCATCGTAACAGAGATAAATAAAATAGCGTTGCATCATCTTCGCTGCAAATTTATACAAATTATCCGATACGCACAAAACATCATCGCATAAATCAGCAAGGCCTGTAGCCAGTTGATGTGGATATTCTCTATAGAGGCTCCCGGCAACGAGGCTATCCACCCCACCCCGGCGTTCATCCAGCCTGCCACAACCGACAGTCCCCGCGCTATGAAAGCCTGGACAAGGGAAATCGGGCTCGCTATCAGCAGCAAGACCACGCCATACAGGATACAAGTGGCACAGGGAATGACAATGAGGTTGGTGAGAAGAAAATAGCACGAAAACCGCCCGAAATAGAGCATGATGAGCGGTGCGACCCCTACCTGGGCAGCGACAGACACGATTACCAGACCAACAAGCCAGTTCAGGTGCCGCCGAGGATAGATGAGCAGGATACCCAGGACGGCCATGAACGACATCTGGAAGCCCACATCCCACAAAGTGTAAGGATTAATGACAAGCATAATGATCGCCGCCGTGGCCAAGGCATTCAGCGACATCCTGTCGCGATTGAGGAGACTCATCAGGCCATAAATGGTCAGCATCGTCGCCGACCGCAGCACGCTCGCCGACATGCCGACCAAAACCACATAGCTCCAAATGGCCGTCAACGAGACCAGTTGCACCACCACATCCGGCCATCGACGATAGATCTCCGTCGGTTTGCGAACCAGCTTTACCGCGCTTGTTATCAATAGCACCAAGACTGCATATATAATGCCCAGATGGAGGCCGCTCAAAGCGAGGATGTGGCTTCCTCCTGAGATCGAATAGTCATCCCTAATCTGTTTGGATATCATGGATTTATCACCAAGAGCCATAGCGGATATCAAGGCAAGGTTGTCTTCCTCAATATTCAATTGCCGGAGATTGTCCGTCAACTTGTGCCTGAACTTCAAGGCGGCAATCCTCACTCGCTGGAAATTGGATAGCCGCGCAAGCGAAATCTGACTGCGAGCCCAACTGTCATAGCGGATAAAAGTCTGCGCTTGAAACCCATGCACCCTCAACCATCGTGCATAGTCAAAGTTAGAATCGGGATTAAAATTGGACGGTTCTTCCAACTTCGACCTGGCAACAATTCCATCTCCAGCCTTCAGTTTTGTCCATGCATTTGTCAAAGTATCTCGCAAAATAGAAGCCTTTACCTTGAGGGGCTCTCGAATGGAAGTGATCAACAAATCGCAACGGAGAACCTTGCCCCTGACTTGCGGCTCGCTGACGACCACCGCCTCATAGCCTGTCTCACGCTCGGGAAGCAAAACCTCTCGGGCATTCCTCACCTCCGTTAATGACCAAATACCAAACATCATCGTTGAAAGCAGCAGGCTGATACTCTGGGAAACGGGCCTCTCACGGGCTATATTCACGATAACCAGCAAGGCTATCATCATGCCCAGCCATACCACAGACGGCAGACTGCCGCCCCATCGGTCGCCAATCAGAATCCCCAGAATGAGCGCGACTACAATTCGCATCATCGGGTAGAGTTGTATCTTGCCATTCACCTCCACAGACGCAAAGGTACAAATCTTTTCATGAAATCGCAGAACCCGCCGTTAGATATTTTTCACGATTTTACAGGAAATTGTTTGAATTATACCCGAAAATATGTATCTTTGCATTATGATATTCTATTTTTCAGGTACGGGAAACACTCGGTGGGCTGCACAGCTTTTGGCTGACAGGCTTGACGAGCAATCAGCATATATCCCCGATATTGTAGAAAAAGACTGCCGATTTATCCTTGAGAAAGGCGAAAGGCTCGGCTTTGTACTGCCTGTTCACGGCTGGCGTCCTCCCCAGATAGTAAGAAAGTTTATCCAGAAACTTGTCATCGAGGGAGACCGGGATTACACCTATGTGCTTTGGACGGCAGGAGACTCTATAGGAAAGGCTACCGAAATTCTGGCCGGAGACCTCCGGAAAAGAGGCATTGAGCTGCATTCCGCCTTCTCCCTCATCATGCCGGAGAGCTATGTAGGCCTGCCTTTCATGGATGTAGACCCGCAAGAAAAGGAAATCGCAAAAAGGCAAAAGGCCGAAAAAGACCTGGCCGGATTCATAAAAGACATAGAAGAGAAAAAGAAAGGAATCGTCCAAACCGTCAAAGGACCTATCCCGTCGTTCTTCAGCGGGCCTGTCGGAGGCTTCTTCGTGAGGCACCTCATCACGGACAAACCTTTCCATGTGGAGAGGAAGAAATGCGTGAAGTGCGGAATCTGCGCGGATGTCTGTCCGGTGCATGATATCATCGGAGGATTGGGGAAAGAGCCCATGTGGAAACATAACGGGACCTGCCTGAGCTGCTTCACCTGTTACCACCACTGTCCGCACCATGCCATAGAATACGGAAACAGAACCCGGAAAAAAGGCCAATACTTCTTCGGACGAAACCATAGGTAAAGAATCACAAAAAATAACAATATAAACAAGATGAGACTGAAAAACAAATTACTCCTGATCCTTGCATTCTTCCTGACAACGGTAAGCGGCTGGGGCGCAAAGGCTATAAGCACCCCGATTCCGGTTCTGCAGACAGACGGGACCCAATTGACGATTTTCCTTCATGGAGACGAGCACTTCAATTGGGTAACAACATCAGATGATGTATTACTGGTGCAGGTCGGAAAAGACTATTACATTGCCTCCGTCGCAAAGGATGGAACCTTGGCGGCCACCTCACAGCTTGCCCACGAGGCGGGCGCACGCCAAAGCGCAGAGCAAGAATTGATAAATTCTCAAGACAAAAATCTTTTTAATAAAAATGTCGAAAGAAACAAAAACAAAGCAAGAACCCGGTCAATACCTATCGGAACACCTGCCACGCCCTACTTCCCTCATACTGGAAGCCCCAGGGCCTTGGTGCTGCTCGTGCAGTTCCAAGATGTGAAGTTCACGACTTCCGACCCCATTGCGACATTCGACTACTATCTGAATGCGAAGCCGGGAGACCCCGTCCCCGCCAACAACGACATCAACCAAAGTCGGCTTTACGGAAGTGTAAGGCAATACTTCCATGAGATGAGCCAAGGAAAGTATACTCCCCAGTTTGATGTGAAGGGAGTATTCACCATGCCGGAGACCTCCGTCTATTATGGCAAAGGGAGCAACGATCAACACTATCAAGAGATGATTACCAAAGCATGCGTACAGGCCGACGCCGCAGGAGTTGACTTCTCGCAGTATGACCAGAACCATGACGGACTGGCAGACTTGGTCTATATCATCTATGCTGGTTACGGAGCAAGCGTCTCAGGAGATGAGGACGACCTCTGGCCAAAGTCTGGCGCCGGTTCATTCGGAACCTACGACGGGGTGGAAGTCTCGCGCTTCGGCATCAATAATGAACTAAACTTTCGGGCAAGCTATGTGCCTAAAGAAAACCCGCGATATCGAATCAACGGCATCGGGCTGTTTTGCCACGAGTTCTCTCACACCATGGGGCTCCCCGATTTCTATCCGATCGATCCCTCCGCACAGGTAGACAACCAGGCTTTAGAGTACTGGGACCTGATGGACGGAGGGGAATATGTGGACAACGGATATACTCCCACCCCCTATACTCCATGGGAAATGGAGGCCATGGGATGGATGAATCTTACGGAGTTGAGCGACTCCGGGGAGTACTCGCTGCGGCCTTTCGACGAAGAGCGCAAGGCCTACAAGATTGCAAGCGGCAATGAGAACAACTCCGAATACCTCATCCTGCAGAACATTCAGAATAATGGCTGGTGGTCGAAAGTGCTGGGAAAGGGAATGCTCGTATATCGGGTAGACTACCAAAAGGAAAGCATCAACATTCTCGATTACCCCAACAACACGCTGGGCAAGCCCGGATTGACCATCGTTCCGGCCGACGGTCTGCTCATGACTTCTTTCCGGGTATATGATCCAAAGACGGGACCTACCGCAACAAAGCCCTACAGCAGGAAAGAATACAACAACAGCCATTGGGGCGATCCCTATCCCGGCACCTCAAAGGTAACCCGGATTGAGAGCGTCGTCGTAAACGGGGGAACCATCGAAAAGCCGATCTTCAAGATCACGGAAGGCACTGACGGCACCATTTCCTTCAGCTTCCTGAAAGATCCCACGACGACAGGAATACAAAATATAGAAGCCACGGGCAAGCCCAAGGACGAAAAGATATATACCCTCGACGGGCGATATGTGGGAACAAACTTCTCCAACCTTCCGAAAGGAGTCTATATCTATCAACATAAGAAATATGTGGTGAAATAGACGATAACGAGGTATCCCTGATGTTTTTGCCCTCTTTAGCGTCTCGGGCGCGGACAGCAAGAAAGCTCATTGGGCATAGCCTTGATTGCAAGTGCCAGTAATTCCGAATCCTGACCATACTAAACAGTGAGAATGGAAAAGAAAGATTTAAGAATCATCTTTATGGGAACTCCCGAGTTTGCGGTAGAGTCGCTGCGGCGGCTTGTCGAGGGCGGCTATCATGTGGTTGGTGTCGTAACACAGCCCGACAGGCCTGCTGGCAGACATCAGGACACCCCGCAAGCCTCGGAAGTCAAGAAATATGCCCTGTCGCAGGGACTTTCCGTATTGCAGCCGGTCAAGATGAAGGACGAGGCTTTCATCGAGGAGCTGAGAAGCTATCATGCCGACCTGCAGGTCGTCGTGGCTTTTCGCATGCTTCCCGAGGCCGTCTGGGCAATGCCACGGTATGGAACCTTCAATGTTCATGCCGCCTTACTGCCCCAATATCGTGGTGCCGCACCCATCAACTGGGCCGTCATCAACGGCGAGACGCAGACCGGAGTTACCACATTCTTCCTTGACAAGGACATCGACACGGGTCGCATTATCGACAGAAAGACATTCGAGATTCCCGACGATGCCGATGTGGAATATGTCTACGACGGCCTGATGCACCTCGGCGCGCAACTATGCGTCGAGACCGTGGACAAGGTGATCGCCACCGGCGGCCAAGTGCCGAGCATTCCGCAAGAGGAATCCGCCGACTTAAAGGCCGCCCCGAAAATCTTCAAGGAGACCTGCCAGATCAACTGGAACCAACCGGCCAAGAAAGTCTATGACTTCATCCGCGGCCTGAGCCCTTACCCCGGGGCGTGGACAACCATGTATCCGGTCATCGACGGCGGAGACAGGAGGTTGGTACTCAAGCTTTTCCACACGAAGAAGACAGAGCTGCCGGCCGACATGGAAGCCGGCGCCATGAAGACAGAAAACAAGAAACTCTATATCGCCTGCACCGACTTCTGGCTCCAGATAGAGGAATTGCAGGCTTCCGGGAAGAAGCGCCTGCCGGCAAAGGACTTCCTGAACGGAATGCGCGATATAGATGTTTTCAAGGTCGGATGATAAAGACTACAGAACAAATGACACAAGCAGAAGATATCAAGAATGCCGTCGAGGTGCTGAGAAGAGGAGGTGTAATCCTCTATCCCACAGACACCGTATGGGGCATTGGCTGCGACGCCACCAACGCGGAGGCCGTGGCCAAGGTGTATGAGATAAAGCGCCGGGACGATTCCAAGGCCTTGATTTGCCTCGTAGACTCAGACGGAAGGCTCCAAAAATATGTCCGCAATGTGCCTGACATTGCCTGGCAGTTGCTGGATGTGTCAGAGAAACCGATGACGGTGATATTGGACAACGCCATCAACCTCGCCCCGAACCTCATAGCAGAAGACGGTTCCATCGCACTCCGCATCACGAAAGAAGCCTTTTCCAAGGAGCTATGCTACAGATTCCAGAAAGCTATCGTAAGCACGAGCGCAAACATCAGCGGAGAGCCGGCAGCCCAGAACTACGGAGATATATCGCCGAAACTTCTGGAGGCCGTGGACTATGTCTGCACTTCCCGCAGACAAGAGCACAAGCTCCACACGCCTTCGAGCATCGTAAAAATCGGTCAGGGCGGCGAAATAAGAATCATAAGGGAATAGTCATCACATGGAAGCAGCGATAGAAAAGAAAGAAACCCCGATGGAGAGGATCGTCAATTGGCGGAATCAGCACATACCTGATCGCCAGATGACGCTCATACTCTCTTTCTTCGTCGGCTTCTTTGCCTCCGTCGCCGCCCTTTTCCTGCATTGGATTATCCGGCAGATACAGATACTGCTCACGACGGGATTCACCATCACCAGCTACAACTGGCTCTACCTCCTGTTCCCCATCATCGGCATCTGGATTACCTCGATGTTCATAAAATATGTGGTGAAGGACAACATATCGCATGGCATCACCCGGGTGCTCTACGCCATTTCCACGAAAAACAGCCATCTGAAACGGCACAACTGCTGGTCGTCGGTCATCGCGTCGGCCATCACCATCGGATTCGGAGGTTCCGTAGGAGCCGAGGCACCGATAGTACTTACCGGATCGGCCATCGGCAGCAATCTCGGCCAACTGTTCCACCTGGAGAAGAAAAACCTGATGCTGCTGGTGGGCTGCGGGGCTTCCGCTGCCATTGCCGGCATCTTCAAGGCGCCGATAGCAGGACTGGTCTTCACGCTCGAGGTGCTCATGGTCGACCTGAGCATGGCCTCGCTGCTGCCCATCCTGATATCCTGCGTTACGGCAACCTGCTTCTCCTACATCTTCATGGGCGACACCGCGCTCTTCAATTTCCACCTTGACAACGCGTGGACACTGGAACGCCTCCCTGCCTACACCCTCTTCGGACTGTTCTGCGGACTGGTGAGCCTCTACTTCATGCGAACCATGACCGCCTGCGAGAATGTGTTCGAGAAGATGAAAAAGCATCCTTACACAAGGCTCATCTTCGGCGGCCTCATCCTGAGTACCCTCATTTTCCTCTTTCCATCGCTGTACGGAGAGGGCTATACAGCCATCGAAGTGCTGCTGAACGGCAACAGCGAGGGCGACTGGATGAACATCATGAACAACTCGCTCTTCTATGGCCACGGCAACTTGCTTGTGCTTTATGTCGGCCTGGTATTGCTCACCAAGGTGTTTGCAACGAGTGCCACCAACGGGAGTGGCGGCTGCGGCGGAACCTTCGCGCCGTCGCTGTTCATCGGAGCCTTCGGCGGCTTCTTCTTCTCCCGCCTCTGGAACATGTATCAAGTGGGAGTCTACATCCCCGAGAAAAACCTCACCCTCATGGGCATGGCCGGCCTTATAGCCGGAGTGATGCACGCGCCCCTCACGGGAATCTTCCTGATTGCGGAAATCACGGGCGGCTACCAGCTCTTCATGCCGCTGATTATCGTGTGCGTGGTCTCCGTCCTCACGATCAACATCTTCGAGCCCCACAGCATCTATGCCATGCGACTGGCCCGGGAGGGAAAGCTGCTCACCCACCATATCGACAAGTCGATACTCATATTGATGAACCTGGACAGCGTCATCGAGAAAGACTTCACCTCCGTAAACCCCGACCTCCCCTTGTCGAAACTGGTAAGGGTCATCAGCGAGAACGACACCGAATTCCTTCCCGTCGTAGACAAGGCGGGCAGCCTGCTGGGTGAGATAGACATTACGAAGATTCGCCACATCGTCTTCCGCACCGAACTTTACAACCGCATGACAGTAGGACAACTGATGACCAAGGCGCCTGCCACGCTCGGAATGAACGACCCCATGGAAGAGGTAATGAAGAAATTCGACTCCACGAATGCCAATTATCTGCCCGTCGTAGACATCAACAACATCCTCGTAGGCTACATTTCTCGCACCCGCATGTATTCGATGTATCGCAAGCTCGTGGCCGACTTCTCGGCCGAATAGTACTGGCGGGAGGATTACACGCTGTTTGTAAGGGTGTTACACGCAGTGTGTAATCACATTCCACGCAGCGTGTAACATCCTGATTTGCCGTCATCCGGTTTCCGATTCGCCACATAAAAGAAGGCCCGACGCTACAAGCATCAGGCCTTCAGGAATCATCCGCTCCTCACAGATATTAGTCCGGATTGATGTCCCAGCCCACGGCACTCGCACCGAGCACCGCTGCCGACGATCCGTCCAGCACGCTGATCAGGAACTTCGGCTTGTCGCGGAAGATGGTCAGCGAGTGTTCCTTATAGCTCTTTACAAGCGGCTCCATCAGCAGGTCGCCGGCCTTCGTCAGTCCGCCGAAGAAAATAAACGCCTCCGGAGACGAGAATGCCGCGAAATCGGCACAAGCCTCGCCCAGCATCCCGCCGGTAAACTCATATACTTCCTTTGCCAAGGCATCCCCCTCGCCGGCAGCTATCGACACCTCGAGAGAGGTGATGTCCTCCGGCTTATACTCTCGCAGCAGGGACGCGTCATCGCGCGTGGCGAGAAATTCCCTTGCCGTACGCGCAACCCCTGTTGCCGAGCAATATGCCTCCAGACAGCCGTTACGGCCACAGCCACACGGCCGCCCGTTCTCACGACGCATGATGACATGGCCCAGTTCGCCGGCAAAGCCGTCGCAACCATAAACCACCTGCCCGTTGATCACTATGCCCGAGCCCACACCGGTGCCAAGGGTGAGCACGATGAAGTTCTTCATTCCGCGGGCTATACCATAGGTCATTTCGCCAATGGCGGCCGCGTTGGCATCATTGGTAAGGGCGACCGGAATGCCCAGAGCCTTCGAGAAGAGGTCGGCCAAGGGAACAACACCCGTGTGGCCCCACTTCAGATTGGGGGCAAACTCTATGGTTCCCGTATAGTAATTGCCGTTAGGAGCACCGATACCCATCGCCTTGATATTGTCAATGCCTCCCACCTGATCTACGATTACATGAACAGCCTCTACCGAAGCAGCCACATAATCCTCCACATTCTCATAAGCCTGAGTCTTGATAACAGTAGTGCCCTTGATGTCGCCACGGCTGTCTACGATGCCGAATACTGAGTTCGTACCACCCAGATCCAAACCGATTACATACGGTTTTAATTCATTGTTAGCTTCCATTTCTAATATTTTGTCTGTCTTTTAGTTATTCGTTTCCTCATACGCAAAGGTAAAGAAAAAGCCAGACTAAACAAAGAATATTCAGGATTATTTTATCCGAGGAGGTGGTTTTTTCGTTCTCCGCCTTTCTTTTTTCAATAATAATTTGTAATTTTGCATGCGATATGCCGTTCCCGTTTCAAATAGACATCTTGGATCTCATATTCAAAGGGATCTTGATTGGTATCATTGCCTCTGCCCCGATGGGGCCTGTAGGGGTGCTCTGCATACAGCGCACCTTGAACAAAGGCCGCTGGTATGGGTTCGTTACGGGGATTGGGGCAACTATCAGCGATATCATCTATGCGCTGTTCACAGGACTCGGAATGAGCTTCATAATGAACCTTATCAGCAATCCGACCAACCTGTTCTGGCTCAAGATCATTGGAAGCGTCGTGCTGTTGGCCTTCGGCGTTTACTGCTATCGCAGTAATCCCACCCGCAAGATACATGCAAGCAGCAAGAACAAGGGCACACTCTGGCACAACGGAATTACCGCTTTCCTGATTACTTTCTCAAATCCGTTGATTATATTCCTATTCATGGCTGCCTTCGCCCAGCTCACTTTCGTGATTCCCCATAAGCCCATAGAGATGTCCTTGAGCTATTTAAGCATCGTCGGCGGCGCCCTCCTATGGTGGTTCGGCCTGACTTGGCTCGTAGACAAAATAAGGGGAAAATTCGATAACAACGGTATACTCATTATCAACAAGGTGATTGGCTGTGTCGTGATATTAGTCTCCCTGATCATACTCGTCGGCACGGTATTCAATCTCTACTCATTAACATCTTACTAATGTTTATCGCTCAGGAACTACGCAAGAAAAGCATTGCCGAATACCTGCTCTACATGTGGCAAGTAGAAGATATCATCCGTGCCTACGGATGCTCGCTGGTCGTGCTCAACCGGGAATATACCAGCCGATTCGACTACGACGAAGAGCAAAAAGAGGAACTAAGAGACTGGTATGGAAACCTCATCCGCATGATGAACGAGGAAGGGAAGCGTGAGTACGGGCACCTGCAAATCAACGAGGTGCTCCTTAAGGATGCCATCGACTTGCACCACCAACTCCTGCAGTCAAGCAAGTATCCTTTCTACAATGCAGCATACTACAAGGTACTTCCTTTCATCGTCGAGCTGCGCAACAAGGGAGACAAAGAACTCAACGAGATAGAGACTTGTCTCGACGCTCTTTACGGCGTGATGCTGTTGCGACTGCAAAAGAAAGAAATAACAGCCGAGACAGAGCATGCCATCAACGAGATTTCCACTTTCATCGGCCTGCTTTCCGACTATTATATAAAAGACAAGAACGAAGGCTTAACATTCGAAGACGACTGAATATGAACATTTTGGTAACAGGTGCTAACGGGCAGCTTGGGAACGAGATGCAACTGGCCAGCAAGAACTCAAAAGACAACTATATCTTCACGGATGTCTGCGACGGGTATCGGAAACTTGACATCACCGACCTTGAAGCCATCCGCAAGGAAGTCAGCAGCAACAACATCAAGTGCATCATCAACTGTGCGGCATGGACAAATGTGGACAAGGCCGAAACCGCCGGCGACATTGTGGAGGCGCTAAACGCAACGGCACCGGAGAATCTGGCCAGGGCCATGAAGGAAGTGGACGGGCTCTTGGTGCACATCTCCACGGATTATGTCTTCGGAGCAGACCCGTACAACACGCCTTGCAACGAAGAACAGCAGGGGAATCCCACGGGAGTATACGGCCAGACAAAGCTCCATGGAGAACAGAAAATCATCGCTACGGGCGTAGAACACCTCATTTTCCGTACCGCATGGCTGTATAGTGAGTTCGGGCACAACTTCCTGAAGACCATGTTAAGCCTCACTTCCACGAAGCCCCAATTGAAAGTTGTCTTCGACCAGACGGGCACCCCCACCTATGCGGGAGACCTCGCCGAGGCAATCCTAAACATCATAGAGAACCGAAAGTTCGCGGGCAACAGCGGCATTTACCACTATTCGAACGAGGGTGTATGCAGTTGGTATGACTTCACGAAGCAGATTGCCGAGATTGCAGGACACGGCGCATGCGACATACAGCCCTGCCACAGCAGCGAATATCCCTCACCGGTTACCCGCCCGGCATACAGCGTACTCGACAAAACCAAAATAAAGAACACCTTCGGCATCAAGATTCCCTACTGGACAGACTCGCTGAAAAAGTGCATCTCCAATATGAAATAACCCCATGAACGAAATAGAAAGAAGAAGAACTTTTGCCATCATCTCACATCCAGATGCCGGCAAGACCACCCTCACCGAGAAATTCCTGCTCTTCGGAGGACAAATCCAAGTAGCAGGAGCCGTCAAAAGCAATAAGATTCGCAAGACGGCAACTTCCGACTGGATGGATATTGAGAAACAGCGTGGCATCTCCGTGTCGACCTCCGTCATGGAATTCGACTACCACGACTACAAGGTGAACATCCTCGACACCCCTGGCCACCAGGACTTTGCCGAAGACACCTACCGCACATTGACGGCCGTAGACTCAGCCATCATCGTCGTCGACTCTGCCAAGGGTGTTGAGACCCAGACCCGAAAACTGATGGAGGTATGCCGGATGAGGAACACACCCGTCATCATATTCGTCAACAAGATGGATCGCGAAGGCCGAGATCCGTTCGACTTACTGGACGAACTGGAACAGGAACTCAGCATCCATGTCCGCCCCCTATCGTGGCCCATCGGCCAAGGCATGAGGTTCAAGGGCGTGTATAACATCTATGAGCAACAGCTGAACCTGTTCACCCCGAACAAGCAGCGGGTTACGGAGAAGGTGGCCGTGGATGTGCGGTCGAAGGAACTTGACCTGCATGTGGGCGAAAGGGAAGCCCTGCAACTGCGGGAAGACCTTGAGCTGGTGAACGGGGTCTATCCCGAGTTTGATGTCAGCACCTATCGGACGGCCGAGGTGGCACCCGTCTTCTTCGGCAGTGCCCTCAACAACTTCGGCGTACAGGAACTGCTCGACTGCTTCGTGGAGATTGCCCCAAGTCCGAAACCTACCAAGGCCGAGGAGCGCATGGTGGCTCCGACGGAAGAGAAGTTCACCGGCTTCATCTTCAAGATTACCGCCAACATCGACCCCAACCATCGTTCCTGCATCGCATTCTGCAAGGTTTGCTCCGGAAAATTCCAGCGCAACCAGCCCTATCAGCATATCCGACTGGGCAAGACGGTGAGGTTCAGCAGTCCTACCCAGTTCATGGCGCAACGCAAATCGACGATAGACGAGGCTTATCCGGGCGATATCGTGGGCCTTCCCGACAACGGAATCTTCAAGATAGGGGATACGCTTACCGAGGGAGAGGTCCTTCATTTCCGCGGCCTTCCCAGCTTCTCGCCCGAGTTGTTCAAGTATATCGAGAACGACGACCCTATGAAATCCAAGCAGTTCGGCAAGGGCATCGAGCAGCTGATGAACGAGGGAGTGGCCCAGCTCTTCGTCAACCAGTTCAACAACCGCCGCATCGTGGGCACCGTGGGGCAGCTGCAGTTTGAGGTGATACAGTATCGCCTGGAGAACGAATACAACGCCAAGTGCCGCTGGGAGCCGGTGCATCTCTACAAGGCATGCTGGATTGAGAGCGACGACCCTGCCGAATACGAGAACTTCAAGAAGCGCAAATACCAGTATATGGCCAAGGATCTGGAGGGGCGTGATGTGTTTCTTGCCGACAGCGGCTATGTGCTGAGCATGGCCCAGCAGGACTTCAAACACATCAGGTTCCACTTCACGAGCGAGTTCTGATAACCCCTCAAGACACAGGAGGCTGTCTCCCGTGCGACAAAATCGCCGGAATCGAAGGACGAGATCGCCGAGATTGATTTACAATCTCGGCGATTTCGTCGGTCTATGGATTATCTCTCCGAATCCTACCGCCCGCACGAGGAATCGCAGGAGTCCGCTCCCTGTGCGGCCACGAGCGGCTTACAGCACCAGCGGGACACCTTGATCATGACGGCCATCCCAGGCACTTCCTTCAAGAGATAATACTTCTTGCTCGAACGCACGAGCTTTCCGGAGAGACCTTTCAGCGGGCCGTGCTCCACCGACACCGGTGTCCCGGCCTTCAGCCTGGCCTCGTCTCCGGAAAGATACTTGCGCATCTCTATCTCCGGATTACACATCAGCTGGAATTCCAGCATCTGCCGGTGAGGAATCTCATAGTATCCGGGATTGTCCTTTGCCTTGCGCAGGACGCTCAGCCTATAGGGAACATCTGCCAGAATCCTGCAAGTTTCCTGCTCGGAATAGTCCTTCCGGATGAAAATCAGATTCCTGACCACGGGCATCAAGACATGCTTCACGAGCTTCTCCGCCCTCATGACATCCCGATATTCCATCGGGACGAAGCAGGAAAGACCCCTCGCTGTCAACAAATCGACAATCTCACGCTGGCGGGTCGTGAAGAGCCGGGCGGCATACCAGTTCTTGCCGTCCTCCTCCACCCTGCCTCCCCAATTCGGGACGAGCGGTGCCTCTTCGTAAGATACATTCGGAGAAAATTCGTCTACCATTACTCGTTTTAGATACAAAGATAACTTTTTTCTCTGAGAATCGATGTGGTTCGCAAAATAATTTATAACTTTGGGAAAACAAAACAAATATCATGAAACGACTGAAGACACTTCTATGCTTCTTCCTCCTACTGACTCCGAATCTCGCGGCAGAGGCCGAAGACGAGTTTGTGAGAATCACTTCCGAGAGCCAGCTCACAGACAGCGCGGTCTATCTGATCACCTGCAAGGACGACACGGGATACCGGAATCTGAAGTGGCAACGCTATCCGAACAGCCGGATAGACAGCATCCTCATGTTCGAGAGCACCGTCGCCCATGCCTCGCTGTCGGAGTTGAAGGAGCACACCCTGCTCTTCAGGACGATCCGGAAGGACGGACACTGGCTCTTGCAAAACACGGAAAACGAACGGTTCGTAGGCGAAGTCAACGCCACGGTTATCCAACAGCAGCAATACATGAACCTTTTCCTGCACGGGAAGAATGCCGACAGCAAGTTTTTCCTTAGTTTCGAGAAGAACAAAAAGGGCACCCAGATTCTGATAGGCGGCAAGGGTCTGAGATACAATATGGATGCCGAAAGCTTCCGACTGATGGCCAAAAGCAATACTGCCATGGCCTATGCGGAACTCTACCGCGTGTCAGGTAGCAAGCCGGCAGAGGTCCTGACCTTGAGCCAGGACCGGGAATTGGGCAGCCAAGACTTCGTCGGGACCGTGAGACTCGAACGCACTTTCGAGAGCGGATACTACAATACGCTCTTCCTGCCCTTTGATGTCAGCCATCCGCAAGACGCATTCGGCTCCGGCACCACCTGCTACAAGCTCTCCGCATCCACAGACAGCACGGTTACTTTCACGAGGATGGGCGTGAACGAGAGCCTGAAAGCCAATACTCCTTATTTAATATATGGCACATTCTCGGAAGCTCCCTATACCTTCTACAACATAGATTTCCGGCATCAAGAGGCTGACTTCGTCGTCACGACGACCCTCGGTCCTATCACCATCCATGGCGTCTACAAGACCCAGAAGGTGGGCGGAAGCAGAGCCTTCATACTCTATCAGAAAGGATTCTATGCCTGTACGCACCTCAACTCGATGGTCGTAGAGCCCTACAAGTGGTATCTGACCTGCAATCAAGGCAACGGAAGCAAGCTGTCCTTGCTGCAAATCGACGGAGAAACCCTGGGCATTCAAGGCTTGCACGGGGCTCAGTACAAAGACGATTCGCCAGTCTACACCCTGCAGGGCATGAAGACCGGAGGAGACTGGAGCCGTCTGCCACAAGGAGTCTACATTCTGGGCGGAAAGAAAATAGTCAAGCGTTGACCCTGCAGCAATAACCCGAATGAGACTTGTCTCACGACAAATCCCATTCGTTTTACTAAAACTAAATTAACCACTAAAAAAAACTAATCTTGTTTAAAGTTATAGCATGTAGTTAACATAACAATGCAAATATACAATAAAAGTTTCAAGAAACAAATCATTTTGAAACTTTTTTATCCATAAAAAGATGAAATCACAAGAAAATCTGGCTGATTCCCATAAAGGAATCAGCCAGAAACGATATGTTTAAAGGAGTGTTATCTTAGAATCTATAACCAAGAGTCAAGAGCAATTGGCTACGCTTGAAGCTCACATCCGATGCCTTCACCACATTGCTTTCACTGGCATTTTGTGCATAATAGCTCATGAATGGATAGAATTCCCCATCCGTCTGGCTATATTGATAGGCAAGGTCTACGCTGAACTTCTTTATCTGGTAACCCACACCGAGCGTGAAGCGATTAGTGGCCTTCCAGTTCGTATAGTCGGTAGAGGTCGCATAGGCGACACCCGGTGATACGATCGAACCGTCGCGGAAGCCGTCCTCCTTGAATACCGCAGACACGAAATTATAACCCAAACGGAACGACAGAGGCTGGATGGGCTTGTATTCCACACCGAGCTTCACGGTGTGCACGCCCTTAAGAGTTGCCTCCGTGTGGTCGTTCATGTTGCGGTCGCTGCTGCTTTTTTCATAATATGAGCCATACCAACCATCATAATAGCCGCCATCGTTGATGCGGTTATCGATGCTGCCATAGTCTGAATACTCATAGGTTGCACCAAAGGCGAGGTTGCTTCCGACGGTATGCCCGAGGCTCAAACCAAACTTCCAGGGGGTGTATATCTTATAGTCATAAGTAGCGGAATTGCCCTGATCCGTGTGCCCTTGCGCATCGGTCATCGTAACATCGCTATAGCCCGTCATCCTCAAGTCATAGAACACCGGAGTATTGACATACAGGCCGATGCGGAACGGGGACTCCTCGATGGGGCGGAAGATGGCTCCGGCCTTGACATCAAAGCCCGTACCGGTAATCTTCAAGTCTTCCCAAGCCTCCGCGGTCTTCGGTTGTACGGGAGATCCGGGGACTTCCGCAAGATTCTCCGTATAGTAGCTGTTGCTGCGATAATTCACATCATGCAGGCCGAAAGTAAGCCCCAGATACCAGCGATCCCTGATGTTCCCGCTGACGGTGAAGTCATATTCTCCGATATAACCTTTCTGATACTGCCCAAAGGCATAGGCCGTGGCCTCATAATAGTCCATATACTTCTTTCCGCTTGCATCTGTCTTAGCCAGTATCTTCTCGTAGTTGGCATCCACGCCGTTCCACGATCCGCTATTAACCAGCGGGAATTTAATAGCCGAAAGCTTGTTCTGGGATGCGTTCTGCAATGCTCCCGTGGCCGTGAGAATCTGATCGAAGTTGCGGCTTTTATGGTAGTTGAATGCCAGATTCAGGAACGATTTGTACCCCGTACGATTGATCCAGACAAAGCCGACTTGGTCAAAACTGGCGTTGGTCTTATTTCCCTGAATCCTCGCATTGATACCGTTCCCTGATATATTAGTGCTTTCGCCGGTCTGGGCGACAAGCCCGCCGGAGAGACTAATCTGACTGGAGCGGAAGAGGCCGATGCCTGCCGGGTTGGTGCTCGTGGTCGAGATGTCTGCCCCGAGGGCCTCCATGGCTCCGCCCATACCCACATAACGAGCCGTTCCATTCAAGTCGTTGCCAATCAATTTGGCATCCTGATAAGTCTCCTGGGCAGCCATTGGCATTACTGGGAACGCCAATGCTGCAAGCAATAAATATTTAGTTTTCATCTTTCTTATAAGCTTTTAAAATACACAACATTGTCTATTACCTGCGACCGCCGCCAAAATGGCCGCCGCCACCGCCGCCTCCACGACTACCGCCACCGAAGCTTCCACTGGAGAAACCTCCTCCGAAGCTGCCGCTGGAACGACTGCCGCTATACGACGGGGAGCTGCTCGGGCTTGGGGGAGTATAGGAGCGGGTGCCGCCAAAGGAGCGATTGGAAGGGTTGGCCGCACCTCGGGAGGGAGCTTCCACTCGCCCGCCGAACGAACGGTTTCTATCACTACGCCCGCTATAGGTATTGGTTCTTCCGGCATAGGCTCCACTACTGCTATTGTCGAAGTTCCTTCCCGGACCCCTCCAGGTACGCGCCCCGGTGTAGCCTTCTGCTCCCGTGTTGTGATGGACAATGTAGCCTCCGCCCCAGTAACCGGGATATCCCCAGCCGTAATATCCTCCATAGTACGGGTAGCCCCAGCCGTAGTAGCCATAGTAAGGACGCCCCCAGCCATAATAACCATAGCCATAGTACCATGGATCATACCAAGGATCATACCAGCCGGCATAGCCGTAATACCACGGATCATACCAGCCATAGCGCCAATAAGGGCCGAAGCCCCAGCGATAACTGTAGAGCCACGGATCATAGAAGCCGTCCCAGCGATTCATGTAGCGGGAACAAGCGTAATCATCGCCGTCGATGAGCGTGTCGTAATACTTCCCGACGAAGGTCGTATCGACATAAGCAGAGTCCGGATAAACACCCAGGCCCTTCTTAAACTCAATAATATCGTTGCCCTTTTCATCGGTTCCGATCTTCTGATAATGGCTCCAATACTTACCTCGGCGATTATATTCGTCGACATTACGGCTGCTGCCCGCATAGTAAGCAGGCCTGTCCGCAACCTTATCTTGTGTGGAGCTGGCTGTCTCGGCCGTCTTCTTCGGTACGAAGTAAAGGTCGTCGTCCTGGGCCATCAGCGATAATGGCATCGCTCCAACGAGGACTGAGAGAAGAATCATCTTTTTCATTTTCACTACTCCTTATTATTATATCTACTTATTTACGATACAAAAATAGTACCAAAACCAATACAAATATACGGAAAAACCCTAAACCGTGATAGGTTTTTCCCTATTTTTTGTATATTTGCAGTGGTTTTTTAACTTTAGGTCGAACAAGAAAGAATTACTGTCATGAAATATATTGTCGCTGATTTTGACATCCGTTGCGATGCTAACCTGCTGCCGACTTGCAAGGACCTGCTCGCTGACATGGCTGGCAACGCAGGCTTCGAGTCGTTCGAGGAGGCCGAGGGCAGCCACCTGAAAGGCTATGCGCAGAAAGACCTTTTCTACCGCCACGCCTTGGACGAGGCCATAAAAGACTTCCCCATCGAGCATGTGGAGATCGGCTACACACTGGAGGATGTGGAAGACAAAGACTGGAACGCCACATGGGAGGAAGGCGGATTCGAGCCTATCAACATACAGGACAAGGTGCTCATCTTCGATGCCAAGCAGCCTCTGGGGAGCTTCCATATCCGGGAATCGACCCTTCCCATCGCCATCGATGCAAGGCTGGCCTTCGGAACCGGCACCCATCAGACCACCCGGATGATTGTCTCGGCACTTCTGGAGCTTGACATGGAAGGCAAGCGGGTGCTCGACTGCGGATGCGGAACGGGCATCCTCTCCCTCGCAGCCTCAAAGCTCGGGGCCAAGGAGTGTATTGCCTACGACATCGACGAGTGGAGCGTGGAAAACACCAAGCACAATGCCGAGATCAACCAGATTGCCAACCTGTCGGTATTCCACGGTGACGGGCGTGTCATTTCGCACATCAACGGGGTCTTCGACATCGTGATGGGAAACATCAACCGCAACATCCTGCTGGCCGACATGGAGAAATTCAAAGAGGTGATGAGCTCGTCTGCCACCCTTGTCCTTAGCGGATTCTACGAAGAGGACATCCCGCTCCTGGCCGAAAGGGCTTCCTCGTTAGGACTCGAGGAAACAGGAAGGAAAACCGACGAGGACTGGGCGTGCCTGCTCCTGCAAAACAGAAAACTCTAATAGTTTTCCCCTGTTTTAGATATTCACTTTTGTGAATATTTATTCATGTCGGCCTTGAGGCTCTTTCGGTTGGCTACCCTCACTATGGCAAGCCTGCTCCCCGGAAATTGAATACGGCCCGTTTTAGGAGTGTATTTAATATTCGTTAACACTTGAGAGGCTCCTTGGAATCCCGGAAATCAGCATCAAATTGGGCTGTCCACCGCTTTTCATCCGGCTTTTTGCGGCAAAAAGACATGTGAAAGGCCGTCTCCGGCAAGGCTTCTAACGGCAAACAGGAGGGTGAAAAGCCGCTTTTTGCTCTTTCAAGAACATCTTTCTGAATAATTATACAGTTTCATTCAGAAAACTGGATATAATTTTCACGCTGAAAACAGGAGGTTTCGCAAGGTCGGGAAAGGCTATTTTTCTTCTTCCTCCGACCCGATTGTCAACCTCTTCAGATCATAGAAAGAACCGTTGTAGATGTTGAAGTCCACATATCCTTTTATGCCCGGCAACCGCCCGGCATCAGTATGCTGCCAGAATTTCCACGCTCCCTTATAGGTAACTTTCGGCACATAATAGTGGGCAATCCAGTAAGGATAGTCGTCGAATACCGGAGCCGAGAGATACTTCTGCTTGAAAGTGTGATAGGTATAGAGGATGGGCTTCACATGATACCTGTCTTCCACGATGTGCAGCCACGAAAGCACATCGCGCTGGAAGTCCTCGATGTCCACATTCTTAGGCGCATGCTCTATGTCGAGAACCGGTGGAAGGTCGCCCTCTTCCAGATGCACCTGCTTCAGGAAGTAATAAGCCTGCTCACGGGCCGTGGACTTGTTGCTCCAGAAATGATACGCCCCGCGCACAAATCCATATTCACGAGCCTGATAGAAGTTATCATTGAAGTTCTCGTCTACGCTCGAACTGCCCTCCGTGCTCTTAATGATAATGAAGCGGAGAGGGCACCCGTCAATCTGCGCGGACTTCAATTCCTCCCAGTCTATGGTGCCTTGATAATGCGAGATGTCGATTCCGTGAATCTCATATCCTTCCGGATAATTGGCATCGCCATAAAGAGCCCGCCAGCGGAATCCCGTGGGCCCGACGAAAAAATAATAGAAAGCCCAGATATAAAGGATGACAATGGCCGCAGCTCCCACCACATATGCCCAGCGGGGATATCTGGTAAAGAACCTGGGAAGATGAGAATGAGCATGATTATTCGCCCGGCGACGCCTCTTGGTCGATGAAGAGCCTTTCTTGCCTTTGCCCGTCTTGCGAATAACCACGCTCATAAATAGTTGTAGGTAAAGCCGTGCCCGTCACGAAGAAGGGCTACGCCTGTTATTATAATTACTTCTTACCCTGCTCCAACGCAAGCGTGCGGGTGGTACGGTCTGACACGGAAGCAGGACCCCAATACTGGATAGGACCCGGATAGACATAGCAGGTTTCATTAGCCCACTGCGCACGCTTCAAGGCAAACTTCTTGAAAGGCGCACCGTCGAGGTCGACCAGAGCCTTGCGGATAACCGGCTTCATCTCGCCATTGCGACGCTCCATATTCATCATCATCGTGATGGGCACGCCTCCTGCACGCCACGCATCCGTAGGCTCGCTGAGGTTCTTTACGATAGCCATGTAGCCCGTCTTGCCGTTGGCAATGAGCTGAACGGCACTCACGCCGAGAGCATAGCAGTAGTCGGCATCGAAGTTCGACGGAGCCGCACAACGCCCCTCATAGCCGAAGAAATGATGCAAAGCCGCGAAAGTTCCCACAAACCTGCCCTCTTTCTTCCACAGGGCAAGCTTGTCGGCAACCATGTCTGAGATCAGCTTCTCCGTCTCTATGAGCGACACCTGCACATTTCCGTGAGGGTCGCGGTCGAGTGAAAGCTGGCGGGCCACATCTGCCGGCAGCGTCTCAAATGTCTCCGCATTCTCCTTGGAGAGATGCGCGACGATGTATTTCTTCTGCTCCTCGGCCTCAAGATTCTTGTAATCGTCGCCATGGGCGGCCAGAAGATCGTTCAATTCATCGATAAGACGGCCGATAGAAGGAATAAACTCGATAAGCCCCTCTGGTATGAGAACGACGCCGAAGTTGTTGCCGTCGGCAGCGCGCTGCGCCACGGCCGTGGCAATCTGCTCCACAATCTGATTCAAAGTCAAGTCGTTCTTCTCGATTTCCTCCGAAATCAGGCAGATGTTGGGCTGTGTCTGAAGAGCGCACTCCAAGGCGATGTGTGAAGCGGAACGCCCCATCAACTTGATGAAGTGCCAATATTTGCGGGCAGAGTTGGCATCACGCTCGATGTTGCCGATGACCTCGGAATAGGTCTTGGTGGCCGTATCGAAACCGAAAGAAGCCTCAATCTGGTCGTTCTTCAGGTCGCCGTCGATGGTCTTAGGCGCCCCAATTACCTGAACGCCATAGTTCTTGGCGGCATAATACTCAGCCAGTACGCAGGCATTTGTATTCGAGTCGTCGCCACCGATGATGACGATGGCCTTGATATCAAGCTTGCGGATAATCTCCAGACCTTTCTCAAACTGGTCTTCCTTCTCAAGCTTGGTGCGCCCGGAGCCGATCATGTCGAACCCACCCGTATTCCGATAGTTGTCGATAATCTCTGATGTGAGTTCTATATAGTCGTGGTCTACCAAGCCGCCGGGGCCCATGAGGAAACCATAGAGCTTGTTTTCCGGATTCAATTTCTTAACAGCGTCGAAGATTCCGCTGATTACATTATGGCCGCCAGGAGCCTGGCCGCCAGAAAGGATGATACCGACATTCAACTTCTGTGAGTGCTCCTCCTCGCCCGGAACAAACTCCACGAGAGGCATTCCATAAGTGTTAGGGAACAATTTCCTGATTTCCTCCTGATCGCCTACACTCTGAGTAGGAGTGCCTTCCTGCACTTTTACAGCACCCTGAAGACCCTTTGGCAGTTTTGGCTGATACGCAGCTCTCTCTTTCCTGTCTCTTATACACATCTGACGCTGCCGACGACTAGTCGAGTGT
>CAUULA010000012.1:0-34252 GCA_963545855.1 uncultured Prevotella sp.
GCAAGGTGCTGCGACACGATCTGAGACATATATTTACTGCCCATCATGCCCTTGGTGCCGTTCACGGAATTGGCTGCAATGAGAATCTGCGCATTGCGCCCATTCTGTCTGTCGCGACTGAAGCCAGGGGGAATCTCCACGATCAGGTCGGCTTCCGACCGCTCCACATCTTTCAGGGCAGCTTTGTAATCGGGCTTTTGTCCGTGGAAGATGAAGTAGCGGCTGGCCTCGATGCGATGCACCAATTGCTGTGAGAAGGGGGAACGGTCGTTATCCACCACTTCCACGACGATGTTTTTCACCTCCATGTTCATTACCCAAGGCATCACGCACATGATAACGACGGGAAATACGACGATGAACTTCGGTAGAAACGGGTTGCGCCAGATCTGCAGAAACTCCTTCCGAATGAGATGTTTGATGGTCGACATAGTTACTCGAGTCTTGTGTTGAACTTCTTGAGAGCCACGAACAGGAAGAAGGCTGTCATGCCTGCGAGCACGACAACTTCCTGTATTGCGTTTTCCACGGCCACTCCCATAATCATCAGCTTGCGCATTGCGCTGATGTAGTAGCGGGGCGGTATCACGGCGGATATCCATTGCAGGACCGTCGGCATGCTCTCTATGGGAAACATCATGCCGCTGAGCAGGACGCTGGGCATCAGCAATACCACGGCCGAAACGATGAGAGCCACGAGTTGGGTCTTGGCTATCGTGCTGATGAGCAGTCCCAGCGAGAGGGCCAGTAGGATATAGAGCGAGGAGACGAGGATAATGGCAGGGAGACTTCCCGCCAATGGGACATTGAGCACGAAGTACGACATGAGCAGGATACAGATAAGCACGATGAAGGCCAGAAGCAGGTAGGGCACTGCCTTTGCGATGATAACCAGGAGCGGTCTTACGGGCGACACAAGCAACACCTCCATCGTTCCGCGCTCTTTCTCCTTGACGATGCTGATGCTCGTCATCATTGCGCAGATGAGCATCAGCAGCATCCCCATGATGCCGGGCACGAAATTGTAGCTGCTCTTCATTTGCGGATTATAGAGCAGTTGCATGGATATCGGGTTGCGTGAGGAGGTGTTTTGAAGGATGAGCGAGGCGTAGCTGGCATATTGCTGGGCCATGTTGGGGTCGGCTCCGTCGATAATCAGCTGTATGCTTCCCTGCCTGCTGTCAAAGTCGTTGCTGAAGACAATGGCCATGTCCGCTTTCTGACTTCGGATGAGTTGCTCCGCCTCGCCAGGTGTGTGTACATGGCCGACGATGTCGAAATACTCCGACTGACTGATCTGTACCACTTTTTGTTGGGTCAGTTGGCTCATCTTCGAGGTAACGACGACGGCTCGCACATTGCGCACATCTGTGCGTATGGCAAAGCCGAAGAGCAGCATCTGCACGATGGGCATGGCAAAGAGTATGAGCATCGTACGCTTGTCGCGCGTGATATGGTGGCCTTCCTTGATGACGAATGCGATAAATTCCTTCATGGTTCAGTCTGATTTGCGGGTTGCCTGTCTGGCTAAATAGGTGAAGACTGCCTCCATGTGGGGCAGCGAGAATTGCCTCTTGAGCTCATCGGGACTCCCCATGGCACTGATTTTCCCGTCTACCATGATGGAGATTCGGTCGCAATATTCCGCCTCATCCATATAGTGGGTGGTAACAAAGACCGTGATGCCCCGTCCGGCGGCATCATAGATGAGTTGCCAGAACTGCTTGCGGGTGGAGGGATCCACGCCTCCCGTGGGCTCGTCGAGGAATACGATACCGGGTTCGTGGAAGATACTTACCGAGAAAGCGAGTTTCTGCTTCCATCCCAGCGGCAGCGACCTGACGATGCTGTCGCGCTGTCCGTCCATGTCTAAATAGGCCAGCATCGAAGCGGTCTTCGTCCTGATTTCCCCGTTGCTCATACCGTAGATGCCTCCGAAGAGGCGCATGTTCTCTGCTACGGTTAAGTCTTCGTAGAGCGAGAACTTCTGGTTCATGTAGCCGATGTGCCTCTTTATCTGCTCATGTTCCCTCGATATGTCGAAACCCATGACGCTGCCCTTGCCGCTGGTAGGCAGGTTCAGTCCCGTGAGCATGTGCATGGCAGTGGTCTTCCCGGCTCCGTTTGCTCCGAGAAAGCCGAAGATCTCACCTTTCCTAACCGTGAATGAGATGTCGTCGACGGCGTGAAAGTTCCCGAAGGCCTTGACAAGATGCGACACTTCTATCACATTTCGTGATGCTACAGGTTCGTTCTGGGTCGATGGGCTTTTTCTGGGGGGTGCAGGGTTGAACACCTCCTTGAATCGGGTAATGAGCTCGTCGGGCATGCCGATGCCCCTCACGGAGCCCTGCTCCTTTGCTCCCTCGCCGGGAGAAGAGAGATAAGCCACACGCTCGCACATTCTCACTTCGTTCAGATAAGGTGTCGCGGCAACGATGGTGATACCTTTTTCCTTCAGCCCGATGAGCATTTCCCACAATTCCCTGCGGCTGACAGGGTCTACTCCGGTGGTGGGCTCATCGAGGAAGAGCAGTTTAGGCTGGTGTACGAGGGCGCACGAGAGGGCGAGTTTCTGCTTCATTCCGCCCGACAGTTCACCGGCTCTTCGGTTCTTGAAGGGCTCTATCTGTGAATAGATGGGCTTGATGAGGTCGTAGCCCTCGTCAATGGTTGTACCGAACAAGGTGGCGAAGAATTCAAGGTTTTCCTGTACGGAGAGGTCTTGATAGAGTGAGAACTTGCCGGGCATATACCCCACTCGACAGCGTATCTGTGTCATCTGGCTCACGACATCGAAACCTTCTACCACCACTGTACCGGCATCCGGCAGGATGAGAGTTGCCAGGATGCGGAAAAGCGTGGTCTTGCCTGCTCCGTCGGGGCCTATAAGGCCGAAGAGCTCTCCTTGTCCGATGGAGAGCGAGACATCCCTCAGAGCCTGTCTGCCCCCATAGTTTTTCGATAGGTGGCTTATCTCGATGGCCGGTTGTCTTTTTACGCTTTCTTGCTTCATCCTTATTCTTTATTCCTTGGTCTGTAGTTCCACCGACCCGTACATACCGATCTTGATATATCCGTCGTTCTTCACGGCCACCTTCACGGCATATACCAGATCGGCCCGCTCGTCGTCGGTGAGGATGGTTTTGGGTGTAAACTCGCTCTTGGAGGATATCCATGTTACCGTGCCCTGATACTCCTTGCGGTCGCCGTTGCCGTAGTCGGCGAAGACTTTCACCGTCTGCCCTATGCGCACTTGCCTCAACTGCGCGGTCGTGATGTAGGCGCGAAGGTTCATGTTGTCGATGTCCGCCATCTTGAAGAGCGGCTTTCCGATGGTGGCAAACTCTCCCGCCTCGGCATATTTCTCAATTACGGTGCCCGTGATGGGTGCATAGACATGGCATTTCCGGAGTTGATCGGCTATCTGAAGTCTTTCCACATCGGCCGTTCCCATCTGCGCGTTGAGGCTCTTCGTAGAAGTGTTGAGGGCCGAGGTCTGGGCCTCGAGCTGTCGTTGGAGCACTTGCAGTTGGCTCCGTGCGTCGTCGAGGACCTTGTGGTTGGCGGCCCCTTCCTTGACGAGTTGCTCATAGCGGTTTACATCCTCACGGGCTTTCTTGATCTGCTGGGTGATGGCCGCCACCTGTTTCTGCTTCTCCGGTTTCTGGCTCTCGTAGACTATTTTCGTGGCGCCTACCTGCCGTGCTTTCAGATAGAGCTGTACCGTGTCGATAAGTCCCACTTGGGTTCCGGCCTCAATCCTGTCTCCTTCGGTCATGGCAAGCCGCAGCAGTCTCCCCGTCTGTTCGGCGGAGACGGTTACTTCCGTGGCCTCGAAAGTTCCCGTGGCGAAATTATCTGTCTCATTGTTGCCGCAAGAGACGGCAATGATTGTCGTGAATACGGCAACGACAGCATACTTTAAAGTTTTCATACATCTATTGTTTTTATATAGCATGATTAGATTCCGTTTCCCTTGAGTGTGTTCAAGGCATACAGTTCCTTGAGCAGCTCTATCTCGTGTAGCGCCTTCTGCTGGCGTGCCTGGGCGACGGCGTTGATGTCGCGGAGCATCTCGTTGACGCTTTCCGTGCCCAGCCTCACCTTGCTCTCGCTCTTCGAGCGGATGCTTTCCCGTAGGCCGACGATTTCTTCATCTTGCCTGATTTGTTTCCGTAGACTGGCAATGTTGCTGCTACCGTTCTCTTCCTGCAGGGAGTTGTTGAAGAGGAAGGTTTCCCGCTGCGTGTCTATCTTCCGGCGTTGAGCCTCCAGCAGCCTGATGTCGTTCCTGCGCGAGTAGACCGCACCGATGTTCCAGCTTAGGGTAAGGCCGCCCGCAAGCATGCCGTTTTTCATCATGTCGGTAACCTTGGTGTGATAAGTGCCCATCGCGAAGGCTTTCAGTGTAGGGTGGAGCCGTGTGTCCAACTGCCGCCGCTGCGCCTCTATCATTCGACTTTGAGTGGCATAGTATTGCAGTTCCGGTCGTGTATTCTCCCCCTGGATATCCCTGACGGGAGGAGTGGCAAGCCGGGTTTCTTTCCTGAGGGGTTGCCCGATGAAGATGCCAAGCATTTTCAGATAGGCCGTTCTGGAGGCCTGTTGGGCATCATAGGCCTGTTGGGCTTTCACTTCTTCCACCCTCACGGCATCAAGATCGCTTTGATTTGCCACTCCTCCGCGCATCATGCTTTCTATGCCCTTGCGGGCTATGCCGAGATCGCTTTGCAGAAGCTGGGTCTGCTTGAGCCGCTCGTCGAGCATAAGTATGCTGAAGTAGAGCTGCTCAATGCGCTGGTTGAGCTCATAGAGCGACACCCTGAGTTGCTGGTTTTCTACCTCGGATTGTGTGCTGACCACCTCCTTTTGCGCTTTCACCTGTCCCCCGTCATAGAGGTTCTGGTTGATGAGGATGGACCCGGCTGCCATCCGGTTCCTCATGTCCAGCCCCATTTGCTGTATGGCAGGACTGGCTTCGAGCACATCGGTGAAGGTCGTTGTGGTGGCTGAAACGCTGATTTGCGGCAGCCAGGCTTTCTGCGCGTTCTCGAGGGTGTATTCGCGTGACAGCGAAATGAGGTCATACAGTCTCACGGTGGGATAGTTGTCGTGAGCCTTCTGTTTGCATTCCTCGAGAGTAACCTGCTGCGCCTGTGCCATCAGAGGCAGCACGCATAGGAAGAAGTAGGTGATTTTTCTCATTGTCCCGGTATTTATTCTGTGTTGTGAATTTGTCTGCAAAGATACGCTCAAATTCCTTATATGCCGTTATCTGCAAGTAGCAGGGGATGCTCTTTTCGTACACTATATGCCAGAAAAGAGTGTGGTTTTCGATCTTTTTATTATCTTTGTGTCATATTAGGATTGGAAAATGAAGACAAGGAAACCAGAGACACTCACCTTTGAGCGCATGACCGAATTGTTCTACGGCGACTCCGCCGATCTGTCCGGGCAAGTGTTGTTGGGCAAGGAGCTGTCGATTATCTTCGATGTCGGAGTGGGTGTGCAGCGTGTGCTGCAAGAAGGTACACTGCTGCAGATGCCCGACTATCGCTGCGGATTCATCAGGCAAGGCTGGGTGCGGGCAAAAATCAATCTCGTGGAATATACCATTAGCGCCGGAACCCTGGCCTTTCTTACTCCGGGGAGCATTACTGAGCCTCTGGAATATAGTGCTGATTTCGCCTTGGAGGGCATGGCTGTCTCGGCCGAGTTGGTGCATCTGGCACTCAACAACCACCTGCCAAGAATCTTCAACGGACACAAAACCGACGGGAGGATGCGGGTGTCGGAGGAGACCTGCGGCATAGTCGACCGTATGCTACACCTGCTTTTCGATATCTCTCATAAGGCCCGCCACGACAATCAGATAATCCTGAACCTCATCGCGGCCTATCTGAACTTCTTCGACCAGCAGTTTGCCGAAGGTGCGGAGGGAGCGGCCGGCCGCAATGCCAACGAGCGGTTCCTCTTCGAGCGGTTCCTCTATCTTGTCAACAACTATAGCGGCCGGGAGCATCACCTCGACTTCTATGCCGGCAAAATGTGCATTACGGTGCGCTATCTGAGCACGATGATTCGCAAGGCCAGCGGCGTTACGGCCAAGGAGTGGATAGACCGGTCGCTCGTTACACAAGCCAAGGTGATGCTTAGCTACAGCGGCAGGAATGTGGCGCAGATAGCCGACGAGCTCAATTTCCCGAATGCCAGCTTCTTCTGCAAGTACTTCAAACGGCTGACCGGATGCACGCCGCAGCAGTACAGGGCAGCGAGATAGCCTCCTGTACATATTCCTCTTCTCCGCCAGAGGTTGTCAAGGCGATTTCCCGAGGGTGTCCGGGGAGCGATTACCAGCTGTTAGTAACATCATTACAAACAAGTGGTAACCCTATTACCAACGGCTGGTAATTTCGCGGTAAATTACTTTGGGTCTTCCGGCTGGCCGTTCTGGCGATAGGATTTGCGGTCGAGCTTGCCGTTGAAAGTGCGCCTGACGGAAGCCACCTGCTCATAGTAAACGGGCACTTTATAGGTTTCCAGTCGGTTGCCGATATGTTCTGCCACGGCCTTTTTGTCAAGTCTGCATCCCTCCTTCATCACTACGAGGAGCTTAGGCACCGTGCCGAGCACGGGATGCGGGGCGGCAACGCAGATGCAGTCGGCAATGCCGGGCAGGCCTGAAGCGGCATCCTCCACTTCCGAGGGATCCACTTTATAGCCGGCGGTATTGATCACATCGTCCTCCCGCCCCAGCAGGCGGAGCATGCCCTCGTCATCGATTATGCCGCGGTCGGCCGTGTAGAGCACCCCGCCGCGCAGCACCTGACGGGTGAGTTCATCGTTCCCCGCATATCCGCTCATCAGCGTCTTCCCTTCACAGGCTATCCTCCCTTGTCGGGTAATGTGGAAACTGGAGTTTTTCATGGGATGGCCGAGACATTTCTCAAGGCATCGGCCGTCGTTGAAGTCGTAGGTGGCGATAATGCCCGTCTCGGTCGACGCATAGGTGTTATAGAGCCGTGTGTGGGGCAGGATGCGGCAGAGTTGCCGCATATCGCTGTGCGCCATGGGGGCCGCGCCTGTCTCTATGAAGTCTATTTTGTCGGCATATAGCACAAGCCTCCTGCTTCCGAAGGCGAGCAGGATGCGGATGCTGGCGGGCACGAGGAATGTGGCGAGCCGACCTTCCGGATAGTCGAGGGCATGGAAGAAGGCGTTCAGGTCTTTCATTCCCTTGAGGATAAGGAGCGTGGCTCCCTGCATGATGACAGGGTAGAGCTTGGAGAGGCTTCCGATGTGATTCATCGGTCCGCAGACCACGAATACCGTCTCGTGGCAGAATCCCTGTGCCTCGGTGAGGTTTTCACCGTCGGCAATGATGGCATCCCGACTGATCATGACTCCCTTGGAGCGCCCCGTCGTACCCGTGGTATAGAGCACATCGACTACTCCTGACGGGAAGTCAACCCCCGAGAGTTCGGTTTCCACCGCACGCATCGTGGCCTCGGGCGCGGCGGCTTCCATCGGGACGGCAATTGCGCCGGCCCTGTGGAGGGCAAGATAGGTAATCAGGAAATCGGTTCCCTGTGTGTTTCTGAATACCACCGCACGGCCTTTACGATTTCTGAATTCCGTGGCTTTCCGCACGACGGACTCATAGAGGCGGGCATAAGTGATGCGCTGCCCGTCGGGGTCTACGATAGCCGTCTTCTCGGGATAGAGTCGGGCGTTGCGCTTCAGATAGTCTTCGAGGGTGGGCATGGTTATTTTTCGGCGAGCTTCTTGTCTACGAGGGCAGCCAGACTGTCGATGGAACGGAGATTCTTGGGTGTGGCATCTTGTGATTCGAGTTCGATGCCATACTCATTGGAGAGTAACATCAGGACGGTGGTAACTCCCAGCGAGTCGAGCTCGCTGAAGAGGAAATCGGAGTCCAGGTCTACGAGCGGCAGGGCCTCGGCAAGCAGTTCGCGTATTCTTTCTTTCTTGTCCATAGCATGAAAAGTAATTGTATACAAAGGTAGTGGTTTTTCTCTAATCTGCCAATGGTTTTCTCCTGTTTTTGTTCTTGTCATCGGCACTCTGCGCGTAAACGACCCTTGCCCAAAAAGAAAACCGCCTTCCGTTTTGCGGAAAGCGGTTTCTGTCTCCTTCAGGGAGGATTTCCGGAATGGGCGCAGGGCAGGGAGGGTGGTTCGGGAGCCCTCTCCCGACAGCAGCCTATAGGGAGAATCCGATGCCGATGCCAAACGGATGGCAGGAGAGTCCGTTCTTGAACAGTTTCGTGAGGGCATAGTGCCCATAGAGCGTAAACCCTCTGAAACCGATATATCCCTCGAGGTTGAGTCCCAAAGTGTTCATGTTCAGATCGTCGTTTACGGTGTGCTTGTCGTGGCGGATGCGATATTTTGACTTCTCGGAGCCCCTTAGCTCTCCCGACAGGCCTAATGCCACATAACCCTCGCTACGGCCGAACCTGCGCTTCCACTCCACCATCACGGGAAGCTTGACATACGCATATTTCAGGAAGCTGGTCCTCACATTCTCGGCATTGTTGGCCCTCAGGGCGGTCTGCCCGTCTATATTGTCAAGTACATAGCCCGTATTGAAGTGGTTATGGATATACCCTGCCAGCAAGGCCGATACCAGTCCGAAGGTGTTGCCGCGGCTGAGGGAGATGCCCATCTCGAATGTCGACAGTCCCCACTCCGACGAGCGTGTGTCGCGACTGTGCGCGGCGCTCCCGCCATTGATGAGGTTGGTGCCGATAAACACATCGGGGAAGTGTGAATAGAAGGTGCGCCCTTTCTTCTTTCTTATGGGCACGAAGGGCGACGAGACGAACACCTGCTCCACCTCCTGTCCGTCCACAAAACTCGTCTCACGGGTCTTTACCAGTTGGTTTCCTACGGAGTCGTAGACCTGTATGCGTGTCTCCACACCGCTCTCGTTCACTACGATTTTCTTGTTTCCCATGCGCAGGGTGGTGTCATTGGCTTCGCCGGCCCATGCCGGGATTGCCGGCAGGAGGGCTAAAAAGAATATCAGCTTTTTCATATTCCAGTTATTTTAAGTTTTTCCAATTTGTCGTATCTGTTTGGTTTATCACTTGCCGTAGCATAGCTTCAGGATGTCGTCGGGCTCCAGGGCGCCTTCAATATAGATGAGGGCACCGCTTTGGTCGGTCTCGTTGGCGAAGAGTATATACCGGTTGATACCTTTCTGCGACGATGGCATTTGGTAATAGCCGCTCGTAATTCGGCCGTCGGCAACCACCTCCCGTATCTTCCGGGCCTTCTTGCGGTCGGCCTTCAGGTATTCAGAGATCTCGGCGGCAGGTCTCTTATAGGTCAGTGCCTTGTACATCTGCAGCCTGTAGCCCTTGAGTTCGGCATCGTTGAGCACTACCATCCTGCACCCCTTGGACCTGCCGAAGCGTTCGAAAGCCTGCGCTATCTGAAGGTCTTTCTGGGCAAATGACGGCATCGCACCCCATAGGAGTAATGTCGCGATGGTCATGACTGTCTTCATTCTATTCCTCACTTTTGTTTCCTCCCATTTGTAAGAGAGCCCCGAAGTCTTCCTCCTTGTTGCTCCCCACGAGGGCGAGGGCGGACAGAGCCTCTTGTTCTATGATTTCCTGATTGGTGGTCTTCTTGCCTTCGATGACGGCGTAGTCGGTATTCCGCTCTTGGAAACGCGCCACCGAGACAACGAGAAGAGTAAACACGGCAGCCACGGAGACTGCCGCCGTAAGTCGCCGACGAAGCCTGCGGGACATCTTCGGGCGGGCATTACGCCCTGCCGGCTTGCCCCCTTGGCTTTCTCGCTCGGCCGATTCCCACCTGAAGAGCGCCCTCAAGGGTTTCCACTCGTCGGGTACTACGGCGTCATCCCTGCCAAGCAACTCCCTCAGTTGCCGCTCCTCAGCCGCCGTGGTCGTGCCGTCGAGATAGCGGTCTACCTGTTTCCGGATATCTTCTTTTCTCATCTTTGTTTCCTTTCTGTCGTGATTCTAATGAACTCTGCTTGTATGCGCCTTCTGGCGCGGGAGAGATTTTGCCGTAAAGCATCGGCCGAGCATCCGCAGATTTGCATGATTTCTCCGCTCTCGAGGTCCTCGATTTCCTTCAGGCGGAATATCTGCCGCTGCAGCGGGGGCAGCCTGTCTACGAGCAAGGCGATGATCTCCAATTCATCTTTGGCCTCTATCCTCTCCTCGCTGGCAGCCATCTCCCGTCTCTGACGCGGTTGTTCCAGTTCGTGCTGGCGATGCCGCCAATGGTCGAGGGCAATGCCGTGGAGCGTCTTCAGCGCCAGGGCCTCCACATTCGGGTGGTCGTCCAGACGGTCGCGCATCGCCCAGAGCCTGAGAAAAGTCTCCTGCACGATGTCCTCGGCGTCGGCATCCCCGCTTCTGAAGCTCGCAGCCTGTCGGAGCAGCCGCTCTTGCAGGCTCACCACCTGATGGCTAAATCGTTCTACATTCATCGTCGTTCATAGAGTAAACGGCCAAGAGAAGGAAGTGTGACATCCGTTTTCCGTTTTTTTGAGAGCTATCTACCGAAAGAGTTTCCTTTATCGGCTATAGGTTTCCTAAATACACATTCCGGATGCCTTCGCCGTGTGCGATGTCTCGGGCATCAAACAGCGTCTTTCCGGGTGTCGGCAGGGAGTGGCGCATCTTGTGCTGCGGGAAGAAACGACTGAAGTGGAGCGGACAGTCTCCGAGTTCGTTTTCGACGAGCCATCGGCACATTCCGCGTATCAATTCCCTATCGTCGTTGATTCCGGGAATCAGCAGATTGGTAATCTCAAGATGAACTCCTGCTCCCTGAAGGCTGAGCAGCGTGTCGAGAACGGGTTGCAGCCGGGCTCCGCATACCTTTCGGTAGATGTCGTCGGAAAAGGCTTTCAGGTCGATGTTTGCCGCATCAATATAGGGTATGAGCTTACTTAAGGGATTAGGATTGACGAATCCTGCCGAGACGAGGATGTTCCAGAGGCCTTTCTCGTGGGCCAGTTTGGCAGTATCATAGGTGTATTCGTACCATGTAAGCGGTTCGGTATAGGTATAGGCAATGCCGGGGATATGATGCTTGAGGGTAAGGGCGACAGCCTGTTCAGGTGTCAGCTCATAGCAGTCCACCTCGTCCGGGCGGACTTGTGAGATGTCGTGATTCTGGCAGTTCAGGCATCTGAGGTTGCACCCCGTGCAGGCCAGTGAGAGACACTTCGTACCCGGATGGAACTCGGCGAGCGGCTTCTTCTCCACCGGGTCGATGGCGACGGCGCACGGATGAGCGTACACCTCTGAAACAAGCATGCCCTTGAGGTTGTGCCGACTGCCGCACCGCCCCTGCCGTCCCTCGGCCAGCGTGCAGCCGTGAGGACAGAGTGTGCACTGCAAGCAACCGTCGCCAAGCCTGTGATAATAAAGACATTCCTTCATATTCAGAACACGATAGCCTCGTAGACATAGAGTTCCGCCGTCTTCCAGCCGTCCCAACCCAGTCCGGCTTTGTCGTGGCTACAGTGGCTTACGAATTCCTCTTTGGTCCAGTTCACTTCCTCTGCCACCTGCGGGAGATAGGTTCCCGAGCAAAGGCCTTTACGGATATAGATGCCATGCTTGCCCAGAATGAACTCGTTGAGGTCATAGATGCGCCGCATCGGAGTGAGCACCGATATCTCGATATCCAGTTGCGGGATTTCCTGCCGGCTGACTTTTGGGAATCTCGGGTCTTCGAATGCGGCGGCCTTAGCCATCTCTCCCACGATCTCGAAAAGAGGATAATCCTCGCCGAAATGCCCGATGCAGCCACGCAGTCGGCCGTGTTCGTGGAGTGATACGAAGGCTCCGCACCGCTGACGGAGTGTCTCGCTCAGGACGCCGGGTTGGTATCGCCTTCCCGTGAAGGTCGCAAGGATGCTCTCGCGAGCAATCTTTTTGAGCTCGTCCTTGTCGGCATCCGTGAGCCGAAAGCTTGCTTCGCGGCTGAAAACGAAGGAATGGTAGCCCACCACCCCATGTTTCCCGCCATACGGAGAGTCGCCCGAATTGCGATATTCCAGATGTCGGATGCGGATGTCCTCGCCGCCTTCGATCATCATCAGGAGTGTCGTAATGGCGGCTTCGCCGCAGGCACTGGTGGCAAGGGAGTCGATGCCCAGTCGTTCGTTGGTCGCAAGTCGGTCGATGAAATCTTGTGTCTTGCCTGTGAGGATGGCCTCGGCAGTAAGTTTGTCTACTTTCTTTGCGTCTTGATAGGACGGGTAGTGAGAGAAGTCGCTGCTGATGACGAAGAGGTTTCTGGCATTCAGATAGGGTTTCAGAGCCTTGGCTATCTGCCGTAGCCGCCCATGGCTCTGGGTGGCGATGATAATCGGTACAATCGGCGGCACTTGCTTCAGGTGATACTGGAGGAAAGGCAGCTGTATCTCCAGACAGTGCTCCTGCCGATGAGCCCGTTCATCGAAGCAGAAGGCCTCGCTGTTCTCTATGAGACGGGCACATAGTGCCGTGTCCACCTTCAGGTTTCCTAAAGGCGTGGCATAATAGTCGTAGCCACTTGCCGCGGAGGCTTTGTCGAGATAGACATGGTGGCTCGGCCCCAATAAGAAGATGTGTTCATAGTCGGCATCGGGGACTATCTGTGCAAAGGCCGATGCTGCTACGCCTGCTGAAAATACATAGCCCGCATGAGGCACGATGACGGCCTGTATCGTGCGAGAGCCTTTCACGGCCGCATACTTACCGAAGTAAGTCTGCAAATCCTTGCGGAGTTGTGCGGCATTAGCTTCATAGAACTGTCCTGCGACAGCTGCTTTCCTGATTTTTGCATCCATTTTTCCAACCATTAAAATGAGCAGCAGGACGAGCACGGGAAGCCTCGTCTGCCGGCACTTGATCGCTTTTTCTATCGTTAAGAATAACTTCATTGCATGGAATGAATACCCAAGGCAAAGATAGAAAAAAATCCGCAACACGACAATAGTTGGCAAAAAGGTTTGTCGACAAGTTTGTTTTAGGCTATATTCTGTTGACACAGCCAAGGTTTGAGACAGTCTGCCTGACACAGGGAAAACATTTTTTTCCCTGCATCAAGGGGTATCTATTCCTCTTGGAGGCCTATTTCACGACCTTGTCTTCCAGTTTCCATCCCATGATATTCGATATCTGCGGGATGAGCTTCATGGCTATCTTCTGTTGTCCCTGCGTGTTCGGATGCCAATCGGCGCCGAGGTCGGCGGGGTTGTTGATGATTTCCAGCATCGGCTCGGACATGTAGACATGCTTGTCGGACTCCATTCTGCGAGCCAAATCCTTGAAAGCTGTCTGGAGATAAGCACCTGCCGAGTATGGCAGGATGCACAGTACGGGGATATTGCCGTAGGCTTTTCGCAGGTTTTGGATGAACTTCTGATAGTTGCCGCAATACTGGTCTACGGTGGGAGTGTTGTTTCTGGAGAAGTCGTTGGTGCCCAACTGGATACACACGAGCTGTGGCTTATAGGCCCGGAAATCATAGCGGAGGGTATCGAAATCGTCAAAAATGTGTCCTTGGCGGTCAAGCATGGTATACTCTGAAGTCTGCTTTTTGTCTCCGTAATTACGCACCATGCCCATCCCGGAGTGGGCAACGGCGGCATAGTCGGCATCGAAGTAGCGTGCTATCAGACAGGCATAAGAGTGGTTGAAGTCCTCGGTCTCGTAGGTGAATTTTACCTTTGGGCCGGCAGCCTCCGTGCCGTAGCCACAGGTATAGCTGTCGCCGTAGAACTCGATGAAGCGATTCCGGGGAGCCACCTTTTGCAGTCTGCCGCCCTTGACGAGGTAGAAGCCGTGGACGGTGGTGCATCCGCCGCTGCCTTCGGTAACCCTCTGCAGGCACAGGCGGTGAGACTGGCCGGTCAGATTATCGGCCAGTACGATGCGGTGTGGCTTCTGCCCCTCGATGGTGATGCGGCGAATCAGCTGCCCGTCGATATAGAGGTTATGATAGGTTTTCTTCGTGTCGCTCACCTCAATGGCAATGCTACCGCCCGTGAAGTCGGTCTGCAGGTAGGTACCTGTCCAGTCGTATCTCACGCTGCCGTCGCTCAAGGCGAGCGTCCGGCCGGTGTAGGATACACCTTGCTGCAGCCGTCTGGAATAGTCGATCTGGGCATCGGCCATCTGAAAGATTGTCATGAGTATAACCAAGGATGCAAGTATTCTTTTCATATCGTTGTTTTTTGGTTTTTAGATGATGGTGCAAAATTAGTGTTTTTTCATGAGATATTCAAATCCGAGATTGATTTTCATGAAAATAAAAACATGGGGGAAGTACTGCTTTGACCGTACGCGAAATCAGATGAAGCCAACTCTTGTATGACGAACATGTAAATTTAGTAAAATCTTTACATGTGATTACAAAATAAATTCCTATATTTGCGAAAAAAGGATGGAGGACACGAACTATGATGGATGTACTGAAAGACACCTTGCACGACGAGGATTATTCCTTGGTGGTACTGCATGAAGGAAATATTTCGACTTTTAAGGGACGCGGCGTTCGCACCTTATATAATATATTAGACGATGAGCCGGAGTTGCTGCACGGTGCCAAACTTGCTGACAAGGCTATCGGAAGGACGGCTGCCAAGGCAATGGTGGAAGGTGGAGTAGTGGAGGTCTATGCCGATCTGATCAGCGAGCAGGCCTACGATGTGCTCCACGATGCCGGCATCAAGGTTACCTATGCAAAACGGGTGGATCATCCCACTTTTCTCCGCATCTGGGAGAAGATGGGCGAGGTGGTCTGAAAAAGGGAAAGAGAAACCAAGGTCAACGCATGTGCCCCCTTGGTTTCTCTTTCTTGTTTTATGCCCTTTGTTCGGATTCAGGGTTTGGATTAGGGGTTGTTTCTAAGCCTCTACTTGCTTGACGCCCAGACGAGCCTCGACGACATTGACCACATAGTCGCCCAGTTTCTCGCACTCTTGCACGATATCCATGTACATGGTGCCCACGGCATAGGTATAGAGATGATTGTTGACATCATTGATATTCTGGTTGCGCAACTGGTTGCGGTAGTTGTTGATTTCGTTCTCGATATTGAACGAACGGTTCGGATCATAGCTTGATTTCTGGCCTTTCATCATCAGGTTCATCTGGGTTAGAGCCTCGTCGGTCAGTTCCATCATCTGATGGAGTCGCTCATACTGCTGTTCGGTGAACTCCTCCTTCTCGTTCATCTTGCGGTTGAGGGTTCGCGCGATGTTGTAGCAGCTGTCGCCGATAGACTCTAGCTCGCTGATCTCACGCAGCATGGCGCGAATCTTACCTTTGGTGTCGTCGCTCAGGTGAGCGTCGGAAACCTGGTCGAGATACTTGGCTATCTCGATCTCCATGTTGTCTGAGATAGACTCATATTTCTCGATTCGTGTGAAGATTTTCACAAAGTTTTCCGGCTTCTTTTCGTTCAAAAGGTCGTGAACCATGCCGAACATGCGCTGGATGCGCTCCGAGAAGCTCTGTATTTCTTTCTGAGCCTCGTAGACGCTAAGCTCCGGCGTCTTCATGAGACCACCCTGTATGAAGCGCAGACGGAACTCTTCCTCGTCCTGATTTGCCTTGGGCTTGATGATCCAGCACACCAGTTTCTCAAGCTGGGGGATAAACCAGATGAGGATGGCTGTATTCACCACATTGAAGCAGGTATGGAAAGCGGCCAGCACAAGGGGCAGTTTGACAGCCATTTCGGTGGCTGAAAGCGAGGCTGGGCTTTCAGGATCATATCCCACGAGGCCGCAGACAAAGTTAACGAAGGGATAGAACAGGCACATGACCCATATCACGCCGAAGACATTGAAGACGAGATGGGCGAGGGCGGCGCGCCTTGCCTGTGTGTTGGCTCCTAATGCCGCGAGGTTCGCAGTGGCAGTCGTGCCGATGTTTTCACCCATTACGAGCGCGACGCCCATATATATCGGGAGCACTCCGGTGGAGCAGAGCAGGATGGTGATGGCCATGACGGCTGCCGAACTTTGTACGATGCAAGTGATGACTGTGCCGATAACAAGGAAAATCAGGATGGTCCAATGGCTGTTCACATTGAACGAAGAGAAGAACTCGATGGCGCCAGGGTTATGAGCTAAGTCCAGATCCTTGCCGGCCGTGCTCAGTAAGACGAGGGAGAAGAAGAGAAAGGCGATGCCGAAGAGAAAGTCGCCGATATAGCGTCTCCGCTTGCTATAGATGAGCATGATGCCGACGAAGAAAGCCGGAAAGACCACCATCGTAAGGTCTACATTATATCCCAGCGACATAATCCAGGCCGTGAGCGTGGTACCGATGTTGGCGCCCATGATGACCGAGATGGCCTGAGCCAGGGTGAGCAGGCCGGCATTGACGAACGACACCGTCATTACGGTGGTTGCCGAAGACGACTGCACGGCACAGGTGATGAAAGTTCCGGTAAGCATGCCGGTAAACCGGTTGGTGGTCATGGCGCCCAGAATGTGGCGCAACTGCGAGCCTGCCATCTTCTGGAGGGCTTCGCTCATTACTTTCATACCATAGATAAGCAGGGCAAGAGAACCAAATATCTTGCTGAAAATAAGGATGTATTCGCCTGTTGTCATAGAATAATGTTTTCTCTTTCCGCCAGAGAGACGGCTTCGCCAAGTATCGTCTTTCTTCCCGGATGTTTTGTTTCTGTTGCAAAGATAATAAAAAAAAGTTCCCATACGACTTCTTCCATGAATTTATTTTAGAAAATGTTGGTTGTTGCAGAAAATATTACGCTCTCTACGGGAAGGGGGGAACATTAATTTAGTTTAATTCTTATTCTCGTGTCGATAAATATTATTATCTTTACCGTCAGATCTAAAAACCACAGAACAGAACATGGAACGACTCGCCATCAGGTGTAAGAACAACAATCAGACGATTGAGGTCGAGCGGGGAAGCAGGCTCGACGAAGTATACAGGAAACTGGGACTGGAGATGCGGTACGGGCCTATTGCTGCCAAAGTGAACAACTCGACGGAAGGCATGCACTATTCCCTCTACCACTGTAAGGATGTGGAGTTTCTCGACATGCATAACGCCTCGGCCTCGCGGGTTTATACCCGCACGCTGTTCCTGGTATGCTGCAAGGCCGTCCACGACCTCTACCCTGGGTCCAAGGTGCTGATAGATATCCCCGTTTCGAAGGGATATTATGTAAGCGTGAAGTGTTGTCCGGAACTTACCGGAGAAGATGTAGCCCGTATCAAGACACGCATGCAGCAGATTATCGATGCCAAGATGCCCATCCGCCGCTTTGAAGTGCCCACAGAAGACGCCGTCGCCATGTTCCGCCGCAAGGGCGACGAGGCGAAGGTGAAGTTGCTGGAGAGCAGCGGAAGGCTCTACACCGTCTACTATCAGCTCGACGATTTCGTGGACTATTTCTATGGCACGCTGCTTACGGATAGCGGCGGCCTCTATCTCTTCGACCTCGAGAAGTATGTCGAAGGGATGCTCCTCCGCATTCCGGCGGTCGAGGATCCGTCGAGGCTGAGTCCTAAGCCGCGTCAGGAGAAAATGTTCAGCATCTTCAAGGAGCACCACCGTCTGCAGCATCTCCTCGGTCTCCGCACTGTGGGCGACTTCAATGAAGCCGTCAAGAACGGCCATGCCACCGAGATGATCAATGTCAGCGAGGCCCTTCAGGAGAAACAGATCTCGCGCATCGCCGATGAGATCAAGGAGCGGCAGGGCATTAAGCTGATCCTGCTGGCGGGACCGTCTTCCTCGGGAAAGACCACCACTTGCAAGCGGCTCAGCATCCAGTTGCTCGCCAACGGGATAAAGCCCCTCCAGATTTCTCTCGACGACTACTTCGTGAATCGGGAGCATACGCCCAAGGATGAGAACGGAGAATACGACTACGAGAGCCTCTATGCCCTCAACATTCCGCTCATCAACGAACAGTTCAAGGCTCTCTTCCGGGGCGAGGAGGTTGCCCTTCCGAAGTATAATTTCCAGTCGGGCAAGAGCGAGAAGGGCGACAAACGACTGAAGATGGATGACAATAATGTGCTCGTGGTGGAAGGAATCCACGCCCTGAACCCTGAACTCACGGCGCAGATTCCCGAGAAACAGAAGTATAGAGTATATGTTTCGGCACTGACGACCATTCTCCTCGACGACCATAACTACATCCCCACGACCGACAACCGGCTCCTTCGGCGCATCGTCCGAGACAACAAGTATCGTGGCGTTACGGCTCAGGAAACCATCCATCGATGGCCCTCGGTGAGGGCGGGAGAGGAAAAATGGATATTTCCCTATCAGGAGAATGCCGACGCGATGTTCAATAGCGCGATGCTCTATGAGCTTTCCGTGCTCAAGCAGCAGGCCGAGCCGCTGCTCGAGCAGGTGCCGGAGAACTGCGAGGAGTTCGGTGAGGCCCACCGTTTGCTCAAGTTCCTGCGTTATTTTCAGGATATTCCGTATCGCCAGCTTCCGCCTACGAGCCTTCTCCGGGAGTTCCTTGGAGGCAGCTCTTTCAAGTATTGAGAAACCGAGGCGATGGCCTGCCTTTTCAACACCGGTGGCACCCCGCAAAGTAAAAGGCCGTTAAAAGCCCGCCTTTTAACGGCTAAAAGCTCTCCTTCTAACGGTTAAAAGGCGACCTTTTGACGGCTTTTTGCAAACCAATTCGTAACTAACTGAAAATCAAACAACTAAAAACATGAAAATTTCAAACGATTCAAGACTTTACCCTTTCACGGGAAGGGTGCTGACAACGATTGCCTTTTGCTTGCTCTCCCTCGGCTTGCAGGCTCAGGAAAAACTTGCCCCGCCCATGGGGTGGATGTCATGGAATCTTTTCGGCGAGCACATCAACGAGCAGTTGCTGCGTGAGATGGCCGATGCCATGGTGGCAGGAGGCTATCGCGACGCAGGTTACGAGTATGTGTTCATAGACGACTGCTGGCAGGGCGGGCGCGACAATCGCAACAACTTGATACCTGATCCGGAGAAATTTCCGAGCGGCATCAAGGCACTTGCCGACTATGTGCATGCCAGAGGCCTGAAGCTGGGCATCTACTCCGATGCCGCACAGCTCACCTGCGCCGGCCGCACGGCGAGCTACGGCTTTGAGGAGCAAGACGCACGGACCTTTGCCTCCTGGGGGATAGACTATCTGAAATATGACTATTGCAACGCCCCATCTGACAGCGCGGAGGCTCATCGCCGCTATAAGATCATGGGCGACGCGCTGGCCGGAAGTGGTCGGCGGATAGCCCTTGGCGTGTGCGAATGGGGGCAGCTCCATCCCGAGTTGTGGGCTGCCGAGGCTGGCGGAGTGGTCTGGCGCACCACTTATGATGTTCGCGATATGTGGGTCGACAAGGTCCATCAGGGCGGTATGGGCATTCTCGACATCGTAAATGTTACCGTTCCCTTGTATTCCTACGCCCGTCCGGGACATTGGAACGACATGGACATGCTCGTCGTAGGTCTGGAGGGCAGGGGCGGTCCGTCGAGCGACCTGGGAGGAAAGGGTTGCAGCTATACCGAGTATCAGTCGCAGATGAGCCTCTGGTGCATGGAATCGTCTCCGTTGGCCATGACCCATGATTTGCGTAATGAGAATGAGGAGACGCGCCGCATCCTGCTGAACAAAGGGGTGATAGCCATCGATCAGGACGCTCTCGGCAAGGCCGCGGAACGCAAAGTGCTCAAGGAAAACCATCAGGTTTTTGTGCGACCGCTCTCCGGGGGGCGGTGGGCGGTGGCCATTCTGAACACAGGCGAGAGGCCGCAGGCGATCAGGGTGGATTTTCCTGCGCTGGGCATAGACGGCCACCGCTCCGTGCGCGATGTATGGGCGCATAAGCAGATAGCGAGGAAGGCGGCTTTCTGGAAAGGCAAGGTGGAGGCTCACGAGACGAAAGTGTTTGTAATAGGGTAGTGTGCCCTCTCACCTTTGAGATGAGAGTCTATGCATGGGAGAGGCATAGAGACATCGCCGTGCGTAGAAGTTTTCGCGTCAAAAAGGGAGTTTAGCGAATGTCCTGAGAGGCCAACATCAGCTATGTTATTCTTCTTTATGGGGGGAAATCTGGTGTAAAACTCTTCTCAGAGGATGAGAAAATGGGAAAAAACTTTTATTTTTCACTTTTTATTTTGCCGTATCAAGAAAAATTGGCATCTTTGCAACAGCGAACTTAAACAAATGAAAAATATAATGGCAGAAGACTTAGAAGTCAAAGAACTGGATCAAGTTGTGGTCCGGTTCTCTGGAGATTCCGGCGATGGAATGCAGCTTGCCGGGAACATTTTCTCAACAGTGTCTGCAACGGTAGGTAATGGTATTTCGACTTTTCCGGACTATCCGGCCGACATCCGTGCGCCGCAAGGCTCGCTGACGGGTGTTTCGGGCTTTCAGGTCCACATCGGATCGGGCAAGGTCTATACGCCGGGCGACCAGTGTGATGTGCTCGTCGCGATGAATGCGGCGGCTTTGAAGACCCAGTATAAGTATGCCAAACCACAGGCTACCGTCATCATCGACACCGACAGCTTCGGTCCCAACGACCTGAAGAAGGCGGAGTTTAACACCACAGACTATCTTGGTGAACTGGGAATCGACGCTGACCGCGTAGTGGCCTGTCCCATCACCACGATGGTGAAGGCATGCCTGAAAGAATCGGGCATGGACAACCGCGCCGTTCTGAAGTGCCGCAACATGTTTGCGCTGGGGTTGGTCTGCTGGCTGTTCAACCGCGACTTGTCGCTCGTGGAGAACTTCTTGAAGGATAAGTTTGCGAAGAAGCCGGAGATAGCGGAGAATAATATCAAGGTGGTGAATGCCGGTTACGACTACGGGCACAATGTGCATGCCAGCGTCCCTGCCACTTATCGTATCGACTCTAAGGTCAAGGATCCCGGCCGGTATATGGATATTACTGGCAACAAGGCCACGGCCTATGGGCTGATGGCAGCTGCCGAAAAGTCGGGGCTGAAGCTCTACTTGGGGTCTTACCCCATCACTCCGGCCACGGATATCCTCCATGAGCTGTCCAAGCACAAATCGCTGGGCGTAATGACGGTGCAGTGCGAAGACGAGATCTCGGCTTGCGCAAGTGCCGTGGGAGCCTCGTTTGCCGGTGCGCTGGCCGCTACCAGCACCTCCGGACCCGGCATCGCGCTGAAGTCGGAGGCTATCAACCTTGCCGTGATGGACGAGCTTCCGCTCGTAATCATTGATGTGCAGCGAGGCGGCCCATCGACGGGACTGCCCACGAAGAGCGAGCAGACCGACCTTCTGCAGGTGCTCTATGGGCGTAACGGAGAAAGCCCGATGCCCGTAGTGGCCGCTATAAGTCCCACCGACTGCTTCGACGCTGCCTTTCAGGCAGCCAGGATTGCCCTCGAGCACATGACTCCCGTGGTGCTGCTTACCGATGCCTTCATTGCCAACGGTTCGGCGGCGTGGAAGTTGCCGGACATGGAAGAGTTGCCCGAGATAAAGCCCCATTATGCAACCGAGGACCAGAAGTATAAGTATACACCGTATCGCCGCGATCCGGAGACCTTTGCCCGCTATTGGGCGATTCCCGGACAGGAGGGCTATACGCATATTCTCGGTGGTCTGGAGAAGGACGGTGAGACCGGCGCAATCTCTACCGAGCCCGAAAACCACGACCTGATGGACCACCTGCGCTTTGAGAAAGTAGCGAAGATAAGGGTTTCTGATGTAGAAGTCCTTGGCGATGCCGATGATGCGGAACTGCTCATCGTGGGCTTCGGGTCTACTTACGGGCACCTCTATACTGCCATGAACGAACTGCGGAAGAAAGGGCACAAGGTGGCGCTTGCCCAATTCAAGTATGTAAATCCGCTGCCCAAGAACACCGCCGATGTGCTTCTGAAGTATAAAAAGGTGGTCGTGGCTGAGCAGAACCTTGGCCAGTTTGCAGCCTTGTTGCGCATCCGCATCAACAATTTTGCCCCTTATCAGTATAATCAGGTGAAGGGACAGCCTTTCGTTGTGAGTGAGTTGGTGAATGGATTCGAGCGTATTATCCTCTCGAATGGCTTGCCTAACGACACCAAGACATTTGAAGAAAACATCATTGAGATTTAAACCAGAAAGAAAAAAGGAAATGAGCGAATATACAGCACAAGATTTCAAGAAAGGCCAGCCACGATGGTGCCCGGGATGCGGAGACCACTTCTTCCTGGCAAGTCTGCACAAGGCGATGGCCGAACTGGGCATTGCACCTTATGAGACGGCTGTCATCAGCGGCATTGGATGTTCCAGCCGGTTGCCTTACTATGTGAATACTTATGCCATGCAGACCATTCACGGTCGTGCGGCGGCTATTGCCACGGGAGCCAAGGTGGTGAACCCTGCCCTCACGGTGTGGCAGATAAGCGGCGACGGCGATGCTCTTGCCATCGGCGGAAACCACTTCATCCACGCCATGCGCAGGAATATCAACCTCAATATGATTCTTTTGAACAACCGCATTTACGGCCTTACGAAAGGACAGTACAGCCCCACTTCTCCCCGCGGGTTCGTTTCGAAGTCGAGTCCTTATGGCACGGTGGAGGATCCCTTCCGTCCTGCGGAGCTTTGCTTCGGTGCCCGCGGCAGGTTCTTTGCCCGTTCCGTGGCCAACGACGGTCCGCATACCATCGAGATTCTGAAGCGGGCCTATGAACACAAGGGAGCTTCGGTGTGCGAGATTATGCAGAACTGCGTCATCTTCAACAATGGCGCCTACGACCCAATCTATACCAAGGACGGCCGCAGCAAGAATGCCATCTATGTAGAGGATGGCAAGCCCTTGGTGTTCGGCGAGAACCATGAGTATGGCCTGATGCAGGAGGGATTCGGCCTTAAGATAGTCAAGATCGGCGAGAACGGCATCACGCTGTCCGACATTCTGGTGCACGACAGCCATTGCCAGGACGACACTCTGCAACTGAAACTGGCCATGATGGACAACGAGCACGGATTCCCCGTGGCTCTCGGAGTAATTCGTGATGTTGAGGCTCCTACCTACGACGAGGCTGTCAATGTCCAGATAGAGGAAGTGAAGGCGAAGAAGCCCTACCATAACTTAACCGAACTTCTTGAGACCAACGACATCTGGGAGGTGAAAGAGGGATAAGTGTTTTTTCCGGGAATCACAATCCTGCTTCATCCTACGGGTTTCTTTCATGAATACCCGTAGGATGTTGTTTTATGGAGTGTGGTTCAAGAAGTAAGTGCGGAAAGTTTTTATACCTTTCGGCAACCGCCGGAGGAAAGAATGACCGTATTTCCTTATTTCACCGACGGCGGCAACTCGCAATCGAAATCGTGCGTGGAGTTATTGGTGTCTATCAGCCATCCGCTGGCATCTCGCTTGCGGCGTATCACCTTGTCGTATCGGTTCAGATCCATATTCACCGTTCCGCAATGTGCCCACCCCATGTCTATGGAGGGGTCTACGATAATCCATCTGAAGAGAGACTTTATGCTCAGGTTCACCGCATCTATGATCCATGAGTTCGGAATCTGATAGGCGGCCCACTGCATCTTGATTCCCATGTTCCGATAATTACACAAATAGAAATAATCATTGAGGAAAGTCTTCTTGTCGGCATTCATCTTCACGATGGCATAAGTTTTGAATCCACGGTTGTGGAAATTGAATACCGTACGCGTATAGCAGTACCACTTGTCGAGATTAGGCACTTCCAGGTTGTCGATGTCGCTCCATGTGGCTCCTGAGTTGTCGTCGAAAAACTCGAAATCGGCATGCGAGAGATCGACGGCGTTGCTGCATGCCTCTTTATGATTTTTAGCATCTATGGCGATGAGCAGCGACTTGTGGGGTGCCACGGCATGGCTATGACCGTCGCCCGGAATCATGTAAATGGCGTCTACGGTCATGGCCTTGTCCATAATATCGGGTTCGTAATTGAATTTTTGTATCGTGGTAAAGGTAGACTCCACTATGGCAATGCTGTCGGCATAAAGGGTTCTTGCCGAGTTGTTGGTAATGATGATATACTGGTCGTCTATGTATTGTTCACCCTCGGGACTCATGGAACCTGTGAAGAAAAACTCGTCTATTACGAATCCCCGCTTCGAATTGTAGAGGTTCATGGTGAGGATGATGTTGCCGGGACGGGTCTTCGTCAGGATAATATTATTGCTCGATGCATGCAGGGAAGAAGTGCTCGTATGTCCGGCAATCGTAGTAGTGGTCTCTCCTTCTGCCACTAAGTTGTACTCTCCTTCGGGAAGGGTGGCTGTAAAGGTATAGGATGCTTTTTCGGCATCATATAAAAAACTTTCTACCGTATAGTCTTTCAGGGTCCTGATGTTGGTGAATACTACCTTCGCCTTATCCAGTATCAGGGGCTTTTCACTAAGAGGCATCTGCAAGGTAACCTTGCATGTGGTCCCGGTCTCTCCTCCCGAAGGCTCTTCGCTGCCGCATGCCGCAAACAGGAAGATGAGGAGCAGTAGAATCAGGCTTGGTCTTGGATAATATCTGGTGTCCATATCTGTCGGGTTGTTTAGAGGGTAATGCCCAGGGAGAGGTCAAGCAGGGTTTGGTGACGGTCGGCAGAAGTGAATACTCCACCTCCCCCGATCTGCATGAAAAGGCTGTGTAGGGCTTTGTCAATCAGGTAGTCAGCTCGGGCTGTAAGCCGTATATGTGTCTGGTCGGCCTTGAGAAAGGCATAGTTTTCGGCGGCCATTTCCCTGAATTCTTCAGGCATGTTGGCATAGGGAAGGTCGATGGAGGAAGATATGCCTTTTCTGTATAAGACATCCATCCGTGTCGTCAGACTCCATCGTTTGCCGACTCCGGTGCCAAGGATGCCGCCGAGTTTCCCATAGGCATGGTGTATGCGGAGGTTGCGCATGGGGTAGGCATAATTCATTTTCAGACTTTCCATACCGCCTTGTCCCGATACCTGCCAATGGCTCAAGCCTCTTTTCCCATACAGGGCCTGTAAGAAGATATTGGCATAATGCTCCTTATACATGGCAAGCGTGTGGATAACGGGATAGCCGGCATTTTCCGCCCCGCCGGCTACATGTTCCTCGCCTCTACGGCGGTATCCGTTGAAAGCCACTCTGAAAACTGTAAATTGTGCGCCGGTTTGTCGCCATCCGGCCTCCAGTTTGCCGCTTTCTATGATTTGGGTGGTCAGGGGCAAGTGGTTCAGACTTACGATAGTCTGTTTATACTTCTCGCGTTTCAGGCCCATGTTTGTAAACCATCCGGTCTCGCAGACAGGTATCAGGTTCAGCAAAATTTGGTTGGCGTGCCCTTTGTAGTTTAGGTTACGGTTATCGCCGGAGAACCTTTGGTAGCAGGTGGCAAGCCCAGTCATGAGATATTCGGGCACGACACCGGCCTCTTTATAGAAATCTACGGAACAGCTCTGCTTATAGATGTTGAGCAAGGTGGCGGCTCCCAGCTGATAGTCTCCGACCCTGTAGCTTGCGCCGAGTTTGGCGTTGAGATCGGAAACGATGCTCCGCATACGGGGATCTATGTCCCTGTATTCCTGCAAGGCACGGTAATGAATTTCGGCTCCGAGCTTCCATCTCCCCGCTTTTTGGGCATATCCGCCATAGAAAGAGTATCTCTCGGTGCGCGTATCGCCGCCTAGGGTATCAGCCAGCACATAGGGGCGTAGCCGCTGATAGTCGGATATGCTGTTCCAGAGTATATTCCGGTTCTGCCCATTGAGATAGCTCGCGCCGCCCCATGTGCTCCATGCCTTCCCTGTATTAATAAAGGTGGTAACCTCCACTTGTGGATGAAAAACGCCATTGCCCTGCTGCTGAAGGAAAGCACGGCTCATTTTCCGGTAAGTCATCTGTGTTTTCAGTTCCGTGAACGACTGCATGTAGGCAGCCCCATAGAGAGCAGGATTCTGCCATTCTGCCTGCCGGAGCTCATCGGTAAGGCTCAGTCTGCGAAACGAGAGCGTGTCAGGTTGCGTTGCGCTTGCCGTCAGCGCACATCCAGGGAGGAGCAATAGGTATATGGCTTTCTTCATCTCAATGTTATTTTTAGTTTTACATGATTGCCGCTTTCGTGGCTGAAGTCGGCATAGTCGGTATAGCAGATGAAGTTTTTAATATGTGTCTCCTCGTCCTCGTCCATGTATTTTATTCTGCCTTCTATGGTTATCTGATAGGCTCCTCGCAGCACTTGGAAATGATAGACGCCACCCTGCTCCTGTGCCGAGGTATATTCTTGCAAGGTGTTTATATTCCTCAGTTTGGCCGTTCCTTGCATTTCCTGGATATTGAGATCGGTCAGGTCTATCTCTATCGTGGCCTCGGTGAACAGCTCTTCGTGGTCTTTCCTGCATCCGGAAAGTACCAACAGCAGGAGCGCCAATAATGTTATAGGGAGTATTCTGGTCATAGGTTCACATTGATTTCCATTCCGAAATAAGGACTCACCTGCCGTCTGACAAGGGCTTCTCCTATCCTGTAGTCAGGCGTATAGTCGAGTATACGGTTACAGTAGAGTGCAATGTTGAGCCTGTCTTTTATCAGTTTCTTCGTTACTTTTAAGTTTAGGTTCATGCTCATGGGCACTCTGTATTTCTCATAGAGCGACTCCGTATAGTTGCGTATGAGCCATCTCAGCAGGACATCCTCCTTGTCTGCCTCCGTGTAAGGCAGTATTTCGCCTTTCTCATTCATGTATTCTGAGGGGACATTACTCAAGGGAAGCCTTTGGCGAAGGTTGTACCACAGGAACTGAGCCGACAAGGAGAAACCCAGTTTGAAGCGTGGAATATCGGTGTCGAAGGTGAAATTGGTGTTGGCTGTCTCGTATTGGTTCCCGTCATTGTCGTGATAGATGCCCACACGCTGTATTGCCTTGTTGTCAATGATTACCGACGGCTTCACCATCTCGGCCTGCGAGTTGCGATAGACGGTTCTGAACCATGCCCCTGTAATGGTGAGGCGTGTGTAGAATTGCCGCACGCGCACGGTGGACAAGGTGAATTCCAAGCCGGTTTTCCGGGTCTGCGACCCATTGCCATATCGTGAATAGCCCAGCAGTTCGGTGAGTATCTCGTAGGGTAAGCCCTCGAGGGAGGGCGGACCTATAAGTTCTTGTGGTTTTATTCCCGATACATCATACTTCTTATATATATAAGGATGATAGTTTGTTTCCGACCTGAAACCTGTGGTCATGTTCTCTTTGAAGTAGGTCAAATTAAGCCTGTTGCCCCTGATGTTGACATCCAGTCCCACCTCCCATTTCAGATTACGGGCCGGTTTCAGGTTGGGATTGGCAGGATCGATGACATAAGTCATAAGGTTCATGCGTCGTAGTTCCGGTCTGTTGTGGTAATAATACATCTGCACGAGGTCTTGGTAGATAAGATCCGGGTACATCTGTTCCACCGTGGGGAACTTGGTATGCCAGCCGATGCCGGCCGTGAGTTTTACGAACGACTCCTTTCCGGCTATCAGAAAGGATGGGAGACGCCAGCCGATGTTGCCCCTTGGATCCCAATAAGTGCGATGGCTCATGGCTCCTTGGTTCTTAAGACGAAGTAGTTGGGTACCTCTGATACCGAGGAGGAGTTCTATCTTACTGCCCCCGAGTGGTATTTTCAGGTTTTCCTCGGCATAGAAAGCAAGTTGATCGGTTGCCGGAATATCCGACAATTTACGGGGTCGCACCGTGCTGCCGGGATTTAACGGCCGCGTAGCATCATATACTTGCCCCAGTCCGTAGTTCTTGTCAAAACTCCAGTCTGCGCCTATTTTCAGGCTGTTATACAGAATCTTGGACGGTGCGGAGAAAGTGGCGAAGGCTTTCAGGAAAATGTTTAAAGGCTTGCCATCGGCCTTCTGCCACCCCATATACCTGAACGGCAGGAATATGGCATCGCTCTCGCCCTCTTCCTGGATAAGGGGCTGTGGAGAGTCTCGCTGCAGTTGTATCACCCGAGTCCGGCTGAGCACATCATGTTCGTAGCTTCCGGATGCCATGGCATACAAGGAGCGAAACAGCGTTTTCTTCTTGCTTTCGAGGTGGAATGTAGCTGCAAGGGCATAGCGGTTGAATGTCGAGTTGTATTTGTCTTCGGTGTGGAAGTTCACATCAGGGTCTTCCTTGTCGTTGTCGAACGAGCCTCCGTAGTCTCCCTGCAAGGAAAGCGAGGCCGCATAGGAGGGAGAGGCCCACCGGCAGTTGTATCTTGCGGATGCGGTAATCCGCTTATAGTTTTCCAATCGGTTGCGCGGATCATCCTTGGCGTCAAGGTAGTCGAGGCTTAGATTCAGGCTCTGCCTCTCCCATTCCATGCCTTTTCCGATGTAGAAAAGCTTGCTGCTCATGTCGGCCTTTAACCGCGCCGACCAGTCGTGTCCGCCCTGCTTCCGACTGATTTTCACCAATCCGCTCGTAAGGTCTCCGTATTCCACCGACGGGATGCCTCTCACGATTTCCACATGGTCTATGTCGTCCGTGGAAATCGTCCGCAAATCGACGCCCGCATTCATGAATTTCCGGGCTGTGGTCTTTGAGTCGAGTGCTCCTCCCAGATACTGCATGTTGGCATTCGTGCTTATGGGGGCGCCGTCGATCAGGAAGTGAGTGCCCAGCGAAGAGGTGTCATACTGCGGCGAGCTGTTGGGATTGGCTTCACGCAACCTTATCTTATTGGGTGTGGTAAGGGCCGGATCCTTGGCTCTTCCGCCGGGCAGAAGCTCCAGCAAGTCGGCAAAGCTTGACGGTTGCAGGTGCTCCATAGCTTTCCTTCCGATGCGTGAGGTGCTGGTAAGCCCGTTGGTTTCTTCGGCTGTTACCACCACTTCCCCGATGGTTTTGGTGGCAGGTTTCATCTTGTAGACAGCTCCGTCTTGCGGACGGAAAGTGAGCGAGTCATATCCGAGATAAGTTATCTTGAGGATCTTTGCCTGTGTTTCCTTCAGATAGAATCGTCCGTTCACATCACTGACGGCTACAACCTTGTGTGTTCCGGGCTGCCTTACCAAGGCTCCCTGTATGGGCTCGAGGGTCTCTCTGTCTATGACGGTACAGGTAAAGGATGCCTGGGCGTTGAGCCCAAGCACCGTCATTACCTGAACAAGCATAAGCAGAATGGTCTTTCTCATGTCTGTTTTTATCTCACGATGACTTTTCTTGTCGTTCCGTCAGAATATTTTATGATATTGATTCCCCGTACGGGAGTGCTGATACGGGCACCATCTATGGTGTAGCGACCCACTTCATGCACGGCCTGAGTCGGGCTGTCGATAGCCGTAATCACTTTCTGAAGGTCTTCCACGATGGTTAAATCCTTCCATCCATCGGCCTTCTTGTAGTCCTTCCTGCAGCCTTTCACCACATGAACCGTAACATCTGCGAAGCCGTCGAAGTTGTTGAAGGTGCCCTTTGTTACACTTGGAGGTGTCAGCGCATAGCAGTTAAGCGCAAAGGACGCTTCTTCCGTTAACTGCCCGTTCATACAGAAGACATCGTCTCCCAGCGTCTGTAAGGTGGAGGGCAGCGTCAGTTTTTCCAGGGTATAGTTGTAGGCAAAGGCGCCTTCAGGCAGTTCCGTTATTCCCTCCGGCACGGTGAGGCTTCCCTCGAGGCCGGTAGCCATGAAGGCTCTGGTACCGATTTTCCTGACGCTCTTGGGAATGGAGGTCTTTTCGAGGTAGCTGTTGTCAAAGGCATGGTCGCCGATGATCTCCAGTCCTTCGGGTAGTTCCACGGCTTTCAGCTTGCTTTGTGCAAAAGCTGCTGCGGCTATCTCGGTTACGGTAGGCTCTATCTTGTAAGGCTTCGGATTCTTTTTCATGACGGGAGCACGATAGACTATGGTCTTTTCCTTATTGTATAGCACTCCGTTTATGACCTCGAAGACCGGATTACCGGCGGCTACGGTGATTTCCTCACTACTGCGCATGCCGCTGAAAACCTCGTATCCCAGCTCCTTCAGCGATGCCGGGAGTTCCAGTTTCTTCACGAAATAAGCACTCTGCAGAGCGCAGTCGCCCAGTCGCTTGATGCCTTCCGGTATGGTCAGCACCTTGTCGTCGGTGTCCTTATGGTCTATATCTGGGTTGCAGGCAAGCACGGTCTGGGTATTCTTGTTTATCAGCAAGCCGTCGTCGAAACTGAACACGGTGTTGCCCTCCTCTATCGTGAACAGGCGTATTCCTACATGGTGATCACCATACCAGTCGCAGAAAGCACCCTCGCCGATTTCCGTTACCGACTTCGGTATCATCAGGGTGTCTATCTGTCCGGCCTTGCAATAGGCATATTTCCCTATTTTTACCGTATTCTTGGTTACCGGCAGGTTGCCGATGGCATTGCACCAGTAGAAGGCAGAGTCGCCAATCTCGGTAACTTCATCGGGAAGCTTTACCTCGAACAACGCGATTCCACTGTGGAAGCAACTCTTGGGAACGCTCTTGAAACTGGCTTTCGTCAGGTCAAGATAGTGCAACTTGTAGGGAAAGCGCCCCAAAGAGCCAACAAACCTGAGGTCTTCGTCGTTCAGAGGGCCTTCTACCGTGAGGCGGTTTACATCCTTGTCCGTGGGATCGGGAAAATAAGACTTCAGCGTGCCGGCCTCGGTAACGGTAATGGTTCTTGACTTTTCCTCATACTGGCCACTCTGTGCGGAAGCGGTGACAGTGCCTCCAATCAGGGCTATGGATAAGGATAAGAGGGTAAAAATTTTTCTCATAAGCGATAGTTTGTTATTTAATGGTATAATTGGCCACAAAGGTACGAAATACTTACGAACGGCGAAATACCTAAAAATTGTGATTCAAGAAAGGGAGAATGCATCTCTCCTCCTAATAGGAAGGTATGTAAATATCCTTGGCCGGCTTGATAGTTGTCAATGCAGGAGAGGTCTATCCAGGGGTCGTCGGTGGGGATTTTCCTTACAAAAAGGGTCTGCGGAGCATTTAGCCCGGCAGACCCTTTCCTCTTGACGACCTTATCTCGCAACAAGATCAGCCTATAATTTCCTTGATTAGTTTTATCAGTTCATCCGTTCCTAACCCCGAGCGTTCGCCCGCCATCTTCACGGTAGCTTTCTGCAGCATGATTTTTGCCAGTGGCGTATTGAGCATCTTGAAGGGGGAGTAGCGTGCGGCGAGTTCTTTCTTCAGACCCGGATAGCGTGTAAAGAGATCTTTCAGCCTGGTGTCGGCGTTGATTTCCGGTTCACCGCCTGTAGCTGGTTCTGCATTTGTCTCTGCCAGTTCTTCGGACTTATGCTCCTCTTCCCCGGGCTTTTCCCCTGCCCATGTGAGTAAGGTCTGCGACCCTTCGAGGGCACGGATATGGGTGCAGTCCTGCATGACCTCAAGCACTCCGCGAAACTTTCCATCCTTGTCTCTTACCGCAAAGTAGACGATATAGATGAACAAGTCAGGCTTATTAATCCAGAACTCTGCCTTGCTCTCATCCCCATTCTTAAATCTGTCTACGATTTCCCTTACAATGTGCACGCTGCGGCGCGGATGGCAGTTCATCACCTCGCGGCCTATCACATTCCTGGACCGTGGGAATATGCGGTGGTCGGTGTCTGAATAGAACTTCACGAGCTCGTTCTCATCCACAAAGGAGATGTCTATGGGCAGGTGCTGATAGATGAGGTTGATCTGCTCGAGAGTAAGTTTTCCGGTCGTAACATCCAGTTCCTGCCGTGGTCCGGCACTGTATCCATATTTGCTGAGCAGGCTCTGCAGGTCTTTGGCAAAGTCTCCGTCAGGTTGGGTGGCTGTCGTTTGCCGTGCTTTCTCTGCCTCCACGGTAAAGAAAGCGAAGCCTATCTCCTGGTCGCCTGATTTCATCTCCTCGAATTCCTCTTTCGAAATGAGCGCAAGGGCGGTGGGATAAAGAATGGTTTCCTCTTTCTCCATCAGGTCTCGGGCATTCTCTATGAGCTCCTGCTGCTTGGCTATAAACTCCTCATCCTTACCCTCCTCCAGAAGTCTTTGCCCGTCTCTGATGTTGTCGCGGATGATGTCGTCGAAGTTCCACATCGTTGTAGTCGGGCGGTCGAAGCCTTTCTGCTCCAGGAGCGGATAAAGCTGGTTTTGCTTGCGGGCATAGTGCACGGGATACTGCCTCAGCTTGTCATACAGTTCCAGCCACTGATTCTTGATGACGGGGTATTGCACCAGGTCTTCCACTGCAAGCAGAAGTTTGCGCAGTTCGTCGTTTTCTTTATAATAGTGGGCGATCGGATGCTCCGCCGGGAGTTCCGGGCGAGAGTTGTCCATGAAGCCGTCGAGCAGTTCCAAAACCTTTCGCATGTTCACGCGGATACACTCATCGTCGTCTCCACTCTTGAGATTTTGCTCCATATAGGCTATATGGTACGGCCGTATGGGCCCCACATGCTCTGCCAGGAAGCGGCGGGCTTCCTCGAGAGAGATTTGCCCCGTCTCGTATTTTTCTTCTGCTTCGTAGAGCTTCCGCATCTTCTCCATCTCTATTTCAGGGAGGAATTCTTTCATCTTATTTGCCATATGCGTATCTTTTTAATTGTTGCAAAGATACGGTTTAATCTGCAAAAGAGAAAGAGTTGATCAATTAAAAATAACATTTTTCTGGTATCTCCGATAAGATTCCGTGAAATCCGGACATGACGAATAAGGCCTTTGCCTTCTTTGGCAATGGATGTTATCAAGCGGGATTGGTGCTTTACCTAAAGGTTCCAACCCCTTATCGCTCTCTATGTGCCCCCGGTTTGTTCGATAATAAAAGCCTCGCCTGTCATTTCCGGCTTAGGTGTCCGGGTCTTTGGCAAAGCCGCCGGCAGGTAGCACAGCCGTCGTTTACCGCATTTTTCCTACCTCTGCGGCGGAGGAAAGGAAGATACCTTATCACGAATTTGCCGGGATTCTTGAGCCCGGCGATATCCGGGGGGCAAGAGAGGAATAAGTTTCCACGGAATTACCAGCCGTTGGTAATGTCGTTACCAATAACTGGTAATACCCTTACCAACAGCTGGTAATTATGCTGGAGGACACCTTCTCTGTCATGTCTGAAAACTGCAAGGTGTCCTCCGGGCTGTTTAGAGAATTTGGCGATACAGTCGCACGATGTCTTCGCGGGTTACTTCGCGCGGGTTGCCGGGCGTGCATACATCGGCAAAAGCTTGGTCGGCAAGTGCGTCGATGTCGTTCTCATAGATGCCCAGGTCTGACAGATGCTGCGGGATCCCTACCCTGCGGCTGAGCGCCTCGATTTCATTGCAGGCGGCATCGGCGGCCTCCTCCTTGCTCATTCCTTCCTTGTAGACGCCCACGGCCTTGGCTATTTCCACATATTTGTCGAGTGCCGCGGGGGCATTGAACCGCATGACGGTGGGCAACAGGATGGCACAGGCCACGCCGTGAGGAACATCGTGGAGCGCGCTCATCGGATGTGCCATGCCGTGGTCGACGCCAAGACCTACATTCGAGAAGGCCATTCCTGCTACATACTGTGCCACGGCCATGCCGTCGCGGCCGACGGGATTGGTGGGTTCGTCTACTGCGATGGGCAGGTATCGGTGTATCATCTCGATGGCCTTGATCTCAAACATGTCGCTCAATTCCCATGCCGCCTTGGTGATGAGTCCCTCGATGGCGTGTGTCATGGCGTCCATACCCGTGGCGGCAGTAAGACTCTTGGGCAGCGAATACATCAGTTCCGCGTCCACGATGGCCACGACGGGAATGTCGTTAGGGTCTACGCACACCATCTTCTTCTGCTTGCTCTCGTCGATGATCACATAGTTTATCGTGGTTTCGGCGGCTGTTCCCGCGGTGGTGGGCAGCGCGATGATGGGCACGCTCTTCTTCTTAGTGTCGGCTACGCCCTCAAGGCTTACCACATCTGCGAACTCCGGGTTGTTGCTCACGATGCCGATGCCCTTGGCGGTATCCATAGAGCTGCCGCCTCCGAGCGCCACGATGAAGTCGGCCTGGGCGTCTTTCAGGGCTTTCACGCCGTCCTTCACATTGGTAACGGTGGGGTTCGGCTTCACCTCGTCGTAGATTTCGTAGGGGATGTTGGCCTCGTCGAGCACATCGGTTACCTGTTTGGCTACGCCGAATTTCATGAGTCCCTTGTCAGTAACGATCAGTGCTTTCTTGTATCCAAGCCGTGCCACTACTCCCGGCAGCTCCTGTCTCTTATACACATCTGACGCTGCCGACGACTAGTCGAGTGTAGA
>CAUULA010000013.1:0-32835 GCA_963545855.1 uncultured Prevotella sp.
GATCTGTTCATAATGTACAAGGTCGGTGGAAACGGCTTTTCCCCACCAGAAAAGGTGGTATTTCCCCAGATAATAGGTGAGTCCGCTCGGGTCGCCTATCCATCCTTTCTCCGGGCTAAAGTGGTATTGGGGACGATAAGGTTCGTCATAAGACGACCCTTTTGCCGCTTCTATGGTCAGTGCAGACAAGACGAACATAATCAGAAACAATATTTTTCTCATTCTTAGAAATATTAGAAGTTTGTATGGATGTTGGCAGGTCTCAGGTCATAGACCACGGCTTTGACCCGAGTCTGTGCGTTTTCGGAGAAAATCTCTATTTGTGCACTCTTGGCGGTAGATGGGAAGATACGGGTGGTGAAGGCATCTTCGCCGTTGATGAAACCTTCCACTACAGAGCCGTCGATGAAGAGATGCAGTTCTATGGGTTTCTTCGTGTCTATCTTGTAATGATCTTTTCGGAGAAGGTTGGGAATTCCCGTCCGAAGAGAGGAGTGGGTTTGATCGACAACGAGCTCGTCTTTTTCAGGATTGAAGTATATCCTGGAGTATTCTGTTCCGTCCGGATTTTTGTGAAGCGTGATGCCGAAGGGCTTCTTTCCCGTGGTTTTAAAAGTTAGTAAAATTTCTTTCTGCAGCCCCTGCTTATTGATGATTAAGGGTGCAGATCCTAAGCATCTTTCTTCAAGAATGCTCTTTTCCGCACGCAGGACTTCTAATCCTTTATAAGGTTTTTGGAGTATTTTCTTGCCATTGAACGACCATTCCCGAGGTATGGAGTAAAGATGTGCCCATCCGTTTTCTGCATTGGATATGGCGTTTATCTCGTCAGGGATGATGGCAAGGGCAATCGTTCTACCGTCAGGAGTATCCCAGACTGATGGCGAGAGCAGTCGGTTGACGATCTCTAAGTTTTGGGGAACGGCCTTGTCGGGCACGAACTTCTCATGCTTGAATTCCCCAATCCAGTATTGGGTGCGGGCCGGAATGCCTCGCTCCGGTATCCGGTTGATACTAAGAATCCATTTCCTACCCATCTTCTTGAAGACGGGCATCTCCCAGAATTTGCCCGAGTGGTCTTTTCGTGGATTCCCCTCGAAAAGCAAGTGGCGGTATTCCCAGGTCTTCAAGTCGGTTGACTTGTAGAGTAGAAGTGCCCCGTGAGATTCCTTAGTGCGGTCGATACCAAAACCGACGACCATATACCAAATGCTGTCTGCACGGAAAACATAGGGATCGCGCATGTCGGTTCTTGAGTATTCGGAGGGTCGATCCTTGATAATGGGGTTCCCGGCGTATTTCTGCCAGTGGATGAGCGTGGAGTCCAGAGGAAATGCCGCATTGACGGAATGCGGCTCCGAGCCTCCGGTATAGAAAATCACAGGCACACCATTGTCGTCTATCATAGCATGTCCTGACCATATTCCCGCATTGTCGTAAGGCTCCGACGGGCGCAATGCCGGCCTTTCCTCGGTCCAATGAATCAAGTCAGGCGAAGAGAAGTGTCCCCAATTGATCTGCCGGAGGAGGATGTTAGAGGCGTTCTTTTGGTTGAAGATATGATATGTTCCATTGAAATAGAGGAGGCCATGGGTCTCGTTGGTCCAGTTGGCCGCCGGCAACAGGTGATATCTCGGTCGACTGAACGCATATTGAAAATGGTTGTCAGGAATGCTCAGGTCTGGTTTTTGGTTCATTCTCCAGCCAATGTTCGCCTTAAGGAAGATGGCCTCGACAGGTTCTGACGATGCTTTCACTTCATCTATAAGCCCGTTGATAACATTCAGATCGGTGTCCCAATCATGTCGGTTGGTAAAGTCTTTGCCTGCCCATAGCGTCAGCTGTCCGTTGTACGAGAGGCCGGCTTGGTAATCATGGGCGATATTTCTGCCATTGATATAGATGTCATGACATTTCAGATCAATGAGGATATGGTACCACCTGAAGGCTTCAACTTCTTCGTTCAACCTTTCGTATTTTCCCGAAAGACCGAGGAGAAGGTGTCCGTGCAGGTCTACGCTCACGGTAACATATCTTCCTCTTGTGTCCTTGACACCGATGAAGGCTGCCGTATCGGTGGGTAACGACTCAAGGGCGAACCAGCCGGAAACTGACGAAAAGCGACCATCTATTTTACGGGATAGCCATGTGGAATAGCCGTTGGTGCGCATTTGGGCATGTGCGAGCAGGGTGGCTGCCGTAAATATGCCGAGAAGTAGTAATCGTTTCATATATTTGTCTTAATGCGTACAAAGATAGCAAGGAAAGTCGCTATGCGCTGTAAATCATGTTGCGGATGATAATAATTTTGTTTCCTGTACGAGGTTTTATGGAAAAAACACTATATTTGCAGCATAGAACATTTACCTTAGTCGCATGAAGTACGGTTTTAGAATTCTGTCTTTACTGCTGATACTGACCCTTGTATCGTGCGGGAAAAAGGAGAGACAGTATACGATAGGCGTTTCTCAGTGCAGTATGGATATCTGGCGCAACAAGCTTATCAAAGAGCTTAAGACATCGGAATACTTCCATGAGAATGTGCACTTGGAGTTCGCCTATACCCACGATAACGACAAGGAGCAGATAGAGCAGATAGACAGTTATATTAATAAAGGTGTAGACTTGCTCATTGTGTCGCCCAATCAGTTGGGCACAATTACCCCAGTCATAGAGAAAGCCTACGACCGGGGCATCCCCGTGATTCTATTCGACCGAAAGATTAACTCTCAAAAGTACACGGCCTTTATCGGCGGCGACAACTATCTCATCGGTAAGAATATGGGTGCTTTTATCTCTTCGAAGCTTAATGGGCGAGGGCGGGTTATGGAAATCTGTGGCCTAAAAGGGTCATCGCCGGCCCAGGATCGCCATGACGGTTTCTCTGATGAGTTGAGGAAGTATCCAGAAATAGAGATAGTGGCCGTGAAATGGGCTGACTGGAACGAGGCGGGAGGTCGGCGAGTGATGTTCGAACTGATGCGGGAACATCCGGAAGGAAAGATAGACTTTATCTTTGTCCAGAACGACCGCATGGCCAAGGGGGCGTGCGATGCCAGGGAATCTGCGGCAGGGAGTCGTTATAAAGATGTACGAATAACCGGTGTCGACGGACTCTCGGGCAAGGGAAACGGTATCGATATGGTGAGGCAGGGCCGCCTAACGGCCACCTATATCTATCCTACTGAAGGCGATCAGGTTGTAAACCTGGCACTCGATATTCTTCAGAATCGACCTTATCAGCGCGATAATCATCTCATTTCGAGCATCGTTACCAAGGAGAATGCTGAAATATTGGATATGCAGGCGAATGATATGGCCCGCCAAGCGGACTATTTGGATACTCTCCATAGCAAGGCCGACAACTATCTGAGACAGCTGAACAACCAGAGCATAGGGCTTGCCCTCACCCTGCTTGTCATCGTTTTGCTCATCACGGTATTGGTATTGGGTTACCGGATGGCCGTAAGCCATGCGAGGATGAACCGTGAACGGGCGAGGATGAAGGATGCCCAGATTAATTTTTTCACGAATGTGAGCCATCAGATACGAACTCCCTTGACGCTGATTTCAGACCCTATCCGCCATATCGTAGAGCGTGGCCATCTGAAAGAGAGCGACTTCGGAGTGCTGGAATCGACAGACCGTAATGCCCGACAACTCATGTTGCTGGTCAATCATGTCCTCGATTTCAAGGATGCGAAGTTTGATGCGTCTGGACATCGAATCGACAACACCGACAGGATTTCCGATGAAAATGTGCCCAAAGTGATATCGGCCGCTTCCACATCGGGGGCAGTAATTGCCCCCGCAAACCGTAACGGAGACGGGGACAGCAACCTTGATACGATCCTTGTCGTGGACGACAATGCCGATATCCGCAACTATGTGCGCTCCATCTTGCAGGATGACTATAGAGTGATTGATGCGCCAGACGGTAGTCAAGGGCTCCAAATGGCGCGTGAAGAGATGCCCGACCTGATAGTGTCGGACATCATGATGCCTGTGATGGACGGCCTTGAGATGTGCCGGAGCATCAAGGCCGACATGGCCACGAGCCACATCCCCGTGGTTATGCTTACCGCGAAGAGCCATGAGGAACAGATGGCAGAGGGATTCAAGGCGGGTGCCGACTCCTATCTTACCAAACCTTTCAGTTCGAAGGTATTGTTGGCTCGCATCGAGAACATTATGCTTACAAAGCGCCGACTGCAGGCTTTCTACGCTGAGCAGTCGGTAAGGGGAAACGCAGAAATAGCTGTGAGTGCGGCTCAGGTGGAGAAAGTGATTACACGCGACGAGATTTTCGTCAGTCGGTTACACGATATCATCAGTGCACAAATGGGCGATAGCGACCTTAGCGTAGAAGGTATCGGAGCAGAAATAGGGCTCGGAAGAGTACAACTCTATCGCAAGGTAAAATCATTGACGGGATTGACACCGGTGGAATTGATTCGCAAGATGCGTCTTGCCAGAGGTAGGAAACTTCTGGAATCAACCGACAAGAATGTTTCGGAGATAGCCTACGAGGTAGGCTTCTCTTCTCCCGGTTACTTTACAAAGTGCTTTCACGATGAGTATGGCATAACACCGGGCGACTTGAAAGTCCGTTAGGAAATCGACGGCATACGGTTTCCAACCTGTAGGGAAATTTGCTTCCGCAAGGCAATCTGCTGTCTTTCATAACCCATTAGGCCGTCTCCCCGAATTCGAGAGACGGCCTAATGAATTGCCCAGATGAATTGCGCAAGGAGTTGTAACGGGTGTATACCAGTTGTAAAAACGGCTTGCATAAATGTTAAAAACGGTGATTGCGGGTAGCGGGAATTTGCGGAATTGTTTCAAAGGATGTCAAATTTGTTGCATGAAACATTCTTGTTAACACTTGAAACATTTATTAAGCGGCAACTCCAAACCTTTGCATATCTTTGTCGCAGCAACAGAATTACTAACCAAAAAGGAAAGACAGATGGAAAAACTGAAACGATTCCTGATGAGCATGGTACTCATCTTCTCTTGCACATGGATTTATGCGCAGGGCTTCAAAGCAACGGGTACGGTCGTCTCTGCCGACGACAACCTGGGAATTATTGGCGCTACAGTAACTGAGAAAGGCACGCAGAATGCTACGGTAACCGATATGGACGGAAACTTCACCATCCAGGTGAAGCAAGGTGCGATGCTCGTGTTCTCCTATATCGGCATGCAGGATCAGGAGCAAGTGGCCGCCAAGGATATGAAAATCACCTTATCGAGCGACACGAAGATGATAGATGAGGTGGTGGTAACGGGTTATACCTCAGAGAAAAAGGCTGATCTCACGGGCTCCGTATCAGTAATCAAGATGAAAGATATAGCTGATGTGCCCACGGGGAATGTGCTCTCCAGCCTCAATGGCAGGGTGGCCGGCGTGAACATCACTACCGACGGTACTCCCGGAGGTGCCAATACCTCGACGCTTGTGCGTGGTACTACAACCATCAACAACTCTTCTCCGCTCTATGTCATTGATGGAATCATGACCCGTGATAATGTGGGAAGCATCATCTCGGCCAGCGATGTAGAGAGCATTCAGGTACTGAAAGATGCCTCTTCGGCGGCCATCTACGGTGCGCAAGCAGCCAATGGCGTGATCATTATTACTACCAAACGAGCCAAGAAAGGCGAGGTGAGAGTAGACTTCGATGCTTCGCTCACCGCCCAGACCTTCACTACGAACTACGATTTGCTGAATGCCCAGCAGTGGGGAGATGTCTATTGGCAGGCCTACAAGAACTCCAACGGTGGCAACCATCCTAACTCTCTGGTCTATGGAAACGGCGACAGCGCTGTGCTCCAGACCTCTGTCCCCTATTATACAAACCCCACTACGGGCGAGACTTATACGGCAACGAACACCGACTGGCTCGATCTGATGTATAAGACTGCTCTCATGCAGAACTATTCGCTCACCTTTAGCAAGGGCTCGGAGAATGGATCAAGCTCACTTTCGGTGAACTGGATAGATCAAGACGGTATGCTGAAGAATACCGATTATCAGCGTTTCAATACCCGTCTGACCTCAGATTATGGATTCTTCAAAAATCGATTGCGTATCGGAGAGAGTGTCTCCGTGAACCGCTGGACACAGCATGTGGCCCAAAGCGGCATCGAGGAGCAACTCGTGGCGCAGCATCCCGCCGAGCCGGTATATGGTAGTCAGGGTGGCTACGGTGGTGGCTATGCGGACATTCTGGGGGACAAGCCGAACCCTGTGCGCCTTCAGAACAACCAGAAAGACAACAAGCACCGCTACTGGCGTGTGTTTGGCAATATGTATCTTGAGGTAGAGCCCGTGAAGAATCTTACGCTGAAGACCAACTTTGGTGTGAACTATTATAATGAGTTTAGCAAGACTTTTGTGCCCAAATGGCAGGAGGGAGCACGCACAGTAGATGTGAATGAGCTCGACACTTATCACTACGAGGCATTCAACTGGGTGTGGACCAACACAGCAAACTACAACCTTGACCTCGGAGACCACCATGCATCTTTCCTCTTGGGCATGGAGGCTAAGAGGAACAAAGTGGAAAATCTGGGCGGCTATGGCCAGGGACTTATCTACGAGTCGCTTGATTATCGCTATCTGAACACTGTTACCAGTCTGGCGGCTGTACGCGGAATCGGCAGCAATTATTCGATGGTATCCTATTTTGCGAAGGCCAATTATTCTTATCAGGGCAAATATCTGTTGGCTGCAACGGTGCGCCGGGATGCTTCTTCTCGCTTCGGTAGCAACCACAATGCGGGTGTTTTTCCATCGGTAAGTGCCGGTTGGCGCATCTCTTCCGAGGAGTTCATGAAGCATACGAAATCATGGCTCGACGACCTGAAATTCCGTGTGAGCTGGGGTATCAACGGTAACGATGAGATAGATAACGAGGCTACTTACACCAAGTATCTGGTTTCGCTCTCTAACGGTGGCTACAATCTTGCGGGCGATAACCAGACCCTGGCCCCAGGGGCGGTAAAGACCCATACGGGCAACGCTAACCTGAAATGGGAGCAGACCAAGCAATTTAATGTGGGGTTTGACGCTACACTCCTGAATCAACGCCTCACCTTGACGGTGGACTACTTCGACAAGCGAACCACCGACATGCTCTACGAGCCTCCTTATGCAGGTGTAATCGGCGAAGGCGGCAATTCTTGGCAGAACTGCATCTCGATGAACAACAAGGGGTTTGAATTCGTTGCCGGTTGGCGCGACCACTTCAGGAGTGGCTTCAACTATGATATCTCTTTCAATGGCTCGATTTACAAGAACGAAATCGTCAGTCTTCCCGAGTCTATCTATTATACTTTTGGCGGTGGAATTGTGGGGAAATCCATCGTGGGCCAGCCTTTCGGGTCGTGGATGGGCTTCAAGACCGAAGGCCTCTTCCGCACGCAGGAGGAGGTGGATGCCTACAAAAACCGATATGATGTACAGTATGGGGCTCCGGGAATAGGCCGTCTGCGCTATGTAGACACCAACGGCGACAACATCATCAATACGGCGGACCGTACATGGCTGGGGTCTGATCAGCCCAAGTTTACCGCTGGCCTAAACCTCTCGGCATCATATAAAGGCTTTGACCTAAGCCTCTTCTTTAACGGGATGATTCGTGACGCATGGAACAATTCCAAATATTATACCGACCTCTTCCAGTGCTGGACAGGTAATCATTCTACCCGATTGCTCGATGCGCTCAATGCCTGGACAGTATATGAGCAGACCGGCATTTACGAGAGTAGCGTTCCCGCACTCGTCTCGGTGGATAGTAACAACGAGGGGCAGAGTTCGGATTTCTATATCGAGAGCGGCTCCTTCATCAAGTTGAAGACCGCCACGCTGGGCTATTCCCTGCCACAGAGTCTGCTTGACAAGCTGCATCTCCGCAAGGCAAGGTTTTATGTGCAGGCGCAGAATATCTTCACTATTACTGGTTATAAAGGTGCAGATCCCGAGGGATTGGGGTATACCTACCCCCTGCCACGCACTTTCACCTTCGGTCTGTCTGTCGGCTTTTAAGGATTTACATTAACGAAACAACTAAAAACGAAATCAATATGAAACTCAAGAATATAGCATTGATAGCGGCAACAACCCTGCTGATGGTAAGTTGCAGTGAAGACAGTTTCCTTGATAACAAACCGCAAGGCGTGTTGAGGGATGAGGTTATCCAGAGCGGGGGCCAGGTGGGCTTGCTGATGAATTCGGCATATGCGGCCTTGATGGGGCCGAATCCTCAGGACTGGAGTGTTTGGACGGCTCCCGTTACTAATTGGAGTTATGGCAGCGTGCGTGCCGATGATGCCTATAAGGGCGGTGGCGGAACGGGCGATATTAGTGATTTCCACCGTATGGAGATTATGGATGTAGATGCCAGTAATGGCAATATAGACACCAAATGGTATCATCTTTATACCAGCGTGCAGCGTTGCAACGCCGCTCTTCGCATGCTAAACTCATTGAATGGGAAGGATGGAACCGACTATTCGTCTCAGATTGCCGAGATGAAGGTTCTTCGCGCTCACTTCTATTTTGAACTCTCTCGTTTCTTCAATCGCATTCCTTATTTTGAGGAAGACTACAAAGGGGAAGTTTCTGCTCTCTCCAATACGGAGTATTCACGAGATGAGATTCTGGGAAAGATAGCCGCCGATTTGGAAAACGCGGCTCAGGTGCTACCGGAAGAACAGCAGGAGATAGGTCGTATCAACAAATATGAAGCTTATGCCTATGCCGCTAAGGTGAATCTCTATCGTGCCTATAGGCAGGACGAGACGACCCATAAGGTTACAGCCATCGACAATGCGCTCTTGCAAAAGGTGGTTTCTGACTGCGACCAAGTGATTAACAGCGGCAAGTATGCCTTACTCGATAACTTCCAGGATCTGGACAAAGTCTCTACCGGCGACAATAGCAAGGAGGGCGTTTTCCAAGTGCAATACTCTATGAATGATGGCAGCAACAGTGCAGGACGCATTAATTGGAGCAATCTGCTGAACTCTCCCCAAGGTCCTTATTCGGGTGATGGTTTCTTCCTTCCCAGTCAGGATCTTATTGATGCCTATCAGACAGATACAGATGGGCTTCCTCTCTTCGACTCCTACTACCAGCACCACTTCGATGTGTGGGATGGAACCAAGAGTATCAATACGACTGCCAATGTCGACCCTCGTCTTGACTTCATTGTGGGCCGGCCGGGAATAACATGGAAGACCTATACCACCACGCCCTGCCAGAATACCTGGGTGCGCGATCAGGGCACCTATGGACAGCATTGTTGCAAGCGTTTCTTCGTGAGTCCTGAAAGCTCCGAGATGTTTAAGGGATGGCCTTGGGGTGCGAGCGCACTAAACTGGAACATCATCCGCTACAGCGATGTGTTGCTGTGGAAGGCAGAAGCTCTCATAGAGATGAACCAGAACCTCGACACGGCTCGCCAGCTAATCAATCAGATTCGTCGGCGTGCAGCCAATGCTGCCTATTGGGTAAGGGACTTTAACGACAACAGTAAGTATGCCGCCAACTATAAGATAGCCGAATATCCGGCGGCTGGTTGGACACAGGACTATGCACGAAAGGCACTCCGCTATGAGGCCCGTTTGGAGACGGCCATGGAGGGTGAGCGCTTCTTTGACCTTGTTCGCTGGGGCATTGCGGCCGAGACCATGAATGCTTATTTCTCCCGTGAGAAGAGCATGAGGGTGTATTATTCTAATGCCAGCTTTACTGCGGGACGCGACGAATACTTCCCGATTTCGGCCACGCAGTATAATCTTTCGAACGGAGCTTATACTCAGAATCCCGGATATGGCGATTTTTAAACAATATGTAGTGCGGGGATACGGTTTTTTCCGTATCTTTGCACTCAAACCGAAAACAAAATCTTGAAGATGATGAAATTAATCTCAACCTTGTTTCTGTTGCTGTTCCAGGCAACCGTCTCTTTTGCGCAACAGCTGGAAAAATCACCCACATTCCTCGGGGAGAAGCATGCCATGCAGAAAGTGAGTACTGACAGCCATTTCCTGCTTTTGCCCGTAGAGGAGAGCCAGGACAATGCCCATATCAGTATTCTGCAGGGCAATCAGGTCGTGAAACAGCTCAACTGCCGGCTGGCTGTGAATAATGTAGACTACTATGTGCCCCTCGACCTGACCCGTTTCTCGGGGAAGCGCATCCTGCTCGACATCTTCTTCAACGGCGAGCGCAGCCGGGGCGATGCCATCAAGAACTTCGCCTGCTGGAAGAACATCAAGTATTCGGACACATTCGACACCGCCAATCGGGAGAAATTCCGTCCCGTCTATCATCATACGCCCGTATGGGGCTGGATGAACGACCCCAATGGGATGTTCTATAAGGATGGCGTGTGGCACCTTTATTTCCAGCACAACCCCTATGGGAGCCAATGGGAGAATATGACATGGGGACATTCCACCTCCCGGGACCTCGTCCATTGGACTTTCGAAGGCGATGCCATCGTGCCCGACGGCTTAGGAACGATCTTCAGCGGATCGTGCGTGGTTGACAAGAACAATACCGCCGGCTTCGGGAAGGATGCCATCGTGGCTCTCTATACGACGGCCGGAATCAGCCAGACGCAGAGCCTCGCTTACTCTACCGACGGCGGTAAGACTTTCATTAAATATGAGGAAAATCCCATCCTGACCGATGAGATACCCGATTTCCGCGACCCCAATATGTTCTGGAACGATGAGATAGACGCATGGAACCTCCTGTTGGCCGCCGGTCAGGAGATGAAGATTTATTCCTCGAAGAATCTGAAGGACTGGAAGTATGAGAGTTCCTTCGGTCATGGATACGGCAACCACGACGGCGTTTGGGAGTGTCCGGACCTCATGAGGCTGCCTGTTGACGGAACCAAGGAGCAGAAATGGGTGCTGATCTGCAATATCAATCCGGGCGGACCGTTCGGAGGGAGTGCCACGCAATACTTTGTGGGCAACTTCGACGGTCATAGATTCGTCTGTGATTCTGAGCCTCAGGTAACCAAGTGGATGGACTATGGCAAGGATCATTATGCCGCGGTATCGTTCAGCAATGCGCCCGGCGGCCGTCAGGTGGCACTTGCCTGGATGAGTAACTGGCAATATGCCAACCAGGTTCCTACTCTCCAGTTCCGCTCTGCGAACTCTATTCCCCGCGACCTGACGCTCTTCACCGACGGCGGTGAGACCTGGCTGGCCTCAACTCCTTCGCCGGAGATGCTGGGAGCAAGGGGTGCCAAGGTAAGGAATATCACCCCTTCGTGCGAGGTGGTGCTGGATCTGAAGACCGACGCTACGCTTACGCTCCGGAACGCCAGAGGCGAGGAGGTGGTGATGAAATATGATGCCGGGGAACAGACATTCTCCATGGATCGTACGAAGAGTGGACAGACGGACTTCAGTAGTAATTTCACGGCCGTAACCGTAGCGCCCACCCACGGCAGGCTGACTACGCTCCGGCTCTTCATAGACCGCTGTAGCGTCGAGGCTTTCAGTGCCGACGGAAGGATGGCCATGAGCAATCTGGTCTTCCCCTCGGAGCCTTACGACCGGCTCATCGTAAGAAGCAAGAACAAAGTAAAGACAACCATTTATCCAATCTACTAAGTTATGAGCAAGACAAACAAGCTTTCCCTCATCCCCGTAATGCTCTGCTTTTTCGCCATGGGGTTTGTGGATCTCGTGGGAATAGCGTCCAATTTCCTGAAGGCCGACCTGAATCTGAACGATACGACGGCTAATATCCTGCCTTCACTGGTATTTTTCTGGTTCCTCATCTTCTCTGTTCCTACGGGGGTTTTGATGAATAAAATAGGGAGGAAGAATACTGTGCTCCTGTCTCTTGGCGTAACGCTTGCGTCGCTTTTATTGCCGATTTTCACGGAGAATTTCACCGTCATGCTGATTTCCTTCTCCCTGCTGGGCATTGGAAACACGCTGATGCAGACCTCCCTGAACCCTCTGGTGTCAGAGGTTATCAAGGGCGGCCATCTTGCCTCGACGCTCACCTTCGGGCAGTTCATAAAGGCCATTGCCTCGTTTATGGCTCCCTATATCGCCATGTGGGGGGCTTCAGCCACCATTCCCTCGTTCGGCCTTGGGTGGAGGGTTCTCTTCCCGATCTACATGTTCATAGGTATCATCGCCTCGCTCCTGCTCATGGCGGCGCCCATCGAGGAGGAGAAGATAGACCCGGAGACGCTTGCGGGGCAGAGTGTGCCCACGCAGTTTGTCAACTGTTTCAAGCTTCTGGGCAAGCCCATCGTGCTACTTTCCTTCTTCGGAATCATGTGCCATGTGGGCATTGATGTGGGCACGAACACCACGGTACCGAAGATTCTCATCGAAAAGCTCGGCATGACGCTCAACGACGCAGCCTTTGCCACCTCGCTCTACTTCATTTTCCGCACCATAGGATGCCTTACCGGCAGCTATTTCCTGCGTGTGATGAGCAGCAAGGTGTTCTTCATCATTTCGACCGTGATGATAGGCCTGGGCATGGTGGGCTTGCTTGTCGGCACCAGCCATTCGCTGCTCTCTGCAGCCATCGCCCTTGTGGGCTATGGCAACTCTAATGTCTTCTCCATCGTGCTTACGCAGGCTCTGCTCGAATTGCCCGAGAAGAAGAATGAGGTGAGCGGCCTCATGATCATGGGCTTGTTTGGCGGGACGGTCTTTCCGTTGCTCATGGGCGTTGCCAGCGATGCCACTGGTCAGATGGGGGCGGTGCTCGTCATGGCGGTCGGAGTGGTTTATCTGTTAAGTTATATTCCTAAAGTAAAACATTGATGATGATGGAAAACATGATAGTAGGCCTCGGTGAGGCATTATGGGACTGCTTCCCTGAAGGCCGTAAACTGGGTGGCGCACCCGCTAACTTCGCTTATCATTGCGGGCAGTTTGGTTATGACACCCTTGCCGTGAGCGCAGTGGGCAAAGACGAACTGGGCGACCAGACCCTCAGGGAACTGGAAGCAAAAGGCTTGAAGTATGTGATACCGCGCGTGGACTACCCCACCGGCACCGTTCAGGTGGAGCTCGACGCGGAGGGCGTGCCCACCTATGACATCAAGGAGGGCGTGGCCTGGGACAACATTCCCTTCACTCCCGAGATAGAGGAGATTGCGCGGAACACGCGTGCCGTTTGCTGGGGATCGCTTGCCCAGCGGAGCGAGGTGTCGCACGATACGATTCACAGGTTTCTCGAGGCTACCCCTCACCAAGCCTTGAAGATATTCGACATCAACCTCCGGCAGAACTTCTATACGAAGGAGGTGCTCCGGGAGTCGTTCCGCAAGTGCAATGTCCTGAAGATAAACGACGAGGAACTGGTGGCCATCGGCCGCATGTTCGGCTATCCGGGACTTGACATAGAGAACAAGTGCTGGCTCATTCTGGGTAAGTATAACCTCAAGATGCTCGTCCTGACCTGTGGAGTCAACGGCTCGTATGTGTTCGCCCCGGGAGAGATGAGCTATCAGGCCACCCCCAAGGTGGAAGTAGCCGACACCGTGGGAGCCGGCGATTCGTTCACCGCAACCTTTGCTTCCGCCATCCTTGCAGGCAAGCCCATGGCCGAGGCTCACAAGCTTGCCGTGGAGGTATCGGCCTTTGTCTGTACCCGGAAGGGAGCCATGCCCAAGATACCCCGGAAATATCTGGAGCGCATGAAGTAGTCAGCATCCTGCTTCTTCACTCTTGATGCACGATTCATGACCGGCGATTCGCAGTATCCGCTTGCGCCGGTCGTGGATTGTGCATTCTTTATTCCTCGCTGTGAGGAATGCGTCGCATGGCGCGAACGGTGGATTATATTTTCTTTGTGGATTGCTCTTTATTTTACGGGAGGCCGTATCCTGCACGACGAAATCGGCGGTCTTGTCCCACGATTTCGCCGATATTGTCCGACAAAATCGCCGAAGTTGTCATGCGTGGGGCGGCATTTTGCTTTTCGACCGGCAATCTTTGCCCATTCCAGATATTTTGATTACTTTTGCCGGAAACTATTAATCTTTCTAACATGAGGAATCTGATTGTCTTATTGACTACATTATTTGTGGCCTGCGGAGCACAGGCCCAAGACGCGAAAAAGGAAATCAAGGAGAACATGCTGCGCTCGGCAGGGTGCTATCTGGCCTATCCGGGCCCCGGACAGAAGGCTCTCTCCCCCACCCCGGAAGGCTATGCGCCCTTCTATATCAGCCACTACGGCCGCCACGGATCACGCTGGCTGATTGGCAAGCAGGCCTACGCCGGTGCCCTCGCCACGCTTGAGGAGGCCGACAAGGCCGGCAAGCTGACCGCCAAGGGCAAGGAGGTGCTTGCCAAGGTGGCCCGTGTTACGAGGAGTGCCAACGGTCGCGACGGCGAGCTGAGCCTGCTCGGAGCACAGCAGCACCAGCAGATTGCCACGCGGATGTATCGTAATTTTCCCGAGGTCTTCGAGGGAAAGACCCATATCAAGGCCAACAGCACCATCGTCATCCGCTGCATCCTAAGCATGGAGAATGCCCTTCAGGCCCTCCTGAAGCTGAATCCGGAACTGCAGATCAGCCACGATGCGAGCTATGCCGACATGTATTACATGAACATGAAGGACAAGAAGCTCGACTCGCTTTCCAAGAGCCGTGGCACGGAAAAGGCCTATAAGGCATTCTGCAAGAAGCACGACCGGCACGAGCATACCATGAGGTTGCTCTTCAACGACAAGAATTACTGGCAGAAGGAGCTGGACGCGACGAAGCTTTCGAACCGGCTCTTTGCCATTGCCTCGAACATGCAGAGCCTGGAACTGCGCAAGGACATCGACCTCTTCGATATCTTCGACGAGGACGAAATCTATCATCACTGGCTGTTGGACAATGCGGAGTGGTATCTCTATGGCGGTCCTGACAGGCTGACGGACGGCAAGCGCCCCTACAAGCAGCGCAACCTCCTGCGAAGAATCATCGAGGAGGCCGACTCCTGCATGGCCTTCGATCATCCGGGGGCCACGCTCCGCTATGGACACGACAGCATGGTCTATCCGCTTACCTGTCTCTTGGGCATCAATGGACTGGACACGCCGGTCGACAATCTGGAGGCCCTCGGGAACTCGGGATTCCGTGACTACAAGATCGTGCCGATGGCCGCAAACCTGCAGTTCATCTTCTATCGCAACAAGGCCGACCGCAACGATATCCTCGTGAAGGTGCTCGAGAATGAGAACGAGGTAACGCTCCCCTTCCCCACCGACCGTGCCCCTTATTATCATTGGCAGGATTTCAGGGACTATTACCTGAAAAAGCTCGCGGCCTATCAGGAATAAAATCAAGAGGGGTATTTGGAGTTTCCGTCGGAATTCAGTATCTTTGTAGCTCTAAAAGATTAGTTTGATGGCAAAAGACGACAAGGGAATGACTCCTATGATGAAGCAGTTCTTCAGCTTCAAGAACAAGCATCCTGAAGCTTTGCTGCTCTTTCGTTGCGGGGATTTCTATGAGACTTACTGCGAAGATGCGGTGGAAGCCTCCAAGATACTCGGCATCACGCTCACGAGGAGGAACAATGGAGCTGCCTCGGGAGCCGAGATGGCGGGATTCCCCCATCATGCCCTCGACACCTATCTGCCCAAGCTCATCCGTGCGGGAAAGCGCGTGGCCATCTGCGACCAGCTTGAGGATCCGAAGAAAAAGCGTGAGATGATCAAGGGAAAGAAGGGTCTCACGGAGATGGACAAGATGGTGAAGCGGGGCATCACGGAGCTCGTTACGCCCGGCGTGGCCATGAGCGACAATGTGCTCAACTATAAGGAAAACAACTTCCTGGCCGCCGTACACTTCGGAAAAGGAGTATGCGGCGTGTCGTTTCTTGATATTTCCACGGGCGAATTCCTCACGGGAGAGGGCACTTACGACTATGTGGAGAAGCTGTTAGGCAACTTCGGACCCAAGGAGGTGCTCTATGACCGGGCCCGGAAGGCAGAGTTTGAGAAATTTTTCGGTACACGTTATTGTGTCTTCGAGCTCGAAGACTGGGTCTTTACGGAGCAGGCTGCTCGCCAGAAGCTACTCAAGCACTTCGGCACGAAGAACCTGAAGGGCTTCGGCGTGGAGCACCTGAGAAGCGGAATCATCGCCTCGGGTGCCATCATGCAGTATCTGGAGATTACCCAGCACACGAATATCAACCACATCACCGCGCTCTCCCGCATCGAGGAGGAGCGTTATGTGCGTCTGGATAACTTCACCATACGCTCACTGGAGCTGATTTCCCCCATGCAGGAAGGGGGCGCTTCGCTGCTCAATGTCATAGACCGTACTACAACGCCGATGGGTGGACGCCTGCTGAAACGCTGGATGGTGTTCCCCTTGAGGGACGAGAAGGCCGTCAACCGGCGGCTGGATGTGGTGGAATACTTCTTTAAGCAACCGGAGTTCCGCCAGCTCATCGACGGCCAGTTGCACCGTATCGGCGACCTGGAGCGCATCATCTCGAAAGTGGCCGTCGGCAGGGTGTCGCCCCGTGAGGTGGTTCAGCTCAAGAATGCCTTGGCTGCCATAGAGCCGATCAAGAGTTCCTGCCTGTATGCGAAGAATGAAACGCTGAAGCGGATAGGAGAGCAGATGAACCTTTGTGAGTCGCTGAGGGAGCGCATAGAGCAGGAAATCCAGCCCGATCCGCCGCAGTTGGTGAACAAAGGAGATGTGATTGCCGACGGCTACAGTAAGGAGCTGGACGACCTGCGGCGTATTTCGCGCAGCGGAAAGGACTATCTGCTCGAGATTCAGGAGCGCGAGATCGAGGCCACGGGCATATCAAGCCTGAAGGTGGGATATAATAATGTCTTCGGCTATTACCTCGAAGTGCGCAACACTTTCAAGGATAAAGTGCCGCAGGGATGGGTTCGCAAGCAGACTTTGGCACAGGCCGAGCGCTACATCACGCAGGAATTGAAGGAGTATGAAGAGAAGATTCTGGGTGCCGACGATAAGATCCTGCAACTCGAGGCGCAACTCTTCAGCGAACTCATCGTGGGTATGCAGGAGTTTATTCCTCTCATTCAGGCCAACGCAAACTTGATAGCGCGTCTCGATTGTCTGCTTTCCTTTGCGAAGACAGCCGATGAAAATGCTTATGTGCGGCCGGTGATAGAAGGAGACGATGAGCTCATCGACATCAGGCAGGGGCGCCATCCGGTCATCGAAACGCAGCTTCCGATAGGAGAGAGGTATGTGCCCAACGACATTTATCTCGACGCGGAGAAGCAGCAGATCATGATGATCACCGGTCCGAACATGGCCGGAAAAAGCGCGCTGCTGCGCCAGACGGCCCTCATCGTGCTGCTTGCCCAGACAGGATGCTTCGTGCCCGCGGAGAGCGCGAGAATCGGTCTGGTGGACAAGATATTCACGCGTGTAGGAGCGTCAGACAACATTTCTCTCGGCGAATCCACCTTCATGGTCGAAATGACAGAGGCTTCCAACATCCTTAACAATGTTACTCCGAAGTCGTTGGTTCTCTTCGACGAGTTGGGCAGGGGAACTTCCACCTACGACGGAATCAGTATTGCCTGGGCTATCGTTGAGTATCTGCACGAGCATCCGAAAGCTCGGGCACGCACGCTCTTTGCCACCCACTATCATGAGCTGAACGAAATGGAGAAGAATTTCTCACGCATCAAGAACTATAATGTAAGCGTGAAGGAGGTAGACGGTAAGGTCATCTTCCTCCGCAAGCTGGAGCGTGGCGGTTCGGAGCATTCTTTCGGTATCCATGTGGCTGATATTGCGGGTATGCCGAAGAGCATAGTGAAGCGTGCGAATGTGATTCTGAAGCAGCTGGAGGCCGATAATGCGAGCGTGGGAAGTGCCGGTAAGCCGAACATCAAGCATCTCGAGGAGAGCAGGGAGGGCATGCAATTGAGCTTCTTCCAGCTCGACGACCCCGTCTTGAGCCAGATTCGCGACGAGATATTGAGCCTCGATGTCAACAATCTGACGCCTGTCGAGGCACTCAACAAGCTGAATGACATTAAGAAAATACTGAAGGGATAATAGGCGGGAAATCTATTTAGAGGAATGCCTCATAGCCTATTTTCCCTTCAGTATTTGTTTTGATTTAGCCTCGAGGTTTTGCCCCGAGTTTCTGCATCCATTTTCCACCCACGAGGCAGGCCACGCCAATGACAATCAGCGGTAGGCTCAAGATCTGCCCCATGTCCATGGGCAGTCCGGCCTCAAAGGCCACTTGGATCTCCTTTGTATATTCGATGAAGAACCGGAAGGTGAAGATGAGGGTCAGGCAGAGCCCGAAATAGAAGCCTGTTCCCACGCTTTTCGGCCCTTTCTTCTTATAGATGAAGAGGATGAGGAGGAAAAAGCAGAGGTAGGCGATCGACTCATAGAGTTGTCCGGGGTGGCGCGGATGCTGGTCTACATGCTCGAATATGAATGCCCAAGGCACCTCGGTAACCTTGCCGATAATCTCGGAATTCATCAGATTGCCTAACCGGATGAAGGCGGCAGTTATGCCCGAGCAGATGCCCATGTTGTCAAGAACCACCCAGCCGGACACTTTCGTTGACCTACAATACATCCATATGGCCACGAGCATGCCGATGACGCCGCCATGACTGGCCAGTCCCTCGTAGCCAGTGAGTTTCCAGCTGCCGTCGGGCATGTGGTGGAAAGGGATGAGCATTTCGATGAAATGATCCCAGGAACCGAGGAAATAGGCGGGGTCGTAGAAGACGCAATGCCCCAGTCTTGCCCCTATGAGCACCCCGAAAAATATGTAGAAGAAGAGAGGCTCGAACTTTTCTTCAGGAATGTTTTGCTGCTTGTAGAGCCTGTGCATGAGTACCGCGCCGAGCAAGAGGCCGATAATCCAGCAGGTGGCATACCACCTGAGGGTGATGAATCCGAGGTGTCCGATGACGGGATCCGGGTTCCAAAGGATGAAAGATAATGTATTCATAATTCATAGAAGACCTCCCCAAGCCCTTCCAAAGAGAAGGATGTCTGACGACATAAGTTGGTACCGGTCTGTTTTTTAGTATTGTTTTCTTGTTTACATCTTTCCTTTTGGGAAAGCTTGAGTAGGTTTTTCTGCCTACACATTGAATCTGAAGTGCATGATGTCGCCGTCTTCCACCACATAGTCTTTGCCCTCCACATGGAGCTTCCCGGCCTCGCGCACGGCGGTTTCGGACCTATATTGCAGGTAGTCGGCATACTTGATGACTTCGGCGCGGATGAATCCTTTCTCGAAATCGGTGTGGATGACGCCGGCGCACTGCGGTGCCTTCCAGCCCTTATGATAGGTCCAGGCTTTCACTTCCATCTCTCCGGCTGTGATGAAAGTCTGCAGATTGAGCAGGTGATAGGCCTTCTTGATGAGTCGGTTGACGCCGCTTTCCTCCAGGCCGAGCTCGTCGAGGAACATTTTCTTGTCCTCATAGGTCTCCAGTGAGGCGATGTCTTCCTCGCTCTTGGCGGCTATCACCATGGCTTCCGTCCCCTCTTCGGCGGCTATCTGCTCGATTCTGCGGCTGTATTCATTGCCCGTCCGCGCACTCGCTTCATCCACATTGCAGACATAGAGCACGGGTTTTGTGGTCAACAAGAACAGGTCGTGGGCAGCCTGTTTCTCTTCCTTGCTCTCAAATTCCACGCTGCGGGCGTTCCGCCCCTGCTCCAGTGCCTCCTTGAAAGCTTCCAGGACGCCGACGATGACCTTAGCCTCCTTGCTGCCGGCGGCGGCCATTTTCTGCTGCTTGGCCAGCTGTCCCTCGATGGTCTCAAGGTCTTTCAGCTGCAGTTCGGTGTCTATGATTTCCTTGTCCGATACGGGATTGACGGCCGCACCGCCCTCACGCACCACATTGTCGTCATCAAAACAGCGGATGACATGGATGATGGCGTCGCACTCGCGGATGTTGCCAAGGAACTTGTTGCCCAGTCCCTCTCCCTTGGAAGCTCCCTTCACGAGCCCTGCGATGTCGACGATTTCACAAGTGGCAGGCACGATACGGCCCGGGTGAACTATCTCGGCGAGCTTCGTAAGGCGGTTGTCGGGAACGGTGATGACGCCCAGATTAGGCTCTATCGTGCAGAATGGAAAGTTGGCTGCCTGTGCCTTGGCACTCGAAAGACAGTTGAAAAGCGTGGATTTCCCCACATTCGGGAGTCCTACGATACCACATTTTAACGCCATTTGGAATCTGAATTTTGTATATACGACTGCAAAGATAGTGAAATATTTTGAGAAACAGGATGCCCGAAAATGATAAAATGCTCTGGGGGAGTGTTTTGTTTCAAAGTAATTTTGTAATTTTGTAGTCTCCAATTAGGAATTTTTCTTCCTAAGGGAAACGATTATGGTAAGAAACAGGAAAACCGATATTTACAAGGTTTCCATAGCGGGGAGTAGCGTGAATGTACTGCTCATGCTGTTGAAGTTCATTGCCGGCTTCTTTGGGAGGTCGTCGGCGATGATAGCCGATGCCGTGCATTCCCTGGCCGACTGTCTGAGCGACCTCATCGTCATCTTGTTTGTGAAGCTCGGAAGCCGGCCTAAAGACAGGAACCATGACTATGGATATGGTAAATACGAGACGCTGGCCACGGGCATCATAGGCCTGATTCTCCTTGGCGTAGGCATCGCCATCTGCTATGAGGCCATAGAAAAAGTGCTCGACGCCATAGCGGGCCGTTCTCTCGGGCAGCCCCGTCTGATAGCCCTTGTGGTAGCGATCATGAGCGTGCTGATGAAGGAGTGGGTGTTCCGCTTTATGCACAGGGTGGGAGAGGAGTGGAATTCCGACGCCGTGATAGCCAACGCATGGCACCATCGCAGCGACGCCCTGTCGTCCATTTGCACTACGCTCGGCATCGCGGGAGCCATTCTCTTAGGGCCCCGATGGGCGGTTCTCGACCCGATAGCGGCCATCATCATGGGGCTCATCGTCGTCCGCATGGCCTACAAACTTGTCAGTCAGGCCGTGGGAGAGCTGACGGAGCATGCGCTGCCGGAGGCACAGAAAGAGACCGTGAGAAGGGTGGTGGAGGACGAGGAGCAGGTGGTGTGCGTGCTGCAACTGCAGACGCGCAAGATAGGCAACGGCATCGTGATAGACCTGTGTATAGCCATGCCGCCCGGACTGACGCTCGCCGAGGCCTATGTACACACGCAGCGCATCGAGCAGAGACTGAAAACAGAGTTTGGTGGGCATGCGCAAGTGAACATTCAGGTGAACCCCGCATAACGCGAGAGCCTGTCGGCAGCATTTCGGTCGGCGGCCTCTTATATTTTTCCGGTAGCCTTTAGTTTTCCTTCAGGCTTGCTTCCTCGAGCCTGGATTTTATCCATGACTTCTTGAAATAGGATGCCCAGGCCTTCGCATGGGCGAGGTATTCACGCAGCAGGGCCGTTCCATCAGCCTGTTTTAGTGCCATGAGCGAGAGGCCTTTGATGGCCTTGCAGTCGTCAATGAGCTGCCAGGCATAGTCGGAGCCTTCACCATGACGGCCGAAGGCAAGATTCCGGAAGTCCCAATGGAGTATCGTGTCGCTATGCCGGACGGCCTCCTGCCAGCGGCCGTTTTCATAAAACGCGAGAGCCAGCCAGAACGAAGTGCAGGGATCCTCGGTTCCTTCTTCGTAGGCTTTGCGTGCCCATTGCAGCATTTCCTTGGGCTCTTCGAGGAAGTAACAGCACTTGGCGACCTTGGTCATCAGGTAGTATTCCTTGGGGTAGAGCTTGCATGTCTTCAAGGCGTAGCGTTTGAGAGCCTTCCAGTCGGCTTTTTCCTCCAACAGGTCTATGTGCTTATAGATACGGTCTCCCTGCTCGGCTGTGTAGAGGCCGTCGCTATATTTGAGAGGATCTGACGGCTCGTAGGGGTCTTGTTGCCCGTCGGTCTTGACGATGTTCACATACATGTCTTCATTGTTCACCCGGTATTGGCAGAGCCAGGAGTTGGTCATATCCATGAAGGAATCAGGTTTCCAGAGCTCGGAGTCAATGTCTTCATGTAACTGGCGGAGGGCTTTTGGTCCAACGCCTTCCATTTTGCGGGTATCGAAGAGCCGGTGCAGGGCCTCTCGGATGCTGTTTGCGGAAATCTGATAGGTTCGGTTTCCGTAAATGAAGTTTATGATAATGGTGTAAAGTTTCATGATAATTTGGTTGTTGTCTTGTTTTTTCGTCTTTTTCTTGTTGGTTTTTCTGTCCTGCATTCAACTTTGTTTCCTCATCTTGAAAGAAGGAGCAGGGGAGGGGCTTTTAGTGTGCCTCCAGCCAGTTGGCTCCCCATCCGGCGTCTGCCACCAGCGGCACGCGCAGCTTGCAGGCGTTCTGCATTTCCTCGAGCACGATGCGCTTCACCTGCTCCTGTTCCTCGGGATAGACCGAGAAGTTGAGTTCGTCGTGCACTTGGAGTATCATCTTCGAGCGGATGCCCTCTTTCCGGAAACGCCGATGAATGCGAGCCATGGCCACCTTGATGATGTCGGCCTCGGAGCCTTGTATCGGGGCGTTGATGGCGTTGCGCTCGGCAAACCCGCGCACGGTGGCGTTCTGCGAATTGATGTCGGGCAGATAGCGTCGCCGTCCGAAGATGGTCTCGGCATAGCCCTTTTCCCTCGCCGTCTCCTTAGCCTGCTCCATGTAGTCCTTCACCTTTGGGAAGGTCTTGAAATAGTCGGTTATGAGCTGTCGGGCTTCTCCGTTCGAGATGTCCATGCGCTGTGCAAGACCGTAGGTGGTGATGCCGTATATGATGCCGAAATTGGCCTGCTTGGCTTTCTTGCGCTGGCTGTCGGATACCTCATCCATCTCCTCGTGCCAGATCTTGGCTGCCGTCGCGCGGTGGATGTCGAAGCCGGAACGGAAGGCTTCCATCATGTTTTCGTCTTCGGAGAGATGTGCCATGATGCGCAGTTCAATCTGAGAATAATCTGCTGAAAAGAACTTACACCCTTCTTCAGGTATGAAGCAGCGCCGGATTTCCTTGCCGTCTTCGGTGCGCACGGGTATATTCTGCAGGTTGGGATCCGACGAACTCAGGCGTCCGGTGGCGGTGAGTGCCTGGTTGAAGCTGGTGTGGATGTGTCCGGTTCGCGGGTTGATGAGTTTCGGGAGGGCGTCTACATAGGTGCTCAGAAGCTTCTTCATGCCCCTGTAGTTCAGTATTTGCTCCACGATAGGTGCCTTCGACTTGAGCTGCTGGAGCACTTCCTCGGAGGTAACATACTGTCCCGTCTTGGTCTTCTTCGGATTGTCCACGATCTTCATCTTGTCGAAGAGGATGTCGCCCACTTGCTTAGGACTGGAGATGTTGAACCTCTCGCCTGCCTCCTGATAGATATTTTCTTCGTATCGGTTCATCCGCTCTGTGAAAATTCTTGATGTTTCCTTCAGTGATTCGGTGTCTATCCTCACGCCGTTCATCTCCATCTCGGCCAGTACGGGCACCAGCGGCATCTCTATGTTCCAGAATAGATCTTCGGCTTCGGATGTCTTCAACTGCGGCTCGAGCACATTCTTCAGCTTCAGGGTGATATCGGCGTCTTCGCAGGCATAGTCGCAGATTTCGGCCGGTGACAGGTCGCGCATGTTCTTCTGCCCCTTGCCTTTCGGCCCGATGAGTTCCTCGATGTGCACCGTCTGATAGTTGAGCAGGGTCTCGGCCATGTAGTCCATGTTGTGATGGAGTTCCGGCTGGAGCACATAATGTGCCAGCATGGTGTCGAACATCTTGCCACGGATGCGCACGCCATAGTTCATCAGCACCTCATAATCATACTTTATGTTCTGCCCGACCTTGAGGATGGTCTCGTCTTCATAGGCATTTTTAAATATATTTACAATTCTTTGCGCTTCTTCACGATTGCTCGGAATCGGGACATAGAAGGCCTTGTTTTCCTCGACAGAGAAGCTCAAACCTACCAATTCGGCGTCCACGGGATTGGTAGAGGTGGTTTCCGTGTCTAAACTCAATATTTTTTTTGTCCTGAAAAAATCACAAATTTTGAGCATAAAACCCTCATTATCAACCAACTGATATTCCGTTTTAATGGTTTTAAGGCTGTTTTTTAGGCCGTTTTCAGGCTTGGCTGACCTCTCGGGCGTGATTTCCGCAAAAAAATCGAGCTGTAGATTATTTGTTTTTGACTTATTTTCAGTTTTATTAAGAATCTTGTCTTTCAGGCTCTTGAATTCCAGTTCGGTGAGGATGGAGTCGAGTTTCTCCTCGTCGGGGGCTACGAGTTCCAGCTCTTTAAGATTCAGATTGACGGGTACATCGGTGCGGATGGTGGCCAGGAAGTAAGACATCTTGATGTCGTCGACGGCAGCCTCCACTTTTTCACGCATCTTCCCTTTCAGCTGGTCGGTGTGGTTGAGAAGACTGTCTATGCTTCCGAATTCGTTGATGAGCTTCACCGCAGTCTTCTCGCCGACCCCGGGGCAGCCCGGGAAATTATCAGCCGAGTCTCCCATGAGGGCCAGCAGGTCGATGACCTGCGCAGGAGAGCTGATGCCATACTTATCGCTGATTTCGGCTTTGCCGATCTTATCGTAGCCGCCGCCATGCCTCGGACGGAACATATAGACATTGTCGGCCACGAGTTGCCCATAGTCCTTGTCGGGCGTGAGCATGTAGGTCTCTATGCCCTGGCGGCCGGCCTGGGTGGCAAGGGTGCCGATGACATCGTCGGCCTCGAAGCCGTCGACCTGCAAGATGGGGATATGGTAGGCCTCGAGGATGTCCTTGATGACGGGAACACTAGCCTTGATATCCTCAGGCGTTTCTTCCCGCTGCGCCTTATAGGCAGGGAAAACTTCGTTGCGGAAGGTTTTTCCGTGGTCGAAAGCCACTCCTATGTGGGTGGGTTTCTCCTTGGTTATCACCTCATTGAGCGTGTTCAGGAACCCCATCACCGCCGATGTGTTCTTCCCTTTGGAGTTGATACGGGGATTTTTGATGAAGGCGTAATACGATCGATATATCAACGCATAGGCATCCAAAAGAAAAAGCTTCTCCATAATAATAAGTATTTCTCGTGTAAAATTACAATTTTTTTGCCACATTTCCCGATAAAATCACTAAATTTGTATCAAAATTCAGTGCCAGATGGATTATCTACCACTCATCAAGCAACCGATTTCTTCAGAATTAACTGATTTTATCGAGCTTTTCAACCACTCTCTCGATCATAGCGACGGGATGCTTGCCCAGGCGCTCGACCATATCCGCAAGCGGGGTGGGAAGCGCATGCGCCCTATGCTGATATTGTTGATGGCGAAGAATTTCGGTGAGGTTACCGAGGTTACCCAGCATGCGGCAGTAGGCCTGGAGCTGCTTCATACAGCCAGCCTGGTGCACGACGATGTAGTGGACGAGAGTGAGGAACGCCGCGGCCAGGCCTCGGTGAACGCCGTATATGACAACAAGGTGAGTGTGCTGGTGGGCGATTACATTCTCTCGACGGCACTGCTGTATGTGTCTTACACCCACAAGGAGCGCATCGTGAGATACCTTTCCCAGCTGGGCAGGACGCTCTCGGACGGTGAAATCCTGCAGCTTTCCAACATCCAGAACCAGGAAATATCGGAAGAGGTGTATTATAACATCATCAAGGGGAAGACCGCCGCGCTCTTCGAGGCTTGTTCGGCCATCGGCGCCGAGGCGTCGGGGGCGTCGGAAGAGGATGTGCAGCTGGCCAAGAAATTCGGTCAGAACCTGGGGATAATCTTTCAGATCCGCGACGATATCTTCGACTATTACGACTCTAAGGAAATAGGCAAGCCCACGGGAAACGACATGGCGGAGGGCAAGCTCACCCTGCCCGTGATCCATGCGCTCAACGCTACGGGCGACGAGGAGATGCTCCGCCTTGCTCAAAAAGTGAAGAGCAGGGAGATAAAGAGCGATGAAATCGCCCGCCTGGTGTCTTTCACGAAGCAGAACGGAGGCATAGAATATGCCGACAAACGCATGCGGGATTTCCACAGGGAGTGCCGGCAGTTTCTTGACACAAAGGTTACCGACCCGGCCATCAAGCGTGCCCTTGAGGCCTATCTGGACTTTGTGATAGAGCGGAATAGCTGATGTCGGACGGGAGGGTGGCATTGCATAAACTGAACAAAATCGCGAGGCAGTATACAGGAAGTGGCTGACAAAGTTACGATTCCGTCGATTTCGTGCGACAAACTCGCCGAAATCGTCGCACAAAATCGCCGAGTTTGTCAGGATAAAGATAGCAAGGAGGGGGGACAACACATCCGTTGTACCCCCTCCTTGTTGGTTCCCGCAACTTAGAAGAACTTGATTTCCTTGCCCAGAACCTCGCTCATGAGCATGTTGGTGAGGCGGGATGTGCCCAGGCGGAGCAGCTTGTTGGTGAGCCATTTCTCGCCCAACACCTCCTGGACGATGGTGTAATAGGTTACGGCATCTTTCACCGTATTGATGCCGCCGGCAGGTTTCAGACCGATTACGATGCCCGTCCGGTCATAGTATTCCTTGATGGCCTGGCACATGACATATACAGCCTCCGGGGTGGCGCTTACCTTTTCTTTGCCCGTGGATGTCTTTACATAGTCTGCGCCGGAATACATAGAGAGAATGGCGGCCTTCTTGATGTTGGCGCAAGAGCCCAGATCGCCGGTCTCGAGGATTACTTTCATGGAGTGGTCGCCGCACACCTGCTTCAGCTCTGCTATGTCGTCGGCAATGCCCTCATAGTCTTCAGAGAAGAACTTGCCCACGGGGAGGACGATGTCTATCTCCGTTGCCCCGTCTTTCAAGGCAAGGGCGGTCTCTGCCACCTTAACCTCCATGAAGGTCTGCGACGAGGGGAAACTGCCGCTGACATTGGTGATTTCAACACCGTCGACTTCCAGGCTCTGGCTGACGAGATAGGTGAAGTTGGGGTAGCAGACCACGGCCGCCACATGAGGGAGCTCCGCGAACTCGTGGGCATACCTGTTCACTTTCTCTACCATGCCGAGAATCTTTTCCTCGGTATCGGTCGTGTTCAGCGAGGTGAGCTCCACGCTGCCCAGAAGGAACTTCTTCACTTCAGGAGTCTCATTGGCAGGAACTTTCTCGTCGATGATTTTCCGTACTGTGTCTTTTACCTCTTCGTCGCCGACATTGAAGTCGTAGAGCTTGAGAGCCTGTTCTACTTTGCTGGGTTCCAGCGGCTTGTTTTGTTTCTGTTTCTCGATGTCGTTGAGAACAGTGTCTTTAATGTTACTCATTTCTGCTTGTGTTTTATTGTTCTTCGTTATGTTTTCAGCTTAGGATTCTCCAGATGGCGATGAGCGTCGCGGCGGGTTTTCTTCTCGAAGCTCTTATTGAGCTCTTCCGTAAGATCTACTCCCGTCTGGTTGGCTAAGCACATCAATACCCACAAGACATCTGCTATCTCTTCTCCGAGATTGGGCTTCTCGCTATTCTTGAAGCTCTGGTCGCCATACCTGCGGGCTATCACGCGCGCCAGTTCACCCACTTCCTCGGTGAGGCAAGCCATGTTGGTGAGTTCCGAGAAATATCTCACGCCATAGGTCTTCACCCATTTGTCTACTGCATCCTGTGCCTCTCTTATCGTCATATTTTTTCTTGTTTCAACAGTGAGGGGTTCATCGCTCATCTCGTGTTCCTTATTCTTTCCGATGTGTATCCATGCAAATCGTTACCGGGCCGTCGTTCAGGAGTTCTACCTGCATGTCTGCACCGAACTCGCCCCGGCCGACTTCCTTTCCCAGGGCTGCGCTCAATTTACGGCAAAAATCTTCGTAGAGGGGGACGGAATGCTCATGAGCGCCCGCACGAAGCCATGACGGGCGGTTCCCCTTCTTATAGCTTGCAAAGAGCGTGAACTGGCTTATAACGAGGATTTCACCGGCCGTGTCCATGACGGAGAGGTTCATCACGCCGTTCGCATCGTCAAAGATGCGGAGGTTGACAACCTTTCTGGCAAGCCAGTTTGCATCCTCTGATGTGTCGGAGTCTTCAATTCCTATGAGTATCAAAAGGCCTCCCTTGATGCTCGACTTCATCTTTCCATCAATGGTTACGGAAGCGTGGCTGACTCTCTGGATAACAGCTCTCATATTGCAAAGATATTGATTAATTCTAACAAATCCAAATTTCGCTTTCAAAAAAGTGAGATTCTGATGCCTTCCTGACTATGGCAGGTGGAGTTGGATGTTTGTCAGGATTCTTCGGTTGGCTGCTTCGTGGGATGGAAATGCTCGTAGACAATTTTTCCTTTTGCGGCCCCCAATAAGTATGTAAGTGTTTGATAATCAGATAGTTTTATTTGTTTCACACTCCTTAACCTATTCATTAGCAGAGCTTGGGCCTTCGGACCTATGCCCTTAATGTCGTCTAATTCACTGTGCAGGGCATGCTTCGACCGCTTATTTCGGTGGTATTCAATGGCATAGTTGTGTACATCGTCCTGGATGCGGGTGAGTATATGGAAGAGTTCGGAGTCTGTTTTCAGACCTATTACTTGTGGAGGCCATCCGTAAAGCAGCTCATTGGTGCGGTGGCGGTCGTCCTTTGCGAGTCCCGCTATGGGTATCTCCAACTGCAGTTCACCTTCTACGACCTCTCTCACAACCTCCATCTGCCCCTTTCCGCCATCGGTAATGATGAGGTCGGGGAGGCTTGTGCCTTCCTCAATCATCCTTGAATACCTGCGTCGTACAACTTCCTGCATGGAGGCGTAATCGTCCGGGCCTTTAACGGTCTTGATGATATATCTGCGGTAATCTTTCCTTGAGGGCTTCATCCCCTTGTAGACAACGCATGCTGCTACGGCGTCCGTGCCGCTGATATTTGAATTATCGAAGCACTCGATGTGGTAAGGGAGCTTGGGAAGCTTCAGTTTTTCCTTGAGTTCTTTCATTAACCGTGTTTGCTTCTGTTCAGGGTTGAGCTTCTCGGCTTGCTTCAGACGATCGAATTTATACTGCTTGGCGTTCATCTGGGAAAGCTCGAGAAGGTGTTTCTTGTCGCCTCTTTCCGGAACGAAAAACTCTGCGTCCTTGAGCTTCCAGTTCATGCCAAAGGGGACGATCACTTCCTTGCAGGTGCTCTCGAAACGGCTCCTGATTTCGGGGATTGCCAGCATCAGGAGCTCCTCGTCGCTCTCTTTGAGCTTGCGTTTGTATTCGTAGGTGAAGCTTTGATTGATTGCCCCGTTTCTGACATGCATGTAGTTGATGAAAGCGTTCTTCTCTAAATCATCGTTTTCAATGCTGAATACATCTACATCCTTAATGGTATAGCTTACCACTTCACTCTTGGCGACAAAGTTTTCGAGCATGATATGGCGTTGCTTCAGTATCTCTGCTTCCTCGAATTTCAGCTCTTCGGCCTTCTCCATCATTTTTCCCGTGAGGTATTTCAGCATGTCGCGGGTATTGCCTTTCAATACTTCGCGGGCCTGGCGGATGTTTTCCTGATAGTCGTCATAGCTCTGCCGGTCGATGCAGGGCCCCAAACAGTTTCCGATGTGATATTCTAAACAAGGTTTGAATTTGCCCTCCTTGATGCTCTCTGGCGTTAAGGGGAGTCTGCAAGTTCTGGGTTTAAAGACCTTTCTGATGATTTCCAAGATGTTATACATACTCGAGATCTTGCTGTAGGGACCATAAAAGGTTCCGTGTTTTTTATTGATCGTGCGAGTATTGAATATCCTTGGGTATAGTTCTTTGCTAATGCAAATGGAGGGATAGGTCTTCCCGTCTTTCAATAAAACATTGTATCGGGGATTGTATTGCTTGATCATGCTGTTCTCCATGAGTAGTGCATCCTCTTCCGTATTTGCATAACTATAGGTTATATCCCAGATTTTCGATACAAGGACCTTTGTCTTGTATCGGTCAACTTCTTTATGAAAATAGGAAGAAACACGGCGCTTCAAGTTCTTGGCCTTTCCTACATAGATAATGGTACCTTCTTTGTCGTGGAACTTATAGCAGCCGGGAGTCTCGGGCATAGCAAGGATTTTGCTCCTGCAATGCTCTAAGCGCTGTTCGTTTTCTTCTCTGGTTGTTTTCATAAACCCTTTTGTTTAAAGCCTTTTTAGTCTTAAATGTTTCATGTGAAACATGTCAAGGGCGCAACTCGGAAAAGGCTCGTCCATTGATATTGGTGGCAGAAGATTTCTCGTCCGGCATCTCTTTCATCCCTTTTTCCCTCTTTCTGTTGTTTAGAATTGCAATAGGGATGTTATCTCGACATCCTTATCAAAAGTATTTCTTGCTTCTGGAAATTCTGAGTCTAACTCTATTAAAAAGTTTGCGTAGATTTTCTTGGGATGGAATTTCTTTACGAGCTCACATGCCGCCTTCATGGTCCCTCCCGTTGCAAGTAAATCATCATGAAGCAAAATTACATCGTTCTCGTCGATGGCATCTTTGTGTATCTCAATCGTATCGATGCCGTATTCTTTAGCATAGCTTTCTTGTACGGTTTCACACGGCAACTTACCGGGTTTCCGGCAAAGCACGACGCCTGCCCCCAATCGAATAGCAAGTGCCGACGACATTACGAATCCGCGACTCTCAATGCCGACAATTTTGGTGATGCCTTTGTCCTTGTATAGTTCAAACATCTCATCACAGATTTCCTTCAGGCACTCGGGACTTTTGAACATGGTGGTAACATCTCTGAAGTTTACTCCCTTAATGGGCCAATCCTGTACGCTACGCAGGTTGTCTAACAAAATCTTTTTGTTCATGTTCTATATGTTTTTATTATTATGTTTCACATGAAACATTATCTTCCTAATAGTATTAGAAGAACATTGATGTCGCTCGGAGACACGCCGGGAATACGGCTTGCCTGGGCAAGAGTCTCCGGGTCGATCCTCTCAAGCTTCTGACGTCCTTCCGTAGAGATTTCATGGAGTTCATTATAATGGAATCTGCCCTTGATCTTTATATTCTCAAGGCGATGCATCTTATCGGCAATAACCTTCTCGCGTTCTATGTATCCTTTGTATTTGATCTTTATTTCTACGGCCTCGGCAACTTCTTCGTTGCGATTGGCAAGGCTCTCTATTTGGTTTTTAAAATCAGGGAAGATAGGCTTTAATGCGTTAATAGAGAGCTGAGGCCTTCCAATCAAGTCTGATAATTTGCACCCCATTCTTATTGGTGTAGTTCCCAGAACCTGAAGTGCAGTGTTGATTTCTGCAGGTTTTACTGATGTGTTCTCGCAGTAATGGAGTAATTTCTTAATGGCTTCTTTCTTTTGTGTCCACCAGTCGTAGCGGTCGCGTTTGGCAATACCTAATTCGTATGCCTTTTCGGTAAGCCGTGCATCTGCGTCGTCTTGGCGGAGTAAGATTCGGTATTCTGCCCTTGAAGTGAACATCCGATAAGGTTCGTCTACGCCCTTTGTCGTAAGGTCGTCGACGAGAACACCTATATAACTTTGGTCTCTTTGCATGATAAAAGGAGTGCCTCCAGCACAGTGAATAGCCGCATTGACACCTGCTGTCAGCCCTTGTCCGCCCGCCTCCTCGTAGCCCGTAGTTCCATTTACCTGGCCGGCAAGGAATAAACCTTTCAGAATTTTAGATTCCAACGACTGCTTGAGCAAAGTCGGATCAAAATAATCATATTCTATAGCGTAGCCCGGCCGGTATATTTTTGCATCTCTGAGCGCGGGGATTTTGTGGATGGCGTCCAACTGGATATCCATGGGCATGCTGGAAGAAAATCCGTTCAGGTACATTTCATTGGTGTCTTCGCCTTCGGGTTCTAAGAATAAAGGATGCTGATCCTTGCCTGGAAATGTAACAAGCTTTGTCTCTATAGACGGGCAATATCTTGGTCCGGTGCTCTGGATCTGCCCGTTGAAGAGCGGGGAATCTGCAAGTCCTCGCCGTAAAGTCTCGTGAACTTCGGCATTTGTATAGCATGTCCAGCAAGGTAATTGTTTCAGGTTTCGGCGCCCGCCCATATAACTGAACTGGTGGAAATCGTTCTCTCCCGGCTGTTCCTCCATGTCCTCAAAGTGTACAGACCGTTTGTCTATCCGAACGGGAGTACCAGTCTTCATCCTGTAAGAATGAATCCCCCAGCGGGAAATACTTTCGCTGAAATGTAGGACCGTGGGCTCTGCACATCGTCCGCCAGGATATTGGCGGCGGCCCACATGCATCAGTCCGTTGAGGAAAGTGCCTGCCGTAACAACAACGCTTTTTGCATGGAACTCTGCTCCCCAGATGGTTTTCACGCCTATGGCCTCTCCGTTATCAACGAGTAGCTCTTCTGCCTGGTCTTGCCAGATATCAAGGTTTGGGGTGGCGTCAAGTATTTGACGCCATTTCCAAATGAATTTCTCACGGTCACATTGTGCACGAGGAGACCAAACCGCCGGTCCCTTTCCTCTGTTCAGCATGCGGAATTGGATGGCCGTAGCGTCGGCTACTAATCCCATTTGCCCACCTAACGCATCAATTTCCCTTACAATCTGGCCCTTTGCTATCCCCCCTATTGCCGGGTTGCAGCTCATCTGTCCTATCTTATTCATGTCCATTGTGATGAGGCAGGTCTTAGCCCCCATGTTGGCTGATGCTGTTGCTGCTTCACAACCGGCATGTCCACCACCAATCACTATGACATCATATTTGAGATTCATCCTAAGTCGTATTTTATGCAAAAGTAAGAAATAAAAATTGATTTTTATGCTTTTTGCTTTGATTTATCATTAAAATATAGTATTTTTGCACCTGTCTCTTATACACATCTCCGAGCCCACGAGACTCGACGTCATCT